>CAZTGV010000019.1:0-32860 GCA_964613475.1 uncultured Gemmatimonadota bacterium
GGCGATGACCTCGGCGACTACTACACCCCCTCCGACGGCGATCCGCCGATGACGGAAGTGCCGGAGCCGGTCTCGACCACGCTGGTGGGGCTGGGGCTGCTCGGCTACGCCGGCGCGCGCCTGCGCCGCCGGAACGGCGAGGATGCCGGGATGGAGGACGACCTGGCCTGACGCCCTGCTCGTCCGGGCTTCAGCGAGGGGCGGTCCACACGGGCCGCCCCTCTTTTTTCATCCTCGACCGTTCTTGCTTCCCCCGAATCCCCGCCCCTAGGTTCATCCGGCGCGCCCCGGAACGTGTGGCGCGTCGATCGGCGTCGCCCGCTTCACGCCGTCACCGATCTCGGAAGGAGCCGCTTCGTGTCCGAGCCGTTCTACCGCGCCAGGGCCACCATCCGGAAAGTGGAAGGCGTGCACCGCCGGGCCCGGATGGAGGCGGGCGGCGAGTTCGACATGGGCGTGCACGGGGCGGTGAAGCGGCATTACCGGATCGATGCCAAAGACCTTCCACTGCCGGTCGATTACATCGTGGCAGCGACCGGCGGGTGAATGCTGGGAACCCTCAACGGCGCACTGGAGGTGCGCGGGATCTCGCTGGAGCCCGACGACATCGTCGCCGAGGTGGAGGGGGTGAACGAGGTGCGGGACGGGCTGCCCGTGCTGACGGAGGTCGTGGTCCGATACCGGCTCCGCATTCCCCCCGGCTCGCGGGAGACGGTGGACAGGGCGCTCGAGCGCCACGCCTCCAAGTGCCCGACGGCGCGGTCGCTGCGCGGGGCGGTGGAGGTTCGCTGGGACGCCGAGATCGAGGAGCGACCGCAGTAGGCCGCGCCGTGCGACCGTCCCGCCTCGTCCCGGCCCTCGCGCCGACCCTGGCCGCGCTCGCGGTCCTGTCGCTGGCCGCGCTCGCGACGGGGGCCCGGCCAGCCCCCGCCCAGGAGATCGAGCTCGACGCGTGGCGGCTGGTGGACCTCACCCACCCGTTCGACGATGAGACGGTCTACTGGCCGACGGCCCCTGCCGCCTTCCGGCTCGACACGCTGTCCTACGGGGAGACGGAGGGCGGCTACTTCTACGCGGCCGCGGCGCTCTGCACGCCGGAGCACGGGGGGACGCACCTGGACGCGCCGATCCACTTCCACGCCGAGGGCGCCGATGCGGCGTCCATCCCGCTGGACCGCTTGGTGGGACCGGTCGCGGTGATCGACGTGCGGGAGGCCGCCGAGCGGGACCCCGACTACCGGCTGCGTCCGGAGGACGTGCGCGCCTTCGAGGCGCGGCACGGCCGGATCGAGCCCGGGACCCTCGTCCTCCTGCGCACCGGATGGGGCGCGCGCTGGCCCGACCGTGCCGCCTACCTGGGCGACGACACGCCCGGCGACGCCTCGCGGCTCCGCTTCCCGAGCTACGGGGCGGAGGCGGCGCGCCTGCTGGTCGAGGAGAGGCGGGTGGCGGCGCTCGGCGCCGATGTCGCCTCGATCGACTACGGCCGCTCGAGCGACTTCCCCGTCCATCGGATCGCCGCCGCGGCCGGCGTGCCGGGATTCGAGAACCTGGCGAACCTCGAGGCGCTCCCTCCGCGCGGGGCGTACCTGTTCGCCCTGCCGATGAAGATCGCGGGCGGGACGGGCGGACCGCTGCGGGCGGTGGCGCTCGTCCCGCGCGAGGGGGGCTGAGCGGGGTCAGCCCTCGCGGCGCAGCGCGATCGTCCCGTTCACCGTCCGCAGCTCGAGCGTCGCGCCCCCCGCCCCGATCGTTCCCTCGATGCGCCGTGGCCCCGCCGGCACGCCACCCTGGATGGTGAGCGGGAAGTCCGTCTCGAGCCGGCCGTTCACCGTCTCGGCGCGCACCCTCGCCCCCGCGTCGTCGGGGAGCTGGAGCCGGATCGAGCCGTTCACGGTCTGGAAGCGGAGCGTGCCGCCGCTCGCGGCGCGTCCGAGCGCCGCCTCGATGCCGCCGTTCACCGTCTCGGCGGAGGCGGACCCGCTGGTGCGCACGTCGACGCCGCCGTTGACCGTGGTCGCGGCGACGTCGCCGGTCAGGTCGAGCGCCGAGATCCCGCCGTTCACGGTGCGCCCGGTGAAGCCGACCCCGTCGGGCACCCGGACGGTGAACTCCACCTTCACGTCGCTGTCCCGGACGTTCATGCGGCCGCCCCCGCCCGGCCGACACTCGTTGGCCGGCTGGCCGCCGGGGGTCGGATAGACGGCGCAGAGCGTCACCCCTCCGGCGTGCTCGACCACCTCGACCCGTACGGATGAAGGATCGCCACGGCGGCTCGTCTTCAGCGCCGTGACCTCCACCCGAGGGCCGTCGGCGGGAACCGCGTGAACGGCCCCGTTCACCCCCTTCACCTCCACCGTCTGTCCGGTCTCGACCGAACCGGTCCAGGTGAAGCGCTCCTCCTGTTGGGCCGCGGCGGGAGCCGCCTGCAGGACCAGCAGGGCGAGGCCGGAGACCGCGAGCGCTCCGCGCCGCGTCGTCGCATCGAACCGTCGCGTTCCGATCATCGTCCGTCTCTCCTTGGTTCGGGGTCGATCGCGGCCCGACGCGCCGAGGTCACCGACCGCCCGCCCCGGTCTCGCCCGGGCGCACCAGCCGGATCTCGCCGTCGAACGCCTCCAGCTCCATGCGCGCCGAGCCGTCGCCCAGCGCGAACTCGAACCGCTTCTCGGGGCCCGTCTGCAGGGTGACCGGGAAGCTCGAGTGGAACTCGCCCGCGTAGGTGCGCACCGCCACGGCGACGTTCGCCCGCTCCGGCACGGCCGCCACGATCACTCCGTCGTGGGTGATGAAGCGGTAGCGTCCGCCGTCGCGGATCTCGCCGTCGTAGCGCACGTCGCCGTCGACCGTGGAGAGGCGGACGCTGGCAGAGCGGACCCCGAGCAGCCGGACGTCCCCGTCGATCGCCTCGGCGGCCACGTCCCCCTCCACGTCCACGATCTCGATGTCGCCGTCCACCGAGTGGACCTGCACGGTGCCCCGGGCGCCTTCCACCCGCACGTCGCCGTCGACCGCGCGGACGGTGACCGAGCGGGCGGCGCCCCGCACCACGATGTCCCCGGAGACGGTCTCGAGCGTCACCTGCCCGCGGGTGCCCTCCAGGGTGAGGTCGGCGAACGGCGCGGACAGGTCGAGCGCCATCGTCGCCGGCACGGTGAGGGCCAGATCGACCGAGCCGCCGTCCGAGGCGGGACCCACGTGCACCCGGAGGAACTTGCCGTCCGTGCCCATCTTGAGGCTCGGCGGCGCCGGCGGGTCGGACGTGATCCGGACCGCCTGCCGCTCCCAGGTGCCGACCCGGACGGATCCCTTGTGCAGGTGCACGATGAGGCGCGTGCCCGCGGCCACCGGGACGGTCGTGTCCGCCGTGGCGGCGATCGCCGCCGCCGGCCGCGATGCCCCCGGCACCACGGCCGCCGCGCCGGGCGGCTCTCCCCCGCCCTGAAGTCCCGCCGCGGCCATCAGGCCCGCGACGGCCGTTTGCATGATCGTCGTCATTGCGCGTCTTCCCTCAGCTCTGGGAGGTGACCAGGGTGACCGTCTGTCGGAGCAGCGTCGCCTTCTTGCGCATCGTCTCGCCGAGGTGCTGCCGCAGGTAAGGGTCGGCCGGGTCCTCGGCGAGCGCCGCGCGCGCTTCCTCGATCGCCCGGTCCACCTTCGCCAGGCTCTCGCGCAGGCGGCGGACGGTCGCCGTGTCCAGGGCGCCCCCCGCCTCGGTCAGGATGGTCTCGAGCTGCGCGATCGCCTGGTCGTAACCGCGCGACGGGCCCTCGAAACCGCCGACCAGGCCGGCCTCCGGCCCTGCCGCCGGACCGAGTGCAGGGGCCGCGTCCCCGGTCGCGACCGGGCCGGCGCCCGGGTCGCCCTGGGGGCCGGCCATCACCATGAACATCGTGCCGGCGGAGAGGAGCACGAGCGCGGCGGCCGCGGCCGCCCACTGGGGCAGGGTGAGCGCCAGCCGCCGGACGCCCCCGGGACGCGCCGCCTCCCGCCGCCCCTCCGCCCGACCCCCGACCGCCGGCCGCGCGGCCGCCGGGGCCTCCCGGATGTGCGCCTCGATCGCGGGCCACAGGTCGCGGGTCGGCGGTCGGTCCTCCAGGCCCCGGGCGCGCGCCACGACCCGCCGCAGGCCCGAGAGGACCTCCCGACAGGCGGCGCACGTCGCCAGGTGCGCCTCCAGCCGGGCGGCCGTCTCCTCCGGCAGCTCGCCGTCCAGATACTCGGACAGTCGGTCCGTCCACGCGTCCGTCATCGTGCCTCCGTGCTCATCGGTCCATCTGCTCGCGCAGGAGCATCCGGGCGCGGTGGAGCTGCGACTTCGAGGTGCCCGCGGTGACGTCGAGCAGCTGGGCGATCTCCCGGTGCTTGTAGCCCTCCACGTCGTGCAGCACGAACACCTGGCGCGCTCCCTCGGGCAGCTTCTCGATCGCCTCCTCGAAGTCGAGCACCGCCTCCAGCCGGCGGCGCGGAGCGGGGGCCGCGGCGACCGCGGCCTCCGAGGCGATGATCCGGCGGGCCCGGGCGCCCGCCTTCCGCTGCCGGTTGTAGATCACGTTCACCCCGAGTCGGTACAGCCAGGAGCCGAACGCCGCCTCCCCGCGGAAGGTGTCCAGCTTCTCCCACGCGCGGACGAAGATGTCCTGCGTCAGCTCGTCCGCCGCGTGCGGGCCGGCCATCCGGCGGGCCAGCCCGTGCACCCGTCCGACGTGCCGCCGGTACAGGCGCTCGAAGGCCCGCGCGTCTCCCGCCGCCGCCGCCGCGACATCCGACGCTTCCAGCTGCTCCGTGGCCGCCTCCAACGTCTGGATCGGCTCCGTCCCCGGGGTTCCGGACGCCCCGCGCGCCGCGGCGCGGCCCCTGCGCTCGACGGTAAGATGAAGGATGGAGGGGAAAGGTTGGAGCGGGATCAGTCGGCGTCCGACTCCTCGATCCAGACGGTCTGCACGTTCACGAACTCCCGCAGCCCGTGGACGCCCAGCTCGCGGCCGTAACCGCTCTCCTTCACCCCGCCGAAGGGAAGGCGGGGGTCGGAGGCCACCATCCCGTTCACGAACAGCAGCCCCGTCTCGAGCCCCTCGATGAACCGGCCCGCCTCGTCCCGGTCCTCCGTCCAGACGGAGGCTCCGAGGCCGAACGCGGTATCGTTCGCCAGCCGGACCGCCTCCTCCCGTCCTGGGACCCGAAAGAGCGCGGCGGCCGGTCCGAAGAGCTCCTCGGCGTACGCCGGACACCCCTCCGGGACGTCCGCCAGGACGGTCGGCTCGTAGAAGAAGCCGTCGCGCTCGAGCCGGCGTCCACCCGTCAGGACGCGGGCGCCCGCCTCCACGCTGGCCGAGACCTGCTCCTCCAGGGTGTCGAGGATCTCCCGGGTGGCCAGCGGTCCGACCTCCGTCTCCTCGTCCAGCGGGTCCCCGACGGCCAGGCCGGCCATCCCGTCCACGAAGCGCCGCTCGAACTCGTCGGCCACCGCCTCGTGGACGATCACCCGCTTGGCCGCGATGCAGGACTGACCGCTGTTGATCGTGCGGGCCCGGACGGCCGTCTCGGCCGCCCGGTCGAGATCGGCGCTTGGCATCACGATGAACGGGTCGCTTCCGCCGAGCTCGAGCACCGTCTTCTTGAGCGCCGCGCCCGCCTGCCGCGCCACCTCCCGGCCGGCGCGCCGGCTGCCCGTGACGCTCACGCCCCGGACGCGCTCGTCCTCGATCGCGCGCCCGACCTGCTCCACCTCGATGAACAGGTTCTGGAAGGTCCCCTCGGCGAACCCGGCCCGGCGGAAGACGTCCTCGAGGGCGAGGGCGCAGCGCGGGACGTTGCCGGCGTGCTTCACCAGGACCACGTTGCCCGCCATGACGGCCGGGGCGGCGAACCGGAAGACCTGCCAGAACGGGAAGTTCCAGGGCATGATGCCGAGCACGGGGCCGATCGGCGCGTAGCGGACGAAGCTCCGGCGGGCCTCGGTGGCCACGTCCTCCTCCGCCAGCAGGTCGGGGCCCCGCTCGGCGTAGTACCGGCAGGCGCGCGCGCACTTCTCGGCCTCGGCGCGCGCCTGGAGGAGCGGCTTCCCCATCTCCATCGCCATCAGTCGGCCGAACTCGGTCGCCTCCTGGTCGAGGATCGTCGCCGCGTGCTCGAGCCGCCGGGCGCGCTCCTCGAGCGGGAGGTGCCGGTGATCGCGGAAGGCCTCCTCGGCGCGGCCGATCGCGGCGCCGAGCGCGGCGTCGTCCAGCGAGGGGAAGCTGCGGACGGGCTCGCCGGTCGTCGGATTGACGCTCTGGAAAGGCATGGTCGCTCCTCAGCGGGGAGCAAGAGTGTTGCCAGCCCGACCCGCCCGCCCGGTGTCCCGGCCGCTCCCGCCGCCCCTTCCGGAACGCGAAAGGCCGCGCGACGCCCTCGCCGGACGTCCACGCGGCCTCGAACCGCCCGGCCGGGCCGGGCGGTGTTGTCGGCGCGTCAGCTCAGTCGTTCTCCCCCGCCGCCTCGCCGTCCTCGCCGGTGATGTCCTGGCGGCGTCCCTCGCACGGATCCTCGACCAGCTCCAGGGAAGGCTCCCCCTCCGCATCCATCGAGAGCAGGTAGACGCCCCGGGCGTCCGGACCGCACGACATCGGACCGCCGGAATCGACGAAGGTCACCGTGTCGGCGGCGTAGGTATAGCTGCCCTCCACGACGGCCGAATCGCCCTCGTACACCGTGTACGCCCCGTCCTGCACGATCACCCGGCGTCCCTCGCCCAGGTCGTGCTCGCCCTCCAGGGGGTCCTGCTCGCCCATGGCCGCCGCGTCCGTCTGCGCGGTCGTTTCGGCATCCTCGTCCGTCATGGCGGTGTCCTCTCCCATCTCCGCCTGCTCGCCGCAGGCGGTGACCGCCAGGGGAGCCGCGAGGAAACAGAGGGCGAGGACGGCGAGACGTGGCCAACGTGCGCGCATGGAGACCTCCGATCCGAGAGTCATGGAATCCTCTCCTTCCCGCCGGGTTCGAGAGCTAGGGGCGGCGACCCCGCCGCGCAAGGGGGCGGGGCCGCCGCCGCGCCCCGGCCGGCCGGGGCGCGAGCCTCGAGTCGTCCGTCGCGAGGGGGCCGTGGCGAGCCGCCATGGGGGGCCGTCCGAGGCGCCTTCGGGCGCGGCGTTTCGATTGCGGTCGCCCCCACGGAGAGACACTTTTCCCGACATGGGAGAGCGCATGCCGAAGAACGTCAGTCGGAAGCTGATCGAGGCCAGGCGGGTCGAGGGACGCATGGTCCCGGGGGAGGAGATCGGCCTCCGGATCGACCAGACCCTCACCCAGGACGCCACGGGCACCACGGTCATGCTGGAGCTCGAGGCGATGGACCTGGACCGGGTCCGCACCGAGCTCTCCGCCCAGTACGTCGACCACAACCTGCTTCAGACCGACTGGAAGAACGCGGACGACCACCTGTTCCTCCAGAGCGCCTGCCAGCGCTTCGGGGTCTGGTACAGCCGCGCCGGGAACGGGGTGAGCCACCCGGTCCACATGCAGCGCTTCGGGATCCCCGGAAAGACGCTGGTCGGGTCGGACAGCCACACCCCGGCCGCCGGCTCGCTCGGCATGCTCTCCTTCGGCGCGGGGGGCCTCGAGGTGGCGCTCGCCATGGCCGGCGAGCCCTTCTACGTGAAGATGCCCGAGATCTGGGGGGTGAAGCTCACCGGCGAGCTCCCGCCCTGGGTGAGCGCCAAGGACGTGATCCTGGAGATGCTCCGGCGGCACGGGGTGGACGGCGGCGTGAACCGGATCATCGAGTATTACGGGCCGGGGCTCGCCTCGCTCCACGCGATGGACCGGCACGTGATCGCGAACATGGGCACCGAGCTCGGCGCGACGACGACCGTCTTCCCCTCGGACGGGATGGTCCGGCGCTTCCTGGCGTCCCAGGGCCGTGAGGACGAGTTCGTCGAGATCGTGGCCGACGAGGGCGCGGAGTACGACGTGCACGAGGAGATCGAGCTCTCGAGCCTCGAGCCGCTGATCGCGCTCCCCTCGAGCCCGGGGAACGTGGTGCCCGTGCGGGAGGCGGCGGGGCCGGAGATCTATCAGGCGTACATCGGCTCCTCCGCCAATCCCGGTCTGCGGGACTTCGCGGTGGCCGCCCTCGTGGTGAAGGGGCGGCAGGTCCACCCGCGGGTGTCGCTGGACGTCAACCCGACCTCGCGGCAGACGCTCGAGAACCTGGTCGAGATGGACCTGCTCCAGGAGCTCATCCGCTCGGGGGCGCGGATCCACCAGGCGGGGTGCAACGGCTGCATCGGGATGGGGCAGGCGCCGGCCACGGACGAGATCAGCCTGCGGACGGTTCCGCGCAACTTTCCGGGCCGCTCCGGCACGCGCGAGGACAAGGTGTACCTGTGCAGCCCGGAGACGGCGGTGGCCTCGGCGCTCACCGGCCGCATCACCGATCCCCGCGACCTGGAGGAGGAGCTCGGGATCGGGTGGCCGGCGTCCATCCCGGCCTACGAGATCACGATCAACACGGACATGCTGGTGGCGCCGCCGCCCGCGGACGAGGCGCGGAGCGTGCCGCTCCGCAAGGGCCCGAACATCGTATCGCTCCCGCAGTTCGAGCCGATTCCGGATGAGTTCGAGGGCCCGGTGCTCCTCAAGGTGGGCGACGACCTCTCGACCGACGAGATCATGCCGGCCGGGAACCGCATCCTGCCCTTCCGGAGCAACATCCCCGAGATCAGCAAGTTCGTCTTCCGGGTGGTGGACGAGTCCTACTACGACCGGGCGATGGCCGAGAAGGAGCGGGGCGGGCACATCGTGGTGGGAGGCTCGAACTACGGGCAGGGCTCGAGCCGCGAGCACGCGGCGATCGCGCCCCGCTACCTCGGGCTCCGGGTGGCGGTGGCCAAGAGCTTCGCCCGCATCCACTGGCAGAACCTCGCCAACTTCGGCGTCCTGGCCCTGATCTTCGAGGACGCGGACGACCACGACCGGGTGGAGCAGGGCGACCGGCTCCGGCTCGGGGGCATCCACGAGGCGCTGCGCGCCGGCTCCGGCCTGGAGCTGGAGAACGCGACCCGCGGCGAGCGCTACCGGGTGCGCCACGGGCTCTCCGACCGACAGGTGGAGATGATCCTCGCCGGTGGGCTCCTCCGGGTCTTCCGGGAGCGCCTGGCCGCGGTCTGACCCTCCCCCGCCGCCCGGCGCGCTCCGGGCCGGCCCGCCGCGCCGCCCGGCGTGAGCCCGCGGCGGTCCCACCGCGCAGGGCCCCGCTTTCCCTCCGGTGACCGGGGGCCGGTGGATCGGAGCGGCCTGGCTGAACCGCTACGACCGGGAGATGCTGGCCCTGGCGCTCCCGGCGCTCGGCACGCTCGCCGCCGACCCGCTCGTCTCGCTGGTCGACACGGTCTTCGTGGGCCGGCTCGGGGTGGTCCCGCTGGCGGCGCTCGGGGTGAACACGGCCGTCTTCTCGATGACGTTCGTCGTGTTCAACTTCCTCGCCTACGGCACCACGCCGATGGTGGCCCGCGAGGTGGGGCGGGGCGACCGGGCGGCCGCCGGCCGGCTGGCCGTGCAGGCGCTCGCCCTGGCGCTCACGCTGGGGGCCGTGGTGGTGGTCCTGCTCCAGCTCCTCGCCGTTCCGATCGCCCGCGCCATGGGCGCGGGCGGGGAGCTGCTGGACCCGGCCGTCTCCTACCTGCGCATCCGGGCGCTGGCCGGCCCGGCGGTCCTGCTCGTGACCGCGGGTCACGGCGTCTTCCGGGGCTTCCAGGACACGCGCACCCCGCTGGTCGTCACCCTGGGGCTCAACGCGGTGAACCTGGTGCTGGACCCCCTCCTCATCTTCGGCTTCGGTTGGGGGCTGGAGGGGGCGGCCTGGGCGACCACGATCGCGCAGTGGATCGGCGCCCTCTGGTTCGCGCGCCTGATCCTCGTCACGCGGCGCGAGGCTCTCGGCGTGCGGCCGGCGGTGCCGCGGCCGGCGGAGCTCCTCCCCTTCCTGCGCGTGGGCGCCGAGCTGGCGGTCCGCACGGGCGCCCTGATCGGGACGATGACCCTGGCCACCGCGGTGGCGACGCGGGTGGGCACGGTGCAGGTCGCCGCCCACCAGGTGGCGAGCCAGCTCTGGCTGCTCCTGGCGCTGCTGGTCGACCCGTTGGCCGTCGCGGCCCAGGCGATGGTGGCCAAGTACCGGGGCCTCGGCGCGGCGGCGGTGGCGCGCCGGATCTCGAACCGGATGCTCGCCTGGGGCGCCGGCCTCTCGGTGCTGCTGGCCCTGGCGCTGCTGGCCGTGCGGCCGTGGCTCCCGGCCATCTTCACCGACGAGGCGGCGGTGGTCGGGACGGTCGACCGGATCCTCCCGTTCGTGATCTGGATGCAGCCGCTGAACGCGCTCGTCTTCGTGTGGGACGGGATCTACATCGGCGCCGAGGCGTTCCGCTTCCTGGCGGTCCAAATGGCGCTGGCCGCCGCGGTCGCCGCGGGGGTGCTGCTCCTCGTCCTCCCCCTCGGCTGGGGTCTGCCGGGCGTGTGGTGGGGAATCGTCGCGCTGATGAGCGTGCGCGCGACCACTCTGGCGGGGCGCTGGATCCGCTCGCGGCCCCTGCGCGCCGGATGACGCGGGCGGGAGGCGGCCCGGCCGGTCTCGCGGCTCGCCCGCCGCGCCCGGTATCATAGATTCCGGCATGCCGCTCCATCTGATCCGTTCCCCGTCCAGCCGCGCGCTGTGGGAGACGTGCGTCGACCGCTTCCTCGAGCGGGCGGGGCGCGCGACCGGACCGGAGTCGCACGACGCGCACCTGTGGCTCGCCCACCGGAGCCAGCGGGACGCCGCCTTCGAGCGGGCGGCGCGGCGTGGCCTGCGCGGCTGGCTCGCGCCGCCCGTCTCCTTCTTCTCGGAGCTTCCGGCGCGCTTCGGCATCCGGGAGCGGCCGATCGGCCTCCTCACCGCACGCCTGCTGGTGGCCCGGCTGGCCGCGCGGGAGGGACGCCGGCACGGTCTCGGGGAGACCGGCCGGGAGCGCGGCCCCGCCCAGGCGCACATGCTGGACGCGGTGTTCAGCGAGCTCCTGCCGGAGGGCGTCGGGCCGCGGCGGCTGCGGGATGCGCTGGAGGCGCTGCCGGGCGACGCGTTCGCCCGGCGCCGGAACGAGTGGCTGGTGCGGACCTACGCCGCCTACCTGCGGGAGCTGGCGGAGCGGAAGCGCTTCGATCCCCGCGCGGTCCACGCCCGGCTGGCGGAGCGGATCGAGGCAGGGGGGCTGCCGGAGGCGATCGGCGGCGCGGCGGCGCTCCACGTGTACGGGATCACCTCGCTCCGGGGCCGCCGCCGACTCTTCCGCGCCCTGGCGGAGCAGGCCGAGGTCACGGTCTCCGTCTACCTCGTGCTGGAGGAGGAGCCCTCCGAATGGGAGCGCGAGCTGCCGGTGGAGGGGGTGGAGGTGCTCCCGGCCTCCTGGACCCGGGCGGGGGGCGCGGCGGCGCCCGGGCGCGATGCGGCGGGAACCGGGGGCGACGGCGCCGCGCCCTGGGTGGAGGCGGCGGTCGCCGGGGGTGACGGCGACGCCTTTGCGGCCGACCCCCCCGTCCGCGTCCAGCCCGCGCCGGACGCGCTGCGGGAGGCGGAGTGGGTGGCCGGCCGGGTGAAGCGCCTCCTGGCCGAGACGGAGGTCGAGCCCCACCAGGTGGCGGTGGTGGCCCGGTCGGGCCGGCGGGACCTGCGCCTCGCCTACCGGGCGCTGACCGCCGCGGGCGTTCCGACCACCGCGCGCCTCCGCACCCCGCTCGCGGAGGTGCCCGCGCTCAAGGCGCTGCTGGCTCTGTTTCACGGGGCCGCGCGCCGCTGGGACTACCGCTCGCTCCGCCAGACCCTCTCCAGCCCCTACTTCGATGTGGATCTGGATGCGCGCATCCTCGACTACCTCCAGCGCCAGCGGCGCATCCAGGGCCTGGCCGCGTGGACGGAGTGGATCGCGCGCGCCCGCGACGCCGCGGCGGCCGAGGACGGCTGGAAGCTGGCGCGCGAAGGCGTCTACGCGGACCGCGCCAGGGAGGCGGTGGAGGGCCTCGCCGCCTTCCGGGAGGCGGTCGAGCCGCTCGAGGAGACGCGGCCCGAGGAGGCGTGGATCGCGCTCACGCTGGAGTGGCTCGCGGGCCGCCGGCTGGACTTCCGCCGCCGGCTCTGCCGGCCCGCGGCCGAGCGCTACGACATCGTGCGGCTCGACCAGCGGGGCGTGCTCCGGCTGGAGGAGATGCTGCGCGAGTGGAAGGCGCTGCTCGAGGAGGGCGTGCTCGGCGGCGCCCGCGAGCCGCTCGCGGTGGCCGACTGGCACGGACGCCTTCGGCGTCTCCTGGAGGCGAACGAGCTGGCGCTGACCACCCCGCTCAAGACCGGGGCCCAGGTGCTGGAGGCGCACGAGGCCGCCCTCACGCCCTACCGGCACACCTTCCTCATCCATGCGAACGACGGGGAGTTTCCCAAGGCGGCGCACGCCGCCTCCGTGTTCTCGGACGAGGAGCGAGGCCGGCTGGCCGAGGCCGGCCTGCCGCTCACCAGCCACGAGGCGGCGCTGCGTCGGGAGCGCGCCCTGTGGCGCTCCGTGACGGCCGGCGACGACGTGACGGTCACCTATCGGACGACGGACGCGCGGGGCGTCCCGCGGCTTCCCTCCCTCATGGTCCCGGCGCACGATCCGGCCAGCGAGCTACCGCGCGTCCTCCACGCCCCTGCCGGGGAGGCGGACGGGCCGCCCGCGGACGGCGACTCGGACGGAGCGGCCGCGGGCCGCGCGGCCGGCGGCGACCGGGCGGGCCGAGCCGTGCACGAGGCGGCGCGCCGGCGGGCCGACGCCGAGCGCCTGCGCCGCCGCCGCGCCGGAGGCGACCGCGCCCCGTTTCCGGCGCTGGACCCGGCGCGCCTCCGGCACGCCGTGCTCGGCGCCTACGCGGAGGAGCTGCGGACGGGCGCCCTGGACCCGGTGCTCGGCGGCGCCGGACGCCCGCCCTCCGAGCGGCCGCACGCCTGGAACGGACGGGTCCGCGACCCGGTGGTCCTCGACTGGATCGCGGAGCGCTTCGGAGACGACTGCGTGTGGTCCGCCAGCCAGCTCCAGGCGTACGCCCGCCGTCCCTTCGACTGGTTCCTGGACCGGGTGCTGCGGCTCGGAGAGACCGAGGAGGCGGGCGAGGAGACGAGCCCTCTGGCCTTCGGCTCGGTGGCGCACGCGATCCTGGAGCGGTTCTGGGGCGAGCGGCTCGAGGGTCCGCCCGCGGCGCTCGAAGGTCCCGTCGCCGATCGGTTCGAGGCGATCTGCGACGAGGTGTTCCGCGACTTCGAGGCGGACGCGAGCGCCTGGCTCGGGCTCCCCTCCCTGTGGGCGGTCACCCGAGAGGACGTGCGCGAACGGGTGCGCGAGTTCTTGGCCGGCGAGCTGGTGCAGCTCGGCAAGTCGGGGGACACACCGATCGCGGTCGAGCTCTCCTTCGGAGGGCGCGACCCCGGCGAGCCGCCTCCGGTGACGCTCGCCGGGACCGACCGGGCGGGCCGGCCCGCCCGACTGCTGCTTCGCGGCCGCATCGACCGCATCGACCGTCTGCGGGAACGGTCCCGCGGGAAGAAGGCCGCGAAGGGCACCGCGGCGCCGGAGGCGCCCCTCAAGGTGGTGGACTTCAAGTCCGGGGGGATCCCGTCTCGCCAGGGGTACGGCGACGGCGCGCTGCTCCAGCCCGCCCTCTACATGGCCGCCGCGGCGGAGCTGGGGATCGGGGAGCCCCGGGTCGGGGTGCTCCGCTCCATCAAGCACTGCACCTGGGACGGCGCCGCCCTCCGACGGGACCGCCTGCCCGGCGTGCTCTCCTTCGCCCTCTCCATCCCGGGCCGGGTGCGCGCCGGGCTCTTCGAGGCCGTGCAGGCCGCCTCGGCGCGGCTCTCCGATTGGCAGCCCGGCCTGGAGGTGGCCCGGACGGAGGCGCGGCTGACCGAGGGCTCCCGCTTCGACGACCCGGAGGCACGGGCCGATGCGTGACATGCGGTGGACCGACGAGCAGGCGGAGGCGATCGCCGCCGACGGCCACCTGCTCCTCACCGCCAGCGCGGGGACCGGGAAGACGACGACCGTAGTCGGGAAGATCCTGTGGCGGCTCGGGCTCGAGGTCGGGGCGCGGAAGTCGGATGGGGCGCCCATCAGGCCCTGTCCCGACCCCTGTCGGCTGGACGAGATCGCGGCGGTCACCTTCACCGAAAAGGCGGCCCACGACCTGAAGGCCAAGCTGCGGAGCGCGATCGAGGCCTCCGAGCGGGGCCACGCGCTCCGCTGGGAGGTGGACCGCGCCGCGGTCGGCACGATCCACGGCTTCTGCGCCGAGATCCTCCGGGAGCATGCCCTCCGGCTCGGCATCGATCCGACCTTCCGCGTCCTGGACGAGCGCGAGGCGCGGCTCCGCCTGGACGAGATCATCCGGGACCTGCTGTTCGAGCGCCTGTCGGGCGGCGACCCGCCGACCGCCGCCCTGGTGAAGCGGCACGGCCTCTACGGCTGGGGCTACCGCAGCGGCGCGATCGGCCGCGTCCGGGAGGCCCTGCGCGACGTGCGGTGGCGGGCGAGCCGCTACGAGGCCTGGTGCGAGAACGGGCGGCTGTCGGCGGAGCGGCTCGCCCGCCGGGCCCGCGAGGCGGGCTGCTGGCCCGAGGGGGGCGAGGAGGAGGAGCAGGAGGTCCGGGCGCTCGAGGCCACCGCGGCGCTCCACGAACTGGCGGTCGAGGCGAAGGCGGCGTGGAGCGCCTGGCTCGAGGAGGAGAACGCGCGCGACTTCGACAGCCTGGTCCTGGACGCCCGGCGGCTGCTGACCGGGGCCTCCACGCGGGCCGCGCTGGAGGGAGTGCGCCGCCGCTTCCGCCTGCTCGTGGTCGATGAGTTCCAGGACACGGACGCGGCGCAGCGGGACATCGCCTTCGCGATCGCCGGCCTCGCCGCCGGCGATGACGTGGCGGGGGAGCTCGGTCCCGACGCCGCGGAGGGCGACGCGGTCGAGACCGGCTCCGGCCCGTCCCTCTTCCTGGTCGGCGACCCGAAGCAGAGCATCTACCGTTTCCGAGGCGCCGACATCTCGGTGTGGAACGCGGTCGCGCGGACGATGGAGCGGCGGGGACGCCGGCTGGAGCTGACCGCGAACTTCCGCAGCGAGCCGCGGGTCGTGCGGTTCGTGAACCGCGTCGGCGGGCATGCGCTCGAGGAGCGGGCGGAGGCGCTCGCCTCCGAGTCTCCCGAGAGCCGCGTGCGCTACCGGGCGGCCGCCCCCGCCCGCCCGGACACCCCGGTCGGGGTGGTGGAGTGGCTGGCCGTCGAGGCGTCCGGACGGAAGGAGGAGCGCCGGCGGGCGGAGGCCCGCGCGCTGGCGGCGCGGCTGCTGGCGCTCCGCCGGGAAGGGGCGCGGGCGACCGATCCGGACGGCGGCGCGCCGCGACCGCTCTCCTGGCGCGACTGCGCGGTGCTGGCGCGGACGCGCGCCGCCCTGGCCGAGGTGGAGGCCGCGCTGCGGGAGCACGGGATCCCCTGTTACAACACGGCGACCTCCGGCCTCTCCGCCCGCCAGGAGGTCATCGATCTGATCACCGTGCTCCGCCTGCTCGACAACCCCCACGACGACCTGCGGGCGGCCGCCTTCCTGCGCTCGCCCTTCGTCGGCCTGCGGGACGAGGTGCTGGCCCGCATCCGCCTCGACCGGGCCACCGGCGGAGGCTCGCTGCTCCGGCAGGCTCGGCGCTGGCTGGACGGGGTGGAGACCGGGAGCATCGAGCCGTTTCCCGCTCCCGAGGGCGAGCGGATCGAGGCGGTGGAACGGGAGGCGCTCGAGCGCGGCCTCGCGGCGTTGGAGGAGGGCCGCGCGCTGGTGGACCGGGCCGACGCGGCGGACCTGCTCGAGGAGGTCCTGGTGCGGACGGGGTACCGCCTCCACCTCCTGCTCCGGTCGGCGCCGCGCGAGGCGCTCGCCAACACGGAGCGGCTGCTGTCGCTGCTGGAGGATTACGGGCACCTGCCGCTGGGCAGCTTCCTGGAGCTGTGGGACCGGTGGGGCGAGCAGGATCTCGGTCTCCCCCAGGCGCCACTCTACAGCGAGGCGGACGATGTCGTCACCCTGAGCACGATCCACTCGGCCAAGGGACTCGAATGGCCGGTCGTCCTGTTCATCGGCACGGACGAGGGGCCGGACTCCGGGCCGAGCGGGCTGAGCGGAAGCTACTGGAGCGACCCGGAGCTCGGGCCGGCGCTCATGCCCGTCAAGGACGAGCGGGGTCCGCGCTGCGCCCTGCTCTTCGAGCGCGCCGTCCTGGAGGACGGGGCGGAGGAGGCGCGTCTGCTGTACGTGGCGCTCACGCGCGCCCGGGACCGCGTGGTGCTCGTCGGTCCGGCGGAGGCCGGGAGCGGCTACGGCGCGTGGCTGGGCGTCGCGCTCGACTCGTCGGTCGAGGCCGGGAGCGAGCCCGAGCCCGGTCGGCCGCCGGAGGGCGACGGCTACGGCGCGGGGCGGGGGGCGCGGCCCCGCGCCTCGGCCCCGGACGCGGCTACCGGCACGGGGCGGCAGATCGACGCGTTCGGCTTCGACGACGAGCCGGAGAACGGCGACGGGCAGTTCAGCCTGTTCGCGGTTCCCGCGGCGCCCGGGGGGGAGGCGGCGCCGGGCGCCCCGCCGGAGGCGGGCGCCTCCGAGCCCGGTTGGGCGGATCCCGGCGCTTCGCCCGACGGGGAGAGTGCGGCGGAGGCTCCGCTGGTGGTCGTGCGGCGCGTCGAGGCCGGCGGGATCCAGACGCGGCTCGGCGACCCGCCGGTGGCTCTCGACTGGATGGAGGACATCGTCCCCGCCGAGCCGCCCGGGCTGATTCGGCCGGTGGCGCGGCCGCCCTTCCCCTTCCTCTCCTCGGCCACCGAGCTGCGGTTGCGCGAGCGGGACCCGCGCGCCTGGTCGCTCCGGTACGAGCACGGGGTGGCGCTCCCCGAGCGCTTCGCCCCCGCCCCGTCCGCGGCGGCCGAGGGTGGAGTCCCGCCGGAGGTGCGGGGCCAGCTCATCCACGGGGTGTTGGAGCGGATCGAGGAGGAGCGGGAGATCGCGCGGGTGCTGAACGAGGCGATCGCCGAGATCGGCGCGCCGGAGCTCGAGGCCCTCCTCGACCGGGACGCGCCCTATCGTAGGGCGCTCGAGCGCGAGATCGTGCGGGTGGTGCGCAGCCCGGAATGGGCCTGGTACGTGGAGGGCGCGCACTGGCGGGAGCTCTCCTTCGTCCATCTCGTCGGCCCGCGCGAGTGGCGCATCGGCGCCTTCGACCTGTACCGTTCGGCGGAGCCGGCCCTTCCCGGCCGGGTGCGGGAGAAGCTCCGCGAGGCGGGCGCGACGGGGGCGGCCGACTGGGATGGGAAGTGGATCGTCGACTTCAAGACACACGCGATCGAGGCGGCCGAGGCGGCCGGGGTGGCGGCTGGGTACGCGGTGCAGGCGGCCGTGTACGCGGAAGCCGCCGCCGCGCTCGGCGGACCCGCGCGCGTGCTGTTCCACTTCACCGCGCCGAACGTGACCGTGGCCGCCGAGCCTGACGGGGCGCCCGCTCCGTCCGGATCCGGAGCCTGACGGACCCTAGCCGGGGAACCCCTTGGAGATAGACCTCCTGAACCTGCTGGCCGTGCTGCTGACCGCCTGGGTGGCGGGGCACGTGGCCGACCGCTTCGCCTATCCGGCCGTCCTCGGCGAGCTGCTCGCCGGGATCCTGCTGGGCCCGCCGCTCATCGGGATCCTGCACGGCGGTCCCGCCCTCGAGGTGCTGGCGTACATCGGCATCCTGGTGATGATGCTCTACATCGGGATGGAGATCGAGCCGCGGGAGCTCGGCCGTTCCTCCCTCGCCGGCTTCCTGGCCGCCATCGGCGGCTTCGTGACGCCTTTCGTCCTCGCCTACTTCGTCGTCCTCTGGTTCGGCGGGACCCATGTCGGGGCGCTGTTCGTCGGCATCGCGGCCGGCGTGACCTCCCTGGCCACCAAGTCCCGGATCCTGGCCGATCTCCAGATATTGGACACGCGCGTCGCCCACGTCCTCATGGTCGGCGCGGTGGTCTCCGACACCCTCGCCCTGATCGCGTTCGCGGCCATCATGGGAGTGGCCGAGACGGGGAGTCCCACGCCGGGCGAGCTCGGCTGGGTGGCGGCCAAGGCGCTCCTCTTCTTCGCGGTCACGGCCGCCATCGGGGCCCGGGTCTTCCCGTGGGCGGGGCGCCGGCTGAGCGCCGCCGGGCTCACCGGGCGCACCTTCAACTTCACGCTCGTCGTGCTGCTGGCCGTCTCCTTCGGCGAGCTGGCCGAGGTGGCGGGGCTCCACGCCATCCTCGGCTCCTTCATCGCCGGCCTCTTCCTGCGGGACAGCGTGCTCGGCCGCAGCCTGTCGCGCGACCTGGTGCGGGCGGTCCGGGAGGTCTCGATCGGCTTCCTGGCGCCGATCTTCTTCGTGACGGCCGGCTTCTCGGTCTCGTTCAGCGTCTTCCGGGGCGCCGACCTCGGTCTCTTGCTCGCCATCCTCGGGGTGGCGATCGCCGGCAAGGTCCTGGGGACGGTGCTCTTCTACCTGCCCACCGGCCGCGGCTGGCGCGAGGGGCTGACGATCGGCGCCGGCATGAACGGCCGCGGCGCGGTGGAGATCATCGTGGCCGGGATCGGCCTGGAGCGGGGGCTGATCAGCCAGGAGATCTTCTCCATTCTGGTGTTCATGGCCATCTTCACCACCGCCACGGTTCCGGCGCTCCTCAAGTGGACGACCGACTGGCTCCGCCGGCGCGGGGAGCTCGTCCGTATGGGCGGGCAGCGGGAGGGCGCCGTGGTGGTGGGCGCCGGTCCCCTGGCGCGGCGGCTGGCCCGGGTGTTGGCGAAGGCCGGACGGGTGACGGTGGTGGACAGCAACCGCTGGCGCTGCCGGCGGGCGGAGGAGGAGGGGCTGCGGGTGGTGTGCGGGGACGCGCTCCAGGAGCGCCTGCTGGGCGAGGCGGGGGCGGGCGGGGCGCTCCGCCTGGTCGCCATGACGGCCAACCCGGAGGTCAACGCGCTGGTGGCCCGAGCGGCGCGCGAGATCTTCGACATCCCCCGGGTGCACGTGATCCAGGCCGACCGTGAGGAGGCCGAGCGGGACGCCACCCTGGACCACCTCGGGGCGACCCGGCTGTTCGGCGGCCCGGTGCCGCTCGAGCGCTGGGACCACCACGCGGGGCTGGCGGAATTGGATGAGGAGTGGATCGACGTGGAGGAGCCGGTCGCCGCCGAAGCCTTCCTGCGGGCGCTCTCCGGGAGGGAGCGGGATGCGCTCCCGCTGGCGCTGGAGCGCGCCGACGGGCCCATCCCCTTCCACGCCGGCCTGGAGCTCGCCCCGGGCGATCGGGTCCTGGTGCTCCGGCCGCGGACGGACGGGCGGATCGAGCGGGACCGCTTCGACGAGGCGGTCCTCCGGGCGCCCGTGCTCGACCTGGAGGAGCGGCTGGACGCGGACGCCTTCTTCGCGCGGGCCGCGCAGGCGGTCGCCGCCCAGCTCTCGCTGCCGCCCGAGCCAGTGGCGGAGGCCCTCCGCCGCCGGGAGCGCGACGGGAGCACGGTGCTCGCCCCCGGGCTCGCCGTGCCGCACGTTCGGATCGAGGCGCCGAAGCGATTCGCCTTGCTTCTCGCCCGTTCGCGGCCGGGGATCCGATTTCCCGCCCAGGAGACGCCGGTCCGCACGGTTTTCCTGATGGCGGACGGGACAGAGGACCGGACGGTCCATCTCCGAGCCCTTTCGGCGGTCGCGCAGATCGTGCAGAATCCCGGCTTCGAAGAGCGCTGGCTCTCGGCGCGCGACGCCGAGGAGCTGCGCCGACTCGTGCTCACGGCCGACAGGAGCCGGCAGCCCTCCTGAGGCGTCCCACGACCCCGGGTGGACAGCATGGTCGACGTCTTCACCGCCGCCTCCCACCACGACATCCTCGTCCTGGTCATCCAGGTCGCGGTGCTGCTGCTGTCGGCGCGGGCCCTCGGGGAGGGGATGCAGCGGCTGGGACAGCCGCCGGTGGTCGGGGAGCTGCTCGCCGGCATCGTCCTCGGCCCCTCCCTGTTGAGCGGCGCCTTCCCATTCCTGGCCGAGTGGATCCTGCCGCAGACGGCGGTGCAGGGCTATCTGCTGGAGCTGGTGGCGATGATCGGCGTGATGTTCCTGCTGGTCATCACCGGGCTGGAGACCGACCTGGCGCTCATCGTCCGCCACGCCCGCACCGCCCTCGGCGTCTCGTGGGGCGGGATCGCGGTCACCTTCTCGAGCGGCTTCCTGCTCGGCTGGTGGCTGCCCGAGTTCCTGCTCGTCGACCCCGACCGGCGCCTCACCTTCGCCCTCTTCGTGGCCACCGCCCTGTCGATCTCCGCCATTCCGGTGATCGCCAAGGTGCTGATGGACATGGGGCTCATCCGTCGGGACATCGGCCAGACCATCCTGGCGGCGGGCATGAGCGACGATACGATCGGCTGGATCCTGCTCGGGATCGTGGCGGGGCTGGCCCGTACCGGGGTGGTGAACGTCCCCGAGGTGCTCCGCACGGTGGGGAGCGTGCTCCTCTTCCTGGCGCTCGCCTTCACGGTGGGCCGCTGGCTGGTCCGGCGGGCGCTCAACTTCGTGCAGGACGAGGTGGTGAGTCGCGACCGGCTCCTCACCCTGGTCGTCGTGCTCACCTTCGCCTTCGGCGCCATCACCCAGGCGCTGAACCTGGAGCCGGTGCTCGGGGCCTTCGTGCTCGGGATCCTGTTCGGACAGATGCGCCGGCTGCCGGACGATGTGCACGAGAAGCTCGAGAGCGTCACGCTGGCGATCTTCGCGCCGATCTTCTTCGCCGTGGCCGGGCTGAAGGTGAACGTCCAGGCGCTCCTCGACCCGACGCTCGGGACGATCGCGCTCCTGGTGATCTTCGTGGCCACCTTCGGCAAGGTGGCGGGCACGTACGCCGGGGCGCGCCTGGTGGGCGGCAAGGACCACTGGACCGCCCTGAGCTACGGAGCGGGGCTGAACGCGCGCGGGGCGCTCGAGATCATCATCGCCACCGTCGGGCTCCAGGTCGGCATCCTCGGCCAGGAGATGTTCTCGATCATCGTCGTGATGGCGATGGCCACCTCGCTGATGGCGCCCTTCGCCCTCCGGTTCGTGCTCCGGCGCGTGACGCCGGAGCGGGAGGAGCTGGAGCGGCTGGAGCGCGAGGAGGTGGCCGCCGGCACCCTGGTGGACGCGATCACCCGGGTGCTCCTCCCCGTCCGGGTGCGGACGGAGGGCCGCGGCTCGGCGCATACGATCGAGGCGAAGCTGCTGGAGCGGCTGGGCCGGGACGTGGAGCTCTCGGTGACCCTGCTCACCGCGGTGCGGGAGGGGGAGCGGGACGGCGCCCGGGCCTATCTGTCCGAGCTGTCGGAGATGTTCGCCCACACCGAGCTGGCGATGAAGGTCGTCGAGACGCCGCGCGCGGCGGACGCCATCCTCGACGAGGCGGAGAAGGACTACGACCTGATCGTCCTCGGCGCCCCGGAGGCGGAGGGCGGCACGGAGGTCGTGTTCACCCGGTTCGTGGACTACGTGGTGCGCATGGCCCCCTGCGCGACTATGGTCGTGCAGGGCGGGGTGGC
The DNA here is from genome assembly GCA_964613475.1 of uncultured Gemmatimonadota bacterium. Taxonomy (GTDB): domain Bacteria; phylum Gemmatimonadota; class Gemmatimonadetes; order Palauibacterales; family Palauibacteraceae; genus CAZTGV01. Next base: position 21,619 of record CAZTGV010000019.1, read on the forward strand.
CGACCCTTCGTGGGGCCTGCGGCGCATCCTGGTGCCGACCAACGGCTCGCTGGCCGCCCGCCGGGCGGCCGAGGTCGCCTTCGCGCTGGCGGGCGGCGCCGCGGCGGAGCGGGACGCGGGCGGGGATTCGAACGGCGACCCGGGTGCGGTCGCGGGCGCCGAGGCGGGCGCCGAGCGCGGCCGGCGCGCGCTCGAAGACGACGTGCGGGTGGAGGTGATGAACGTGCTGGTCGAGACGGAGGACCCCCACCACTTCGACGCCGGCGGGTCGCTCCGGCGGCGCCGGATGGAGATCGCCCGGGAGATCGTCGAAACGCTGCGCCGGCTCGGCGCCTCCCTCGGCGTGGAGGCCGAGGCGGCGGTCCGCGAGGGCCCCGATCCGGAGAGCGTGATCGTCGCAGAGGCCCAGCGCTCGGCGAGCGACCTGATCGTGATCGGCACGGACGTGCGCCCGGGCGGTGACCGCCTATACCTGGGCCCTCGCGTGGAGCGCATCCTGGTGAACGCCCCCTGCCCGGTGGTGATCCTGAACACCTCCCGATAGCCGGCGCCCGGTTGCTCGGGGACGGGTCTCGTCGGCCGGCGCCGCGTCGCGCCGCGTTCACCGATCCGCCCTCCCCTTCGGGCGGCCTGCCTCCGAGGTCGTCCTGCAACACCATGCAAATAAGTTACTTACAGAGACAGCCCGGCAAGGCCCGGAGCTTGCAACGATGCGCCCCGAGGCCGGCGGAGGGCTCCGCCGGCCGGCGACTATGGAGGTCTTTCTCGAATAGGAGGCGGCTCATGCTCTGGTTCATATTCTTCTTGTTGCTGGTGCTGTGGCTGCTCGGGATGGTCAGCGCCTACACGCTGGGAGGTCTCATCCACCTCCTGCTCGTGGTGGCGGTCGTCGTCCTGCTGATCAATCTGCTCTCGGGCCGACGCACCGTCTGACGGGCCCGGCGGGGCTCCCCGTCCGCCCGGGCGTGGACGTCTCCGCTCCCGGCCCGCCGGTGGCGCCGCGTGCGCACCCTCGTCCTCCTGAACCCCGGAGCCGGCTCGGCCGGCGACCGCGAAGCGCTGCGGGAGGCGCTTTCCACCCTGGACGAGGTGAAGGTGGTGCGCACGCGCGGAGGCGAGCACGCGCGCGAGGTGTCGCGCCGCGCCCCGGGCCGGGGCTTCCGGCGCGTGGTGGCGGCGGGAGGGGACGGCACCGTGAACCAGGTGCTGAACGGCCTGGTCCGCGCCGAACGGGAGGCGGTCCTCGGCGTGCTGCCGCTCGGGACGGCGAACGACTTCGCCCGCTCGCTCGACCTGCCCCAGGAGCTCGCGGGCGCGGTCGAGGTGCTGCGCGGGGGCGCGACGCGTCGCATCGATCTTGGCGAGGTGCGGCGGAACGGGTCGATGGCGTTCGTGAACGTGGTGGTCGGCGGCTTCGGCGGGCGGGTGAGCGAGCACGTCGACGCATCGCGCAAGCGCGCCCTGGGGCCGCTCGAGTATCTCCGCTCGGCCGCCGAGGAGCTTCCGGACCTCCAGACCCATCGCATACGCATGGAGGTGGGCGAAGAGCGGCTCGAGATGCTGGGCTACCACGTGGTGGTGGCCAACGGCGGCCGCTCCGGCGGCAACCTTCCGGTGGCGCCCCGGGCCCGGCTGGATGACGGGCTGCTGGACATCGTGCTCATCCCCGCGCTCGGCATTCCGGAGCTCCTGCTCCTGGCGCCCAAGATCGTGCTCGGCCGCCACCTGGAGGACGAGCGGGTCGTCTACCGCCGCGCGGCATCCGTCGCCTTCACCTCCGAGCCGCCGATGCGCTTCAACGCCGACGGCGAGCCGATCGGCTCGGACCCGCTGGAGCTCCGGTTGCGGCCGAAGGCGCTGACGGTCGCCGCGCCGCCGGTGGACTGAGCGGCGGGGGCGAGGCGGCCAAGTGGACGAGGCCCCGGACGGGCGGGCCGGCGGGCAGCCCGGTCCGGAGGCGGCGGGCGAGGGCGCGCCGACGGGGGCGCCGCTCCGCTCGCTGGCGGTCACCGGGCTCTTAGTCCTCGCGCTCTTCTACACGCTCTACTTCGCCCGTCCGGTGCTCCTCCCCCTCGTGCTGGCCCTGCTGCTCAACTTCCTCCTCGCCCCGGCCGTCCGTGGCCTCAAGCGGCTGCGCGTCCCGGAGCCGGTGGGCGCCGGACTGGTCATCCTGGGCTTCGTGGGGGCGGTCGCCGCGGGCGGCTACCAGCTCTCGGCCCCGGCCGCCGAGTGGGTGGAGCGGGCGCCCGAGAGCTTGCGGCGCATCGAGTACAAGCTTCGCGATCTGAGGCGGCCGATGGAGCAGGTGTCCCGGGCCACCCAGGAGGTCCGCGACCTGGCGCGGATCGGCGAGGAGGGGAACGAGCGCACCGTGGCGGTGGCGCGCCCGACGCTCACCGACACCCTGCTCTCACAGACGCAGGAGTTCCTGGCGGGGGCGGTGGTGCTGATCGCGCTCCTCTACTTCCTGCTCGCGTCGGGGGATCTGTTCCTCCGGAAGCTCGTCCGGGTGATCCCGCGGCTGCAGGACAAGAAGCGGGCGGTGGAGATCGCCCGGCAGACGGAGCGGGACATCTCCACCTACCTGTACACGATCACGCTGATCAACGCGATCCTCGGCGGGGTGGTCGCCTTCGCCATGCACTGGCTGGCGATGCCGAACCCGATCCTGTGGGGGGTGCTGGCGGGGCTCCTGAACTTCGTCCCCTATCTGGGGGCGATGGCGACGACGGCGGTGCTCGCCATGGTCGCCCTGCTCACCTTCGACGAGCTGCCCCGCGCCCTGCTGGTGCCCGGCGTGTTCGTCCTGTTGAACCTGCTGGAAGCCTACCTGCTCACCCCCGCGCTGCTCGGCCGACGGCTCACCCTGAACACGGTGGTCGTGTTCGTCGGCATCATCTTCTGGGGTTGGCTGTGGGGGATCCCGGGGGCGATCCTGGCCGTCCCGATCCTGGCCGCCACGAAGATCCTGTGCGACCGGGTGGAGCGGCTCCAGCCGGTGGGCGAGTTCCTGGGGCGGTGAACGGCTGGCCGCCGGCACCGACGTCGGGTGGGGCGTTCGGCGGCGGGGCCGTCGGGCGGCTCAGCCCCGCGTGACGGTCAGCGTCCGGGACATCCCGCGCTCCGCGTGATCGGCGACCGGACAGTAGATCTCGTAGGTGCCCGGGGCGAGGGTCACGGTCATCGTCCGGGTCTCCCCCGGCGCCAGGTCGCTCGGGAAGGCCCGCTCCACCCCGTCCCCCTCCACCTCGAAGTTGTGCGCCACCGAGCCGGTGTTGCGGACGCGGAAGGCTACGTCCCCGGCCGGCACGGCCATCGGCATGTCGATGGACCACTCGTCGAGCCGGACCTCCACCGTCTCCTGCCCGCCCGGGGGCTCGCTCTCCACCGAGACCTGCCGGGCGCACGCGGCCGTCAGGATCGCGAGCAGGAGGAGGGTGGCGGCTCGGATCGCGGCGCCTCCGGTCCGGGCCGGAAGGCGGTCCCGGCACGGGGGCCGCGCGCCGGCGCTTCGCGGGGCGGCGGGCGAGCGGTGGGGCGGCGGCTTGTGCGGATGATCGGATCGGGTCATGGCGCTCTCTCCTGTGGCACCGCGTCCTCCGGATCGGGCCGAGTGGGCCCGGTCGCGGCCGTCGGTCCGGCCGCCCGGCCGCGGTGCAAGATGCCGGCCACGCGAAGGCTCGGCCGGCCCTCCTTGAGGGTGCGTTCACGCCGTCGGATAGGGTGAGGCGGTCGGCTCGCGCGAGCGTGTGTCGTGGGCGCCGCACGGACGCCGGCCGGCGTCGGCATGGCCGCGCTCCGGCTCCGGCATGGCGCGGCCACCACACCTGGCCCCGCGCTTGCGCCCTCACGGAAGGGATGGCGCCGAAGCGGCGATGGCGGAAAGAGATGGCGCGGCAAGGACTTCCGGCGATCCATCCGACGGCGCGGAGCGCCGGAGCGAGGCTCCGCGCACCGCCGATTCGGCTCGCAGATCGCGACGCGCGTGGGAGATGGCCAGACCGGGAAGCCGATCCCGGATCGTCGCGCCGGCGCCGCGGAAACGGCTCGCGGACGGCATCGGGCACCGAAGAGGGGGTGGGATGAAGGGGATCGCGTTCGGACTGTTCCAGCGGGCGCTCGGCCGGCGGTACGGCGACGAGGCCTGGGAGAAGCTCCTCGAGGCGGCCGTCGGCACGGGCGAGGACCTCCCGTCCGACGCCCTGGCGGCATGGTACGGCCGTGAGACGGTGCGGCTGGTCGCGTCCGCGCGGCCCGGCCTCTTCGTGGCCCACGGAGGCGCGCGAGCGTTCCTGCGAGACCTGGGACGGAGCGGCCCGGTGCCGCTGCTCTCCGACGAGGGCGGCCCGTCGCCGGTCGATGCGCTTCCGGCTCCGGACGGCGGCGTGCTGCTGTCGAGCCGCCCGCCGGCGGGACCCTGCGCTTTCCTGGAGGGCGTGGTGGCCGGATTGGCGGAGCACTACGGGGAGCGGGCGCGCGTCCGTCGGCTGAAGTGCGCGCGCGACGGGGACAACCGCTGCCTGCTCTCGGTGCGGTTCGGCCCTCCGCTGCTGCGGCAGTCGGAGCGGGACCGCCGCCGCGCCGAGGAGCGCGCGCTCCCCGCCTGACGCGTCGCGCTCCGCCCTGACGCGCCGCCGGCCGGCGTCCCCGGGGGGGCGCCGGCCGGTCGGCTTCTCGCTTCCGCTTCATTCGCTTCGCCGTGTCCCGCGCCGGCCCGCAGGCCGGCGAGGCTCAGGAGCGCTTCCGGTAGGTGATCTCCATGACCCGGCGGGCTTCCTCCCCCTCGGGCCCCTCGTAGGCCACGTAGCGCATCTCCGTCGGGGAGACGACCGTCAGCTCGCCCCGCGTCTCGGTCCACGCGCCGGTCGCCGGGTCCTTGTAGCGGCCGTGCATGACCATCCGGTCGCCCTCCATCGTCCCGGTATAGCGGTGGATGGCGGTCGTGTGGTTGTCGATCCAGGTGGACTCGTACTCGTCGGTCACGTTGTTGTAGCCCGTGGTACCGAGCCCCCGGAAGGGCGCCCCCATGAAGCTGGACTCCACCTCCTCAACCAGGAAGCGGCCGTCCATCGTCATGCGGGAGACCGCCCGGCCGGACTGGGTGGTCGGCTCGCCGGAGGGATCCATCCACATGCGGATCTCGAGATCCCATTCGCCCGCCATCTCGGCGAGCCGGGCGTGCGCCTCGCCGGGCGTGCCCGCCTCGGCCCACGCCTCCATCATGGCGGCCTGCTCGTAGTCCTGGGTGCGCTCCTGCTTCTCCGCGCTCTCCTGCGCCACCACGGGACCGGCGAGGAGGAGGGCCGCCACCGCGGCCAGGGTGCATCGCGACGTCATGGTCGACTCCTTGGGATGGGTGCTCTCCCGGCGGCCGGGAGCGGCGGTCTGGCCGGGCCGTCCGGCGTGGACGCCCGGCGCTGCGGGATGTGTCCCGGCAAGGAAGGATAGAGCGGCCGGGACCGGCCGACAATCCCGAGGGAGGATCCGCGCCGGCAGGGCGGCCGAAGCGGTTGCCCGGCGTGGGCGTGGGGGAGCCGGCCGGCTCGGACCTCAGGCCGGGACGCCGGCCCGGAACCGGTTCAGGTCCTCCTCGATGATCGTCGCCGCTTCCTCGACCGTCTCCACGCAGTGGGGGATCTCGAGATCCTCGGGCGAGGCCAGGTGCCGATCGCTGTCCAGCATGTGCCGGCGCGCCCACTCGACCAGCTCGCGCCACATGTCGCCGACGAAGATCAGCGGCAGGTCCCCCAGGTGCCGCACCTGGCAGAGCTGCCAGACCATGGCCATTTCCAGCGTCGTCCCGATGCCGCCGCGAACGACCACGAACGCGCTCGACAGCCGGACGAAGTGGTGGAGCCGGGAGAAGAAGGTGCGGTGGCGGTAGATCTTCTCGACGAACGGGTTCGGCTCCTCCTCGCTCGCCAGCTCGATCGGGAGGCCGAAGGACCGGGTCCGGTTCTCCGGATCCCCGAGCCGAACCCCCTCGTTGGCGGCCTGCATGAGCCCCGGGCCTCCGCCGGTCACGATGTCGCATCCGAGGCGCGCCAGGCGGGTCGAGAGCCGGCGGACCTCGTCGTACAGCGCGTCGCCCGGCTGCATGCGGGAGGACCCGAAGATCGTCACCCGGTAGTACTTCGGCCGGGGAGGCCGGATGCGTGCCAGGTCGTTCACCACGCTCCACAGGTCGTAGAGGGCGTCCTCCACGACCTCGAAGGTCTCCTCCGGGTTGGTGGTCTCGACCGCCGGCCGGCGGACGATGGAGCCCTCGTCGCCGTTGGCGCCCTTGGGCCCCAGGGGATCGGGCCGGGCGGCGCTGCGGGCCGGACGTCCGTCTTCGCTCATCGTTCCCTCCTTCGTCTCGCTTCCCCCCTCGAACGACCATACACCGGGATCGCCGCGCCGGATCGCCCCGGACGAGCGGGCGGGGCCGTCGCCGGAGCGTGACGTGCAAGCCTCGGTCCGGAGGCCCCGGCGGCCCGGCCGCGCTTCGCGCCGGGGCCACCGCCGCGTAGATTGAAGCGTCCGGCCCGCTCCGCCGAGCGGGTCGTAACAGGCGAGCCCGGGGGTCGATGGCGAACGAGTGCCCGTTCTGTGTGGTGGATCCCGACCGGATCCGGCTGGAGACGGAGGTCGGTCTGGCGATCCGGGACCTCTTCCCCGTGTCGCAGGGCCACACGCTCGTCATCCCGCGCAGGCACATCGACAGCATCTACCAGATGCCGCAAGCGGAGCAGCGGGAGATCTGGGAGCTCGCCCGCCGCGCCCGGGACCTGCTCGTGCGGGAAGTCAGGCCCGACGGGTTCACGATCGGCCTCAACGACGGGCTGGCCGCCGGACAGTCGGTGCCGCACGCGAACATCCACGTGATTCCGCGCATGCTGGGAGACGTGCCGGACCCGACGGGCGGGATCCGGTCCATCTTCCCGCACAAGGCGCGCTACTGGGAGCGGGACTGACGGCGCGGGCGTGTCGGGGGCGATCGGGAGACCGGAGCGGACGGATCCCCGCGACGGGGGTCCGGGCGCGCTTGCGGGCTCCCCGTCGACCCTTGTAAAACGCCAGGGAGGGTGCACTCCGAGCCGGGTCGCGCGCGCGGCGCGCCGCCCGTACGGCCGAACTCGGCCGCGCGGAGTTTGTATATAAATGTAGCAGTTGCAGTTGTACCATACCGGAGGTCCCGCGGCTCGGCGACGGCCTCCGGCGCCGGGCTTGCACACCCGGGAACGGGAGCGGTTCGGCGGGTGCCCGCGGAGGGCCGCGGCGCACCGAGCAGGGAGGGGCGTGTCATGGGTCGGGGTCCTCGGAGTGCGTTGGGCGGATCGACGGCGGCGGCGGTCGTGGTGGCCGCATGGATGGGCGTGGTGGGCGCGACCGATCTGGAGGCCGCGCAGGAGCGCGGCGCGGAGGCCGACGCTCCGCCGACGGAGCTGGCGGGCGAGCTCTCGCCCGGCGGCGCCCTCGCGGACAGCGTCTCCGCCGACGCGGCGCCCGTCCGGCTCGCCTTCCCGCTGCCGAAGACGCCGGCCGAGATCGCCCGGGACGCCCTTCCGGCCGTGGTGGAGATCATCACCTACCGGAGCGGCGGCGAGAAACTCGGCGGCGGGAGCGGCTTCGTGGTGGCGCCCGAAGGACTGGTCCTCACCAGCCACCACGTCCTCGAGGGCGCCGTCCGGGCCGAGGTCGTCCTCCAGACCGGTGAGGTCTACGACGTGGTCCACGTGGCGGGCGCGGACGCCCGGCGCGACCTCGTGGTGCTCCGGGTTGGCGGGTACGGCCTCCCGACCGTGCGGCTGGGAGACTCCCGGCGGATCTCGCCCGGCGATCCCGTCGTGGTCATTGGCTCGCCGCTCGGGCTGACGAACACGGTCACGCACGGCCTGATCAGCGCGAAGCGCGACTTCGAGGGACGGCGTCTGCTCCAGATCTCCGCCCCGATCTCCTCGGGGAGCTCGGGCGGTCCGGTGTTCGACGAGCGCGGGCGGGTGGTCGGCGTCCTCGCCGGCTTCCTCCGCAAGGGGCAGAACGTGAACTTCGCCGTGCCGATCGAGTACGCGCGCGGCCTGCTGGCCCTCCCCTCCCACACCTTCACGGTCGAGTCGTTGGGGCGGAAGCGGATCTCGCTGCTGGACGGTCGCACGAGCGCCCGCGAGCTCTCGCTCCAGGCGGTGCTCCGGGGCGAGGCGATCCCGGGCGAGGAGGAGACCCCGTGGGCGCTCCAGCCCCGCCGGGTGGATGCCGAGGCGGTGAAGGCGGAGCCCGCGGCGGCGCCGGCGGAGCTCGTGGGGCTCTGGGAGCTCCGCGAGCTCACCAGGGTTCCGGGGACGCGCTCCGGCGTGTACCGGGGCGTGCTCGCGTCGGACGGGACCGGCCTGGCCGGCACCTTCTTCGGCAGCCTGGTCCGCGACCCCGACTTCGACCGTCGGTTCGACGCCGACCGCGTCCGCGGCTTCGAGGTGAAGATGGAGCCGGGAGGACGGGCCACCCTCACCGGCGAGCACGGCTGCACGTACTACGTGCACGCCTCTCCGGCGGCCATGGCCGGCGTCTACGAGTGCGTGGACGAGCGCGGCTCGGTGTACGACGTCGGCGCGGTCGAGGTGCGGCGGATCGACGGCGCGGGCCCCTCGGGCGTGTACCGGTTCGTCGAGGAGACGGAGCTCGGGGCGCGCCGCACCCGCACGACCGGCAAGCTCCTCGTGCTCGCGCTGCCGGACGGCCGCTGGCTCGGACGCCTGATGACCGACGGCGGCCGCAAGTCCCGGCTGGTGGAGCTGCGGGACGGCCGCTGGACGGCGGACGGTTACCTGAGCGGCCGCCTCTCGGGCCGGGAGCCGGTGCGCGTCCGGGGCACCTTCGAGGAGGACCGGCTCGACCTGCACTACGCGGTCGGCGGCGGGGACTACGCCGGCGAGGCGAGCCTGCGCGGCACCCGCGAGCCCCCGCCCGTCTCCCCCGATGAGGAGCCCCGGCCGAAGCCCGAGCGGGAGGCGGAGGAAGCGGCGGAACCGGCTTCGGCGCCCGCGGCCGGAGGGACCCCGGGGCCGGTGTAGGGGCCCGGCAACACCACCGGCGCCGGTCGGGCCCGGCGGCGGCCCTCCGCGCGTTCTCCACATTCTTCTAACTTCCCAATCCGACAGGCGTTTCGGCGCCCCGGCGCCCGCGCTCCCGCTCGCCCCGGCCCCGCGTACGATCCCTGCACCCACGCCGCGCCGGAGTCGCCGCCCGCATCCGACGGGCTTCCAGGCCGGCGGAGGGTGGCGCGACGGATCGTGGGGAGGGAGGCACGCGGTTGGGATCGGTACGGACGAGGATCCGATGAGGGGCCGAGCGGAGGTCCCCACGGGCGGCGCGCGCGGCCTTCCCGCGCCCGGAGGCCCGCGGCCCGCGATCCGGACCGACGGGCTGACCCGCGACTTCGACGGGCTGCGCGCCCTCGACGGCCTCACCCTGGAGGTGCCCCGCGGCAGCGTGTTCGGCTTCCTCGGCCCGAACGGGGCCGGGAAGACGACCACCATGCGCCTCCTGCTCGGCCTGATTCCCCCCAGCGCCGGGCGGGCCGAGGTGCTGGGCTACGACGTGGTCCGTCGATCGGACGAGGTCCGGCGGCGCTGCGGGGTGCTGCTCGAGCACACGGGGTTGGCCGAGCGGCTCACCGCGGCCGAGAACCTGGACATCCACGGGCGGATCTGGCGCCTGCGCGCCGGGAAGCGGCGGGCTCGCATCCGGGCGCTGCTGGAGGCTCTCGGGCTGTGGGAGCGGCGGGACGAGCGGGTGGCGACCTGGAGTCGGGGGATGCGGCAGCGCCTGGCGATCGCCCGCACCCTCCTCCACCGGCCCCTGGTGCTCTTCCTGGACGAGCCGACGGCCGGCCTGGACCCGGTCGCCGCGGCCGACCTGCGCCGCGACCTGCTCCGTCTCGCCCGGCGCGAGGGGGTCACCGTCTTCCTGAACACCCACAACCTCCTGGAGGCGGAGCGCTTCTGCGACCGGGTGGCGGTGATCCGGGACGGCCGGCTGCTCTCGGTCGGCCCGCCCAAGGCGCTGCGGGAGCGGAGCGCCGCGCGCCGGGTGCGGGTCCGGGCGCGGGGCGTGTCCGAGAACGTGCTCGACCTGCTGCGCGACCGGGCCGACGTGGTGGGGGTGGCGCGGCGCGATGGCCATCTGCTGGTCGACGTGAGGGAGCGGGAGGCGACCGCCTCGCTGGTCGCCTTCCTGGTGCGCCTCGGGGTGGCCGTGGAGGAGGTCGTGCGAGTGGGGAACAGCCTCGAGGACGTCTTCCTCTCGCTGGTGAACGGCGGCGACGGGCGCCGCGGAGGCGGACCGGGGCGGGCGGGGACGGCGGCCGACACGGGGGAGGCCGAGACGCGTGAGGCCGAGACGCGGGGAGCCGAGGCGCCGCGCTCCGAGGACGGCTCGGTGCGGGGGGCCGCGTGATCCGCGACGTCTGGGCCGTGATGTGGAAGGAGTGGCGGGAGCTCTCCATCTGGAGCGATCCCTGGATCTGCGTCACCAGCCTCCTCGGCTTCACGGGGCTCATCGGGGTGGCGATCCCCTGGCAGGTGGGCGCGAGCTGGATCACGGCCCCCTGGCTGATGCTCTTCTGGGCGTGGCTTCCGCTCTTCCTGGTCACCACCGTGATCGCCGACTCCTTCGCCGGGGAGCGGGAGCGCCGGACTCTGGAGACCCTTCTCGCCACCCGCCTCTCGGGACGGGCCATCCTGCTCGGGAAGATCGGCGCGGCGGTCGTCTGGGTGTGGGGCGCCACCATGCTCTGCGTCCCGGTCGGGCTGCTCACCGTGAACCTGATCCACGTGCCGGCCGGCTTCCTGTTCTACGAGCCGGTCGCGGTCCTGGGCATCGGGGCCGTGGCCCTGCTGGCCGGCTTGATGGGGGCCTGCATCGGGGTGCTGGTCTCCTTGCGCGCGGCCAGCGTGCGCCAGGCGCAGCAGACCCTCACGGTATTCGTCCTGGCGATCTTTCTCGTCCCGCTGCTGGCGATGAAGATCCTGCCGGCGCCGTGGCTGGACCGGCTGCTGGAGCTCTTCCTGTCGGGCGATGCGGCGGCCGTGGCGCTCGCCTTCGGCGCGGCCTTCCTGGCCGTGGACGGGCTCCTGCTCGTGCTCGCCCTGGGACGCTTCCGCCGCGGCCATCTGCTGCTGGACTGACCGGGCGCCGCCCGCGTCTCCACGCCGCGGCCATCTGCTGCTGGACTGACCGGGCGCCGCCCGCGTCTCCACGCCGC
>CAZTGV010000020.1:0-24163 GCA_964613475.1 uncultured Gemmatimonadota bacterium
CCCGTGCCCCACGCCGCGGTCGTGACCACGACCACGCACAAGACCCTGCGCGGCCCTCGCGGGGGGCTCATCCTGTGCCGCGAGGCGCACGCCCGGGCAATCGACAAGGCGGTGTTCCCCGGCACCCAGGGCGGGCCGCTCATGCACATCATCGCGGCCAAGGCCGTGGCGCTGGGCGAGGCGCGGACCGAGGCGTTCCGCCGCTACTCGGCACGGGTGGTGGAGAACGCGCGGGCGCTGGCCGAGGCGCTGGCCGCGCGCGGCTACGACCTGGTCGCCGGCGGCACGGACACGCACCTGCTGCTGGTCGACCTGCGGAACACGTCCCTGACGGGGAAGGACGCCGAGGGGCTCCTCGGACGCGCCGACATCACGGTGAACAAGAACACCGTGCCCTTCGAGACCCGCTCGCCGTTCGTGGCCTCGGGGATCCGGATCGGCACTCCGGCGGTAACGACCCGAGGGATGGGGCCCGACGAGATGCGGCGCATCGGAGCGCTGATCGACCGCGCGCTGCGCTCGGAGGGCGCTCCGGAGGTCCTGGCCGAGGTGCGGGAGGGGGTCGCGGAGCTGTGCGCCGCGCACCCTCTGTACGAGGGGCTCGAGGCGGGCGCCGCCGCGGGCGCGCCGGGCCGGGACGCGGCCGGTGCGCGCGCCTGAGCGGCATCCCGAGGCGCGGCGATGGGCCCGGCAGGGGCGAGCTACCCTTGACGGTATCTTTCGGAGCCGTCTAACTTCCCCGGCGCGGAGGCCCGGCCCCGCCGCGCCGGAGCCGGGCGGGCGCGCGCCGCGCCGCGCTCGGGAGGGGGGAAGCCGTAAGGTGGACGCGAACGATGCAGCATGTACCGGCACGTGACGTATTGGCGAAGCTCCGGCAGCGCCATCCGCGGTTCGCGGAGCCGGCCTACCTCTTCGTGCTCTCGGCGCTCCACCATCGCCTCCGGAAACTGGAGGCTCCGCGCCACATCTCGGGACGGGAGCTCGCCGATTCGGTGCGTGAGCTGGCTCTGGATCGGTTCGGGCCGCTGGCCCGAACCGTGCTGGCGTATTGGGGGATCCACTCCACGGCCGACGTGGGGGAGATCGTGTTCGCCCTGGTGGAATGCGGTGTGCTGATCAAGGAGCCGGGGGACAGCCGCGAGGACTTCGAGGGCTTGTTCAGTTTCGAGGAGGCCTTCGAGAAGAGCTACCCCTGGGGGCGGTGACGGCACGCCCGGTGGTGGGAGCTCGTGACGAGGGGACCGGCCGGTTGGCCGCGCGGGGCCCGCGGACCCGCGAAGGTGCCGTCCATCGACGGGAGGGGTGATCGCGTGGAACAGCAAGCCCGCTTCACGGACTGTCTGAGCTGCAAGGCTGGCGTCCTCATCCCGCTGTCCGATTACGGGCGGGAGGGCGCGCCGATCCGATACAAGGCCTGGGTCTGCTCGAACCCCGATTGCGGGTTCAACATCCGGATCGACAACGGCGAGATCAGCTTCGGCCGCAACATCCAACCATCCTACAAGTAGCTCCGGCGCCGACCGCGCGGCGGGCATCCCCGACCGGCGGATGGGCCATCGGCGGCTGATCCGCGCGCGGGCCGCGGCGTGCGACGCGCCCGCCGAGTGGTGGCGCGCCGCGGCGGAGACGGTCTGGCTCCCGACCGCCGCCGAGATGGGCCGGCTCGACGCCCGGGCCACATCCTCCGGCGCCATCCCCGAGCGTGCCCTGATCGAGAACGCGGGCCGCGAAGTGGCCCGGCAGGTCCAGCTTCGCTGGCCGGAAGGACCGGTGGTGGCGCTCGCCGGCAGCGGCCACAACGGGGCCGACGCGCTGGTCGCCCTTCGCACGCTGCGGGCGTGGGGGCGGGAGGTGCGGGCGGTGCGCTGCGCGGGCCGGGACCCGGAGCCTGACGTGCTGCGGGGCTGGGACGTCGAGCTCGGCCCCCCGGACGCGCTCGCCGAGGCGGCGGCCGGCGCGGCCGTGCTGCTGGACGGGATCCTCGGGACCGGCCTCTCCTCCGCCCCGCGGGATCCCCAGGCGACCGCCATCCAGCGGATGAACGCCTGCGGCCGCCCGATCGTGGCCGTGGACGGCCCGAGCGGGGCCGACTTCACCACCGGCGCCGTGCCCGGCGCCTGTGCCCGCGCGGCCCTCACCGTCTGTTTGGGGTGGCCGAAGCTCGGCCTGCTCCGCTTTCCCGCCCGGGGGCGGTGCGGGGAAGTGGTGGCGGTGGAGATCGGCTTCCCGCCTCCGGACCCGCCCCCCGAGGCGCGCGTCATCACCGCGGCCTGGATGCGGGGCCGACTTCCCGGGCGGGCGGCGGATGCGCACAAGGGGCGCGCCGGCTACCTGGCGGTGGTCGCGGGCCGGCGCGGGATGGCGGGCGCGGCCGTCCTGTCGACGCGAGCCGCCGTCCGGGGCGGGGCGGGGATCGTCCGCGCCGTCTCCGACCCGGCGAACCGCGGCATCCTCCAGGGCTCCGTGCCGGCGGCGATCTTCGTTCCCTGGGATGAGGACGGGGCCGTGCAGGAGGCGGTCGAGTGGGCCCACGCGCTGGTCGCCGGGCCGGGCCTGGGGCGCGAGCCGGAGCGGCGGCGTCTCCTCGACCGGCTGTTCGAGGCGCGCGAGACCCGTCCGCTCCTCCTCGACGCGGACGGCCTGAACGCGTTCGCCGGCGAGCCGGAGGCGCTGGCGGACCGCCTCGGCCCGGGGGATCTCATCACCCCGCATCCCGGTGAGCTTGCGAGGCTTCTGGGCGTGGACATGAAGGAGATTCTGGACGACCCGCCGGCCGCGGCCCGCCAGGCCGCCGAGCGGCTCGGGTGCGTAGTGCTGCTGAAGGGGCAGCCCTCGATGGTCGCCGAGGCGGGGGCGCCGCTCCGGGTGAGCCCGATCGTCGGCGGCGCGCTGGCGGCGGGCGGGACGGGGGACGTCCTCTCGGGCCTGGCCGGCGCGTACCTGGCGGCGGGGGCCGGGGCGGCCGATGCGGCCGCCGCGGCGCTCCTCGTCTCCGGCCTCGCGGCCTCGCGCGGTCCGGCGATCGGCCGCGCCGCCTCGGACCTGCCGGACGCGATCCCGACGGCGCGCGCGGCCGTGGACGCCCCCCCGCCGCCTCCGCCCCCGGGCGTGCTCCTCCGGCTCCCCGCCGTGGTGGGTTGAGATGCCCCCGCCGGACCGCCGGCCCGGCCGGCGCGCCGGGGAGGAGAGGGGCGCCCGGCCTCCCGGCGGCCTGCGCCTCGGGCCGGGGCCCGAGTTCGAGCTGATCCGGGATTTCCTGGCTGCGGCGGCCGCCCCGTCCGACGCGGCGGTCGGGGCGGGGGACGACGCGGCCGTCCTGCGCCCGCCCGCCGGCGAGGCGCTGGTGCTCGGGACCGACCTCGCGGTCGAGGACGTCCACTTCCGCCGCGAGTGGATGACCTGGGAGTCGGTGGGCTACCGGACGGTGGCGGCGGCCCTCAGCGACCTGGCGGCGATGGCGGCGCGGCCGCTCGGCGCGCTGCTCTCGGTCGCCCTGCCGCCGGAGCTCGACCGCGAGGTGGCGCTGTCGCTGGCCGCCGGGGCCGGCGCGTGCCTGCGGGCGGCGGGCACCGGGCTGGCGGGCGGCGACCTCTCCCGCTCGCCGGGTCCCGTGGTGCTGGACGCGGTGGCCGTGGGGAGCGCCGAGCGGCCGGTGCTGCGCTCCGGGCTGCGCCCGGGGGACGCGCTCTGGGTCACCGGCGCGCTGGGCGCCGCCGCCGCTGCGGTCGCCGACCTCTCCGGCGGCCTCGAGCCCGACCCGCGCGCCCGCCGGGCGTTCGAGCGGCCGCGCCCGCGTCTCGAGGAGGCGCGCTGGCTGGCCGAGCGCGCCGAGCTCTCGGCGCTCATCGACCTGTCGGACGGCCTGGCGGGCGACGCCGCGCACCTGGCGGCGGCTTCGGAGACCGGTCTCGAGATCGAGCTCGAGGCGTTGCCGATGGCCGAGCCGCTCCGCGGCTACGCGCGCCCGGAGGCCGCGCGCCGCCTGGCGCTCGGCGGCGGGGAGGACTACGAGCTGCTCGTCGGGGCGTCCCACGACGCGCTGGCGCCGCTGGCGGCGGCGTTCGAGGCGCGCTTCGGGATCGAGCTCACGCGCGTCGGCCGGGTCGTGGACGGGGAGGGCGTCCGCTGGCTCGGGCCGGATGGGCGCCCGGTCGACGCCCCGGCGGCCGCCTGGGACCACTTCGCCGGCGACCGGTGATCCGCACCGCCTGGTTCGTCGCGGTGGCGGTCGGCTCCACGCTCTTCTTCTCCCTGATGGCAGTGGTCGGCGGGCTCCTCTCCGCCCGGTCGAGGTGGTTCGACTGGGTGCACCGCCACTGGTCGCGCTCGCTCCTCGCCGCCGCCGGCGTGCGGGTCGTGGCGAGCGGCCTCGAGCACGTGCGCCCGGGCGAGGCGCGGGTGTTCGTGGCCAACCACCAATCCGCCTTCGACATCTGGGGGCTCATGGCCGCCACCCCGGCCTCCCTCCGCTTCGTGGCGAAGGACGAGCTGGGCCGCATCCCGATCTTCGCCCGCGCCTGTCGCGCCGCCGGGCACGTGTTCATCGACCGCGAGGACCGGCGGAGCGCCATGGCCGCCGTGCGGCGAGCGGGGGAGCGCATGCGGCGGGAGGGACTGTCGCTGGTGCTGTTTCCTGAGGGGACGCGCTCGCCGGACGGCCGGCTGGGCGTGTTCAAGCGCGGCCCCTTCGTGCTGGCGATCGAGACGCGCGCCCCGGTCGTGCCGGTCGCCGTCCAGGGGGGCGCGCGGATCCTGGGCCGCGGCGACCGGAGGATCCGGCCCGGGGCGCTCCGGATCCGCTTCGGGCCGGCGATCCCGACCGCGGCGCTGACCGAGGCGGACCGTGCCGCCCTGGCCGAGCGGAGCCGCCGCCGGGTGGCCGGCATGCTGGAGGCGCTCGAGGAGGGCTGACCGTCGGGCCCGTCGGAGCCATGGCGGGCGCCCTTGTCGCCCCGCGGGGCCGCGGGCACTTTGGGCCCGGGTGGGGGCGGGGCCGACCGGACCCGCGCGGGCCGCCGGGGAGGAGATCGCATGTCGTCCATCGTCGACGTTCGCGGACGGGAGATCCTCGACTCCCGCGGAAATCCGACCGTGGAAGCGGACGTGGTGCTCGAGAGCGGGGTCCGCGGGCGGGCCGCCGTCCCGAGCGGCGCCTCCACCGGCGAGCACGAGGCGGTCGAGCTGCGCGACGGGGATCCGTCGCGGTACGGCGGAAAGGGGGTGCGCCGCGCCGCCGCCCACGTCTCCGGCGAGATCCGCGGAGCCCTGCTCGGCGCGGATCCCGCGGACCAGGCGGCGCTCGACCGCCGCCTCATCGCTTTGGACGGATCGCCCGACAAGTCCCGGCTCGGCGCGAACGCGCTGCTGGCCGTCTCCCTCGCCGCCGCGCGCGCCGCCGCGGCCGAGGCGGACCGGCCCCTGTACGCCCACCTCGGCGGCGAGGAGGCGCACCTGCTCCCCGTCCCGATGCTCAACCTGCTGAACGGCGGCGCCCACGCGGACAACAACGTGGACATCCAGGAGTTCATGGTCGTGCCGATCGGCGCGGACTCCTTCGCGGAGGGGCTGCGGGCAGGCGCCGAGGTGTTCCACGCCCTGCGGCGCCGGCTGGCGGACCGCGGGCTCGCCACCGCGGTGGGCGACGAGGGTGGCGTGGCTCCCGACCTCGATTCGAACCGGGAGGCGTTGGACCTCCTGATGGGCGCGATCGAGGAGGCCGGCTACCGTCCGGGCGAGGCCGTCGCCCTGGCGCTGGACTGCGCGGCCTCCGAGCTGTGGAGGGCCGAGGCGGGCGTCTACCGGCTGGAGAGCGAGGGGGCGTCGCTGGACGCCGAGGCGCTCTCGGCGCGCTACGAGGCGTGGGTGGACGCCTACCCGATCGTGTCGATCGAGGACGGGCTGGCCGAGGACGACTGGGCCGGCTGGCGGGGCCTCACCGAGCGGCTCGGGGCGCGGGTTCAGCTGGTCGGGGACGACCTGTTCGTCACCGATTCCGAGCGGCTCCGGCGCGGCATCGAGGAGGGCGTGGCGAACGCGATCCTCATCAAGCCGAACCAGATCGGCACGGTCACGGAGACGCTGGAGGCGATGGGCGTGGCCGCCGAGGCGGGCTTCGCCTCGGTGGTCTCGCACCGCTCAGGGGAGACCGAAGACACCTTCATTGCCGACCTGGCGGTGGCCACCGGCGCCGGACAGATCAAGACCGGCTCGGTGTGTCGATCCGAGCGGGTAGCGAAGTACAACCGGCTCCTGCGGATCGAGGAGGCGCTCGGCGCGCGCGCCGCCTACCCGGGGGCGGCCCCGTATGTCTGAACGCTGGCGCAGCCGAGCCGTCCGGTGCCTCGTGGTCGGGGGCTTCGCCCTGGCGGCCTACTACCTGATCCTGGGCGGGGAGTACGACGTCTTCGACATCGCCGAGCTCGAGCGGACCCGGCGGGCGGCGATCGAGCGGGTGGACTCCCTGCAGGCGCGGGTGGATTCGGTGGCCCGGCGGGCGGACAGCCTGGCCACCGACAGCCTGGCCGTGGAGCGGCTGGCGCGCGAGCGGTACGGCTTCCTCCGCGAGGGCGAGCGGCTCTATCGATTCGTCACCCCGGAGGAGGACGAGGGGAGGGGCGAGGATCTCGTTGACCCGGGGAACCCGGGCGGCTAGGATGCGTACCGCAGTAAGCGCTGCGGGGTGGAGCAGTCTGGTAGCTCGTCGGGCTCATAACCCGAAGGTCGCGGGTTCGAATCCCGCCCCCGCTACTTCCAGCGACGACATGGGGTTCCGTCCCCGTCGACGACCGGAGCGTCCCTCCGGTCGCTTTTTTGTCTCCCCTTCGCCAGGGGATGCGGCGGCGCGGGTCGCGGCCGCGGCTCCGGGTCGGGCCCGAGGCAGGGTAGCTCAGCCTGGTAGAGCAGGGGACTCATAAGCCCTTGGTCGGGGGTTCAAATCCCCCCCCTGCCATTCGACCGGTCGGGCGACGCCGAGCGAGGCGTCCGGCCCGTCGGGCCGCCCGGAGCGTCGCCCTCGCATCCCGCCGGACGCCCCTCACGACAGAACGAGCATGCGCATCGCACCGGAAGGCCGGCTCCTGATCGTCATCCTCGCCGCGCTCGCCGTCCTCGCCGCGGCCGTAGCGACGGCGCGCGGCGGGGCCGCGCCGTGGGCCGCGGCGGCGCTGCTCGCCGCGGCGGCGCTCGGGACCGCCTTCTTCTTCCGCGATCCGCGCCGGAGCGCGCCCCGCGTTCCCGGGGCCGTCCTGGCGCCGGCGGACGGGCGGATCCTCGAGGTGGAGGAGACGGCCGAGGAGGAGTGGCTGGATGGCGCGTCGCTGAGGATCTCGACCTTCCTCTCCCTGTTCGACGTGCACGTGAACCGGTATCCGGTCGCCGGCGTGGTGGCGCACGTGGCGCGGCGCGGGGGTGGCTTCGTGCCGGCCTGGCGCGCCTCGGCGGGCGCGTCCAACGCGCGGGTGAGCGTCGGGATCGAGACGCCGGGCGGCGAGCGGGTCCTGGTCCGGCAGGTGGTGGGGCTGGTGGCCCGCCGGATCGTGAACCCCGCGCGGGTCGGCGACGTGGTGGCCGCGGGCGACCGGATGGGCATGATCCGCTTCGGCTCCCGGGTCGATCTGTTCCTGCCTCCCGGGGCCCGGCCCCGGGTGCGGCCGGGCGACCGCGCGGTCGGGGGGCGGACCCTGCTGGCGGAGCTCGCCGTCGAGGCGCCGGAGGTCTCCGGCCCGGCCGCGGGTCGGCCCGCCGTCGGAGGTGGCGCGTGAGCCGCGGCCGGGGTCCGGCGGGGGCGGAACGGACCGGGCGCGCGTCGGGACGGCCGCTGCGCCGGGCCGTCCTCGTGCTCCCGAGCGCCTTCACGCTCGGAAACCTGTTCTTCGGTCTGTGGGCGATCGTCTCCGTAATGCGGGGAGACCTGGCGCTGGCCGGCTGGCTGGTGGTCCTGGCCGCGGTGGCGGACTGGCTGGACGGTCGGGCGGCGCGCCTCTCCGCATCGCACAGCCGCTTCGGGGCCGAGCTCGACTCGCTGGTGGACCTGGTCAGCTTCGGCGTGGCCCCGGGGCTCATCGCCTACCGCCTCTTCTTCTCGGCCGGGGACTGGTCGTGGGTCGTCTGCTTCCTGTTCGTCGCCGCGGTGGCCCTGCGGCTGGCCCGCTTCAACGTGGAGCAGCACGGGATGGCCCGGCACCACTTCCTCGGCCTGCCGTCGCCCGCGGCCGGTGGCCTCATCGCCACCTTCTTTCCGTTCAGCCAGACCGCCTGGTTCGCCGACCAGCTGGCCGGTTGGCCGTGGGCCCGTATCGTCGCGATCGGGATGGTTTCGGTGGCGGCGCTCATGCTGAGCCACGTGCCCTATCCGGTGCTGCGGCCCGGGTTGAAGAGCGGGGCCGGCCGGGCGTCCCTGATCGTCCTGGCGGTGGCGATCCCGCTGCTCCTGTGGCGGCCCGCCGTGGTGGCGCTCCCGCTGCTCGTCCTCTACGCGGCGTACGGCGCGGGCCGCGCCTTCGTCGAGCAGCTCCAGGAGCGGGTGCCCAGCCCCGAGGTGCTGGACGAGCTCCGCCGCGGCCGGCGTGGCGAGCCGGACCGCGACTTTCCCTGGCCGGAGGAGACCGCCGGCCGGCCGGAGCGGGCCGAGCGCGGCCGCGAAGGGGAGCGGTGAGCGGGGAGGAGCGTCGGGCCCTGGTGCGCCTGTCGGGCGAGGTGGCGACCAAGTCCCGCCGGACGCGGAACCGCTTCCAGAAGCGGCTGGTCCGCAATCTCCGGGACGCCTACGAGGCCCATGGCATCGACGCGGAGGTGGAGCGGACCTGGAGCCGGCTGTACGTGACCGGCCCCGAAGCGGCGCTGGAGCCGCTCGGCCGCGTCTTCGGGATCAGCTCCTACTCGGTGCTCGAGGGGGAGTGCGCGGCGACCCTGGAGAAGATCGTGGCCACCGGCCGGGGGCGCTTCGCCGACCGGGTCCGCGGCCGCACGTTCGCGGTGCGGGCGCGTCGCTCCGGCACCCATCCCTTCGGCTCCATGGACATCCACCGCGAGCTCGGCGCGGCGCTCAACCCCGGCGCCAGGGTGGACCTGGACGACCCGGAGGTGGAGGTGCGGGTGGAGGTCCGGGACGACCGCGCCTACTTTTTCTCCGGCCGGCGTCCCGGGGCCGGCGGGCTGCCGCTCGGGGTGCAGGGGCGGGCCGTCGCCCTCCTCTCGGGCGGCTTCGACTCGGCGGTGGCCGCCTGGATGGCGCTCCGCCGCGGGGTCGCGCTGGACTACGTCTTCTGCAACCTCGGGGGCGCGGCGTACGCGCGGCTCACCCTGGAGGTGGCCAAGGCGCTGGCGGACCGGTGGAGCTACGGCACGCGTCCCCGGCTGCACGCGGTGGACTTCACGGGCGCCGTGGAGGCGATGCGCGAGGCGGTGAAGCCCGCCTACCTGCAGGTGGTCCTGAAGCGGCTCATGTATCGGACCGCCTCCCGTCTCGCCGCCGAGACGGACGCCGACGCCCTGGTGACCGGCGAATCCGTCGGACAGGTGTCGTCCCAGACGCTGGCCAACCTGCGGGCGATCGAAGGGGCCGCCGACCGTCCGGTGCTCCGGCCGTTGCTCGGCTTCGACAAGGAGGAGATCGTGGCCCGGTCGCGCGCCATCGGCACCTACGAGCTCTCGGCCCGGGTGCGGGAGTACTGCCAGGTGGCGCCGGACCGGCCGGTCACCGCCACCTCGCCCGAACGGGCCTCCGAGCAGGAGGCCCGGTTGCCGGAGGGTCTGCTCGATCCCGCCATCGAGGGGCGCGAGGTGCACGACCTTCGCGCCCTCCGGTTGGCCGAGGTGGCCGCGCCCGGCCTGTTCGCCGATCGGATCCCCGAGCGCGCCCGGGTGCTGGATACCCGCGAGCGCGAGGCGTTCGAGCGCTGGCACTGGCCCGGCGCCGAGCACCGGCCGATGGAGGAGCTGCTGGAGGGCTTCCGGTCGCTCGACCGCGAGCCGACCTACGTCCTCGTCTGCACGGAGGGGATCCGCTCGGCGCACCTCGCGGAGCGGATGCAGGCGGCTGGCTACGAGGCGTACAGCCTCCGCGGCGGCGCCGGCGCGCTCCGGCGGCGCGCCGGGTCGCCGTCCGCGTGAGTCCGGCCGGAGATCCGGTCGCTTTGACAGCCCCGATGGGCGGCCGCAGAATGGGCCCCATGCCGGAAGAGGCGGCGACCGACCGGAAGCTGGAGGAGGTACGGGCCGGGGAGGTTCCCCGCCACGTGGCGGTCATCATGGACGGGAACGGCCGCTGGGCCCGCTCCCGCGGCCTGCCTCGCTGGCGGGGGCACCGGGCCGGCATGCAGGCGGTGCGGGAAGTGGTGAAGGGGGCGATCGAGGCCGGCGTCCGGCACCTCACCCTGTACGCCTTCTCGCGCGAGAACTGGGCGCGTCCGAAGGGCGAGGTCTCGGCTCTGATGGAGCTCCTCCGCGAGTACGTGGACCGGGAGAAGGAGGAGCTGGCCGAGGCGGGCGTCCGGGTGGGCGCTTTCGGAGAACTGGAGCGGCTCTCGCCCGAGGCCGCCGAAGCGGTCGCGGAGATCGAGCGCGCGACCGCCGACGGCGACCGGCTGGCCCTCCACCTGGCGATCAGCTACGGCGGCCGCGCCGAGATCGTGCAGGCGGCCCGCCGGCTGGCCGAGCGGGTCGCCCGCGGCGAGCTGTCGCCGGACGCGATCGACGAGGCCCGCTTCGCGGGCGAGCTGCAGACGGCGGGCCGGCCCGATCCGGACCTGCTGGTCCGCACCTCGGGCGAAGTCCGCCTCTCGAACTTCCTCCTGTGGCAGATCGCCTACGCGGAGCTGTACGTGACGCCGGTGCTGTGGCCGGACTTCCGGCGCGAGGACCTGTTCGACGCCCTGCTGGACTTCCGCCGTCGCGACCGTCGCTTCGGGCGTGTCCCGAGCTAGCCGCGGGACGGCCCGGCCGTGAGGGGGGACCTCCACCTGCGGCTCCTGGTGGCCGCCATCGGCGTTCCCCTCTGCGCGATGGTCGTGTTCGCCGGCGGCGCCGTGTTCGCGGTCGGTCTCGGCCTGGTGGCGGGCGTCGGCTACTGGGAGCTGGCGACCATGTACCGTTCGGCCGGCGCCCGGCCGCTCGTGTGGACCGGCGCGGTCGGCGCGGCGGCGTTCCCCCCGGTCGTCCTCTACTTCGGCGCCGCCGGCGCCTGGTGGCTGGCGGGGCTCCTGCTGATGGCGGCGGGGGCGCTGGCCACCGCACGGGTGCCGATCCGCGAGGGCCCGGGAACGGCCGCGGCGCTCACCGCCTTCGGTGCGCTCTACGTGGGCGGCCTGCTCAGCTTCGGCGTGCCGCTGCGCGAGGGGCTGCCGCCGGGCGCCGAGTTGGGCGACGAGCCCCTGGCCACGGATCGTCTGGCCGCCACGCTCCTCTTCTTCTATCCGGTGGTGACGACGTGGCTGGCGGACACGGCCGCCTATTTCGGCGGCAAGACCTTCGGGCGGCGGCGGCTCGCGCCCCGGGTGTCGCCGAACAAGACGGTGGAGGGAGCCCTGGCGGCGGTCCTGGTGGGTCCACTGGCGGCCCTCGGCTACGCGAGCTGGATCCTGCCGGGCGGGTGGGACCTGCCCCCCGTGCGCGCCCTGCTGTTCGGCGCGACCGTGGCCGCCGCCGCCATCCTCGGGGACCTGGTCGAGTCCGCGCTGAAGCGGGAGACGGACGTGAAGGACTCCTCCGACCTCCTGCCCGGCCACGGCGGGCTGCTGGACCGACTGGACTCGCTTCTTTGGGCGCTGCC
The DNA here is from genome assembly GCA_964613475.1 of uncultured Gemmatimonadota bacterium. GTDB lineage: Bacteria > Gemmatimonadota > Gemmatimonadetes > Palauibacterales > Palauibacteraceae > CAZTGV01. Next base: position 11,768 of record CAZTGV010000020.1, read on the forward strand.
CGTTGCCTGGTTCTTCTACGCCTGGCTCCCGTGACGGCCCGGAAGGTGGCGCTCCTCGGAGCGACCGGCTCGATCGGCCGCGCGGCGGTCGAGATCCTGCGGCGGCATCCGGACCGCTTCCGCGCCGCCGTGCTCACCGCCCACCGCGACGCCGTGGGATTGGACGCCCTGGCCGCCGAGCTGGAGCCGGAGCGGGTGGTGCTGAGCGCCGGGCCGCCGCCGGCCGGCTTCGAGCCGAGCTGGCGGGGCGAGTGGCACCACGGCCGCGCCGCCCTGCTCGAGGCGGCCGCCGCCCCGGGCGCGGAGGTGGTGGTGAACGGGCTGGTGGGGATCGCGGGCCTCGAGCCGACGCTCCGCGCGCTCGACGCCGGGCGGCGCCTCGCCCTGGCGAACAAAGAGTCGCTGGTGGCCGGCGGCGAGCTCGTGATGGAGGCGCTCCGGCGGGGCGGCGGGGAGCTGCTGCCGGTGGACTCCGAGCACAGCGCCGCCCACCAGTGCCTGGCCGGCCGCGACGCGACGGAGGTCCGGCGGCTCACCCTCACCGCCTCCGGGGGGCCGTTCCGCGGCACCCCGCGCGCCGCCTTCGACCGGATCCGTCCCGAAGACGCCCTCGCCCACCCCACCTGGTCGATGGGGGCGAAGATCACGGTCGATTCCGCCACCCTGGCGAACAAGGCGCTCGAGGTGATCGAGGCGCACCACCTGTTCGGCCTCCCGTACGACCGAATCGACGTCGTCGTCCACCCCGGCTCGATCGTGCACTGCCTGGTGGAGCTCCGGGACGGCTCCACCCTCGCGCAGCTCGGCCGCCCCACCATGGAGGTGCCGCTCCTCTACGCGCTCGCCTTCCCCGAACGGGTGGACGACGATCCCGAGCCATTCGACCCGATCGCGGCGGGGCCGCTGGCGTTCGAGTCGGTCCGGGAGGAGGACTTCCCGCTCTTCCGGGTGGGGATCGAGGCCGGCCGCGGGGGCGGCACGCTCCCGGTCGCCTTCAACGCGGCGAACGAGGTCGCCGTGGCCGCCTTCCTGGAGGGACGCCTCTCCTTCCCGGGCCTGCAGCGGCTGGTGGCCGACGTGGTGGAGGCGTTCCGGCCCGAGCCCGTACGGACGCTGGAGGACGTGCGGAGGGCGGATCGGGCCGCCCGGGAGGCGGCGCGAGCCCGCCTCCCGGCGATCGCGTCGAGGCGGCCGAGGGAGCGGAACCTGCCGGCGCCGGAAGGGTGACAAGCGGCGGTTCCGACGTGCCCGGCCGGGACGGGGGCCGGGTCGGCCGGGTCGGACTCGCGACCCGCTGAGCGACCCGCAACGCCAGCCGAGAGGGATCCTTGCTCGTCACCATCCTCGCGACGGTCGTCGTTCTCGGCGTCCTCATCCTGGTCCACGAGCTCGGGCACTTCTGGGCGGCGAAGGCGGTGGACATCGGCGTCCCCCGCTTCTCCATCGGGCTGGGGCCGAAGCTGGCCGGCTTCCGGCGGGGAGAGACCGAGTACGTGGTGTCTTGGCTTCCGCTCGGCGGCTACGTGCGAATGCAGGGCATGGGCGAAGAAGCCGTGATGGCGCGGATCGAGGGCGGCATGGACGAGGAGCCCCACCAGCCGTCCGACCGGGACTTCGAGGCGAAGCCGCTATGGGCGCGCACCCTGGTCATCTCGGCCGGCGTCGCCATGAACATCCTGTTCGCCTTCCTCGCCTTCGCCGTGCTCGCCTACGCGGAGCCCTCCATCGAGCCCAAGATCGGCGAGGTGGCGGAGGACTCGCCGGCCGCGGAAGCGGGCCTGCGTCCCGGCGACGTGATCGTGAGCCTGGACGGTCAGGATGTGCGCGGGTGGCAGGCGGTCGTCACCCACGTGCGGGAGCGCCCGGACGAGGCGATCCGCCTCGGCGTCCGCCGGGGCGAGGAGACGCTGCGGCTGGAGGCGACGCCCCGCACGGCGCGGGAGTACAGCGAGATCGCCCGCGACACGCTCGCCTTCGGGCAGCTCGGCATCCTGCTGGCGGAGGACGCGGGCCGCATCCGCCCCGGCCCCCTGGCGGCGGTGGCGCTCGGCGCGGAGCGCACCGTCTTCTGGGTAGTGACCGTCTTCGACTTCCTGTGGCAGCTGGCGACCGGAGAGAGCTCGGCCCGCGAGCTCGGCGGGCCGATCCTGATCGGGCAGATCTCGGGCGAGGCGGCCCGGGCCGGCATCTGGGCGCTCCTCAACTTCATGGCCGTGATCAGCGTGAACCTGGCGATCCTCAACCTGCTTCCGATCCCGGTGCTGGACGGTGGATGGCTCGTCTTCCTCGGCATCGAGGCGGTGCGGGGGCGGGCGCTGAGCGTCGAGCAGCGGCTCCGGCTCACCCAGCTCGGCATGGTGGTGGTGGTGGGCATCATGATCTGGGCGATCGGGAACGACCTGCTGCGTCTGTTCGGCGCCTGAGGGCCTGGGATGGCTTAGGGGAAGAGCCTCAGCTGGGCGCCGCCGCCCCGGCGGCGAAGCAGCTCCGGCACCGAGTAGAGCGGCGTCGGGGCGTCCTGTCCGGCGGCTTCCAGGAGCCCGTCGAAGCCGAGCAGTCCCAGGCGCTCTCCGATTCGGTCGCGGGCCAGGTCCGGATCGTTGCACTCCCGGCTGAGATGAGCGAGCAGCACGCCCGCCAGCTCCGGGTGGCAGAGCTCGGCCGCCAGCTCCGCGGCCAGACGGTTGGAGAGGTGCCCGCGGCTCCCCCCGATCCGTCGCTTCACCGACCAGGGATAGGGTCCGTCCCGCAGCAGGCGCTCGTCGTGGTTGGACTCCAGGACGAGGAAGTGGCAGGAGGCGAGCGCGTGCCGCACCGAGGTGGTGGCGCGGCCCAGGTCGGTGGCGATCCCCACCTCGAGCCCGGACGCGGGCTCGGCCACGGTGACCGCCAGCGGCTCGGCCGCATCGTGGCAGGTGAGGAAGGGCCGCACCTCCAGGTCGCCGATCCGCAGGCGCGCGCGCGGCAGGGCGTGGAGCCGCTCCTCGCCCGAGAACAGCCGGCGGCAGGCGCGCGCGGTGGGACGGGTCAGGTAGAGCGGCCAGCCCCAGCGCCGCGCGGCCACGCCGATCCCGCGCGCGTGGTCGCGGTGCTCGTGGGTGACGACCACTGCCCGCACCGACTCGGGGTCCACCTCCAGCGCCGCGAGCCGCCGGGCGATCTGCGAGCCGCTGAAGCCGGCATCCACCAGGAGGCGCGTGTCCCCGGCCTCCAGGAGGAAGGCGTTGCCGCCGCTGCCGCTCCCGAGCGAGGCGACCCTCACGGCGTGCGCCCCGCGTCCCAGGCGGCCGCCAGCCAGGCGGACACGTCGTCGTCCCACGCCACCCCGCGCCGGCCGAGCACGACCTCCGCGGTCTCGAGGAACGCCTCGCGCCGGTACGCCGTCCAGCGCTCGCCCCCGCCCCAGGAGAAGGGCGGGATCCAGCGGGGCGGCATGGCCGCGCCGAACACGTTCGAGCCGGCGCCCACCACCGCGCCGGTCGGGAGCAGGGTGCCGATGCCGGTTTTCACGTGGTCCCCGAGGAAGCAACCGACCTTCAGGAGCCCGGTGTCCATCTCCTCCCCGGGCGGGCCCACCCGGACGGTGCCGTAGTTGTTCTTCAGGTCGCTGTTGGTGGTGAGCGCGCCCAGGTTCACCCAGCGGCCGAGGTAGGCGTGCCCGAGGAAGCCGTCGTGCGCCTTGTTCGCGTAGCCGAGGACCGTCACCGCCTCCACCTCCCCGCGCAGGTAGCTGTACGGGCCGGCCGAGAGGGAGGCGATGGGGCCGCCCAGCAGACGGCTGCGCGGGCCGGCGTACAGGGGGCCGGAGAGCCGCGCGCCGGCCCGCACCTCGACCCCCTCGTCCAGCACGATCGGGCCCTCGCGGGCGTCCAGCAGGACGCCGGGTTCGAGCCGGACGCCGGCGCCGAGCCGCACCGGCTCCTCGCCGATCCGCCCCACCCCCGGCGGCAGGTCGGGCGCCCGCGCGTCGCCCGCGCCCGCGAGGCGGCGGAGGTCCTCCCCCAGCCGCTCGGCGCCGCGCGCCACCAGGTCCCAGGGGGCCTCCGGCATCGCGCCGTCCACCGCGACGTCCGCCGCATCCGGGAGCGGCTCCGGTCCCCGGAGCCAGCCGGACTCGGGCCCCGGCCGCCCCGCGGGAAGCCAGCAGCCGGCCAGGCGCTCGCCGATCCACAGGTTCGCCGGCCCCTCGGGGGGGCGGAAGGCCGCGTCGGGCGCCGGAACGGCGCGCGCGCAGAGCAGGAGCCGATCCGCCTCCCGCGGCAGCGCCCCGAGGTCCACCACCGGCGGCGCGCCGCGCTCGCGGAAGCGGGCCAGCCAGGGACGCGCGATCGCGCCGGCCGCCTCGACGCCGGCGAAGCGCTCCAGTCGCTCGCGCAGCAGCCAGCGCCCGAACCGGAGCTCGCCGCACGGGCGGGTGAGCGCGAACGGCGTCCAGCCGTCGGCGACCGCGTCGTCGAACAGGTACAGCTTCACCCCCGCCTCCCCCTCACGTCCCGTCGTTCCGCTCGCCCCCGTCCGCGTCCGCCGCCCGGGCCTCCGCGCCGTCCCCGTCCGACCTTCCGCTCCCTCGGGCGCCCGCGGCGTCCTCCCCCTCGGCCGACTCGAGCCGGGCGAGCAGCTCCTTGAGTCGCGGCGCCCGCTCCCGGGTGGTGACCAGAGTCTCGTCCCCGGAGCGGACGACCACCAGCCCCTCGACGCCGAACAGGGTGACCCGCCCCTCCTCGGCCCACACGACGTTGTCACGCGACGCGACCGGCCGCACGCGGCCGACCGCGACGTTCCCCGAGGCGTCGGCCGGGCGGGTGCGGGCCAGGGCGTTCCACACCCCCACGTCGTCCCACCGGAACTCGGCCTCGACGATCCCGACCCGGTCCGAGCGCTCCAGGACGCCCACGTCCACGCTCACCGGCGTCACGGCCGAGAAGAAGCCCTCCACGTCCCCGCGCTCCAGCGCCGGGAGCCCGGGCGCGATCTCCGGGGCGTTCGCCCGCACCGCCTCGAGGAAATCGGCCGCGCGCCACACGAAGATCCCGGTGTTCCACAGGTGGTCGCCGGAGGCGACGTACTCCGTCGCCGTCCGACGGTCCGGCTTCTCCACGAAGGCGCGCGAGTCGAAGACGCCCGGGGCGCGCTCGAGGCCGAGCCGCAGATAGCCGTAGCCGGTCTCCGGCCGGTCCGGCCGCGCGCCGATGCAGTACAGCCGCCGCTCGCGGCGCGCGGCGCGCACCGCCCGATCCACGGTGCGGCGGAACGCCGCCAGGGGCTCGATGAGATGGTCCGCGTGCATGGCGATCACGACGGCGTCCGGGTCGCGGGCCGCCAGGTGGTGCGTCGCCCAGGTGAGGGCTGGCCCGGTGCCGCGGGCGATGGGCTCGGGCAGGCCCCGCTCCGGCGCGAGCGCCGGGACCAGTCGCCGGAAGGCGGCGAGCAGCGGCGCCCGCGCCACCACCCGGACCCGCTGGCCGCCGACCACGGCCGCCGCCCGCTCCCAGGTCTCGACGAAGAGCGGCCGATCGCCGCCGAGGGGAAGGAGCTGCTTCGGCCGGTCGGGGCGCGAGGCCGGCCAGAAGCGGGTCCCGGTCCCGCCGGCCAGGATCACCGCCCAGGCGTCCGCGCGGCCGGCGTCCTCCTCCGCCTCGGCGCCGGCCGGCTCGGGCGCGGGAGGGCCCGCGGCCCCGCCCCCGGCCGTCACGGGCAGAGCTCCAGGACGCGGTTCACCAGCTTGCGGGGGCTGAACGGCTTGATGAAGAGCTCGGTCGCACCGAGGTCCATTGCCTCCTCCCGGACGTCCGTCTGGCCCTTCCCGGTGAGGACGAGGACCGGGATCCGCCGCTCCAGCTTCCGCGTCTCCCGCAGCACGTCCATGCCCCCCATTCCGGGCATGAGCAGGTCGAGGATGACCAGGGAGATCGTGCCGTCCTCCCGGATGCGGTCGAGGGCGGAGAGGCCGTCCGTCTCCACCGTCACCCGGATCCCCGCGTCCTCGAGCAGGGTAGCCAGCATGCGGGCGATGTGGAGCTCGTCCTCGGCCACCAGCACGTGGGGGGCGGCGGCCCGGCGGGGGTGCCCGGTCGCGGCCTCCGGGGTCTCGCGCGCCGAGCCGGTGTCGAGCGTCATTGCGCCGTCCTCGGTGGAGGGGATCCCCGCGGCCCGCCCGGACGCGGCCAAGGTACCCGGCTCGACGCGGGGGCGTCAAGCAGCTCTGTTCGCCGAAAATCGCAAGCGGCGGCTCCACTTAGGGATCTCGTGATCCTTGACACCCCTTTCGCGCCGCCGACATGTTTTCCGCCCCCGGCGTCCGGGTCGAGGCCGCGGTCTCGAGGGGACGTCTGGGGGCCCTGGGGAAAGCGATCGAGGAGGGATGAAGAGACTCTGCGCGGTCCTGGTGGCCTTCGGGCTCCTCGCCTGCGACGACCCGTTCGAGGACCTGATCCGTCCCGTGCCCGACGAGCCCACCGAGGTCACCCTGTGGGACTTCCGGGAGGGTCCGTTCAACCGGGTCTCCGCCTTCGACGTGCTCGGCTCCCGCCCCGTGCGCCCGGACCAGACGCCGGGCTGGGACTTCCTGTTCTACCTGACCGAGCAGCAGGTGCCGGAGTTCCGCCCGTACAGCGTGGTCGCGGTGGACGAGAGCGACGCGGGGCTGCAGCGCGTGACCGCCAGCTTCGAGGGGCTTACGGTGGCGCCGGCCGAGGGCTACGAGGTCGCGGCGCCGCTCTCGATCGCGGTGGGCGACGTGCTGGCGATGGTGAGCCGGCGCGACCCGACCGGGGGCTTCCGCTGCCGGCGGTTCGGAAAGCTCGAGGTACTGGCGATCGATCCCGAGGCCCGGACCGTCACCTTCCGACAACTCATCAATCCCAACTGCGAATCGCGAGGTCTCGTCCCGGGCCAGCGGGGCGACCGGTGAGGGCGCCTCGCCGGCGTCCGCACGGGCCTCTCAGGGCGGAGGCGGGCCGGCGACGCCGGGCCGGCCCTCCGGCCGCCGGCTGAGCACGGCGCGGCATGCTCGACATCCGGAACCTCCGCGCCGATCCCGACGCGGCCCGCGAGCGGCTGGGGCGCCGCGGCGATCCGGAGGCCCTGGCGTTGCTCGAGCGCGCCCTGGCCCTGGACGAGGAGCGCCGCGCCCTGCTCGGCGAGGTCGAGGCGCTGCGGGCGGAGCGGAACGAGGCGTCGCGGGAGATCGGCCGCCGCAAGGGCCGGGGCGAGGAGACGGAGGCGCTCATCGAGGCGATGCGGGGCGTGGCCGAGCGTATCCGGGCCCTGGACGGCCGTCTCGGCGAGGTGGAGTCCGGGCTCGAGGCGTCGCTCCTCTCGCTCCCGAACCTGCCCGACGAGCGGGTGCCGCCCGGCGGCGAGGGGGAGGCGCGAGAGGTCCGGCGGTGGGGCGAGCCGGCGGAGCCGGACGGTCGGCTGCCACACTGGGAGATCGGGGAGCGGCTCGGCGCCGGCGGGGGGCGGGACGGCGCGGCCGCGCCGCCCTTCCTGGACCTGCCCCGCGGCGCCAAGGTGGCCGGCTCCGGCTTTCCGCTCCTCGCCGGGACGGGTGCCCGGCTCGCGCGCGCGCTCGTCCAGCTCATGCTCGACCTGCACACCCGGGAGCACGGCTACCTGGAGGTGGCGCCTCCGCTCCTGGTGAGCCGCGACTCGATGACGGCGACCGGACACCTGCCGAAGTTCGAGGAGGACGCCTACCGGACGGAGCCGGACGACCTCTTCCTGGTGCCGACGGCCGAGGTGCCGCTCACCAACCTGCACCGGGACGAGATCCTGCCGGCGGACGGACTGCCCGTGCGGTACGTCGCCTACACGCCGTGCTTCCGCCGCGAGGCGGGTGCGGCCGGGCGGGACACCCGCGGGCTGTTGCGGGTGCACCAGTTCGACAAGGTAGAGCTGGTCGTGCTGGCCCGTCCGGAGGACGCCGCCGAGGCGCTGGAGCGCCTCACCGGCCACGCGGAGCGGGTCCTCGAGCTGCTGGAGCTCCCGTACCGCCGTGTCCTCCTCCCGGGGGGCGACCTCGGCTTCGCGAACGCGATCACCTATGACCTGGAGGTGTGGGCGGCCGGGGTCGGGGAGTGGCTCGAGGTATCGAGCTGCTCCTGCTACTCGGACTACCAGGCGCGCCGCGCGAACGTGCGCTTCCGACCGGAGCCCGGCGCCGGCCCGGAGTTCGTGCACACGCTGAACGGCTCGGCGCTCGCCCTGGCGCGGCTCATCGTGGCGCTGCTCGAGAACCGCTATCGCCCCGGCGAAGGGGTCGGGCTCCCGGAGGCGCTCCGCCCCTACTTCGGGGGGGACCGGCTGGCGGAGGCGCCGTGAGCTGCCGCCGCGCAGGGCCGTGACCCGCCGGGTGGCCACCGTCGCGGTGGCGGTCCTCTTCGCCGCTGTGCTCCTCTCCTTTCTCGTCTATACGCAGCAGATGGCGGACGTGCTGCGCCGCGACGCGGCGGTGTTCAGCCGTTTCTACGCGCTCACCTTCGAGGCGGCGGCCGAGACGGACCGCGAGGACCAGGAGCGGCTTACCGATGAGGCGCTGTTCCAGGTGCTGGGGGAGCTGGAGCGGCTGCGGATCCCCGTGGTGCTCACCGACTCGCTCGGCGAGCCCACGTCGTGGGCCTATCTGCCCTTCGAGGTCGATGAGGACGACCCGACGGATGTCGAGCGGGTCCGCCGCTATGCCCGCGAGCTGGACCGCGGCGCGTTCCCCCTCCGCCCGGGCTTCAACATCCAGGTGCATTTCGGCGAGCCGCTCATCCTGCGGCGGCTGAAATGGATCCCGTGGCTGCAGGCGGCGCTGCTGCTGGCCGTGGTCGGCGGCGGCGCGTGGATGGTCTTCACCTCCTTCCGGAGCGAGCGCGAGCGGATCTGGTCGGCGATGGCCCGGGAGTCGGCCCATCAGATGGGCACCCCTCTGAGCTCCCTGGTGGGCTGGCTCGAGCAGCTGGAGGGGGCCGGCGCCCCACGGGAGGACGGTGGGCCGGACCTGGTGGGCGAGATGGAGGCGGACGTCCAGCGGCTCCTCAAGGTGTCGCGGCGCTTCGAGCTGATCGGCCGCGCCCCCACGCTCGAAGCGGTGTCGGTGGGACGGATCGTCGAGCAGCTCCGGCGGTACTTCTCGGCCCGGCTCCCGACGCTTGGGAGCGCGGTGCGGTTCGAGATCGACATCCCGCCGGAGGCCCCGCTCGTCCGCGGCAACGAGACCCTGCTCGAGTGGGCGTTCGAGAACCTCATCAAGAACGCGCTGGACGCCCTGGCGGGGCGGGACGGCACGATCGGGGTGAGCTACGCGGGCCGGCGGGAGGCCCGCGGCGGCGAGCGCGCGGCCTTCCGGGTCCGGGACACCGGACCCGGGGTGCCGCCGCAGGTGCGAGGCAAGCTGTTCGAGATCGGTGTGACGACCAAGGAGCGCGGCTGGGGTGTGGGGCTCTCCCTCACCCGCCGGATCGTGGAGGAGATGCACGGAGGGGAGATCGCCCTGGAAAGCGGCGGCGAGGGGGCGAGCTTCCGGCTCGAGCTCCCGGTGGCCGTCGCGGTCCGGAGCGTGGAGGTGCGGGAGTCGCCGGCACGGACCCGCGAGGCGCCGGCGTGACGGGGCGTTCCGGGCGGGGCAACGGAACCGGGGCGCCGATCGGCGCGGCGGGCGCGGACGAGGAAGCACGCCCCTCGGGGTCCTTCGACTCCGGCATTGCGCTCAATCCGGAGCAGCGGGAGGCCGTGGAGCACGGGGAGGGCCCGCTGCTCGTGCTGGCCGGCGCCGGTTCGGGGAAGACGCGCGTGCTGACCGTCCGGGTCGCCCGGCTCATCCGGCGGCTCGGCATCCCCCCGGACCGGATCCTGGCCGTCACCTTCACGAACCGCGCGGCGGGGGAGATGCGGGAGCGGATCGCGGGGTTGCTCGGCCGCGAGCCGCGCGGCCTGTGGATCGGGACCTTCCACGCCATCGCGGCGCGGCTGCTGCGCCGCGAGGCGGGGTGGGCCGGACGGGACCGCGCGTTCACGATCTACGACGAGGACGACGCGCTCCGCGTGCTGAAGGAGGCGATGGAGGCGGCCGGGGCGGACCCGCGCCGCTGGTCGCCACAGGCGATCCGGGCCCGCATCTCGGACGCGAAGAACGCGCTGATCGGCCCCACCGACTACGCGCCGGCCGCCTTCGACCTGCCCGCGCGGGTCACGGCGGACGTCTACCCGGTCTACCAGCGGCTGCTGCTCCGGCGGAACGCCTACGACTTCGACGACCTCCTCGTCCAGGCGGTGCGGCTGCTCGAGGAGGACGAGGTGGCGCGCGACCGCTACGCGGGGCGCTTCCTCCATGTCCTGGTCGACGAGTACCAGGACACGAACCACGCGCAGTACCGGATGGTCCGGGCGCTGGGGCGGCGCCACGGCAACGTGTGCGTGGTGGGGGACGACGACCAGGCGGTGTACGGATGGCGGGGCGCCGACATCCGCAACATCCTGGACTTCGAGCGCGACTTCCCGGGCGCGAAGGTGGTGCGGCTGGAGCGGAACTACCGTTCGACCGGCTCGATCCTGGAGGTCGCGAACGAGGTCATCGCCTGCAATGCGAACCGGAAGCCGAAGACCCTGCGCACCGCCCGCGAGGCGGGCGCGCCGGTGCGGGTGGTCCACACCGCGGACGAGCGGCAGGAGGCGACCTGGACGGCGCGCGAGATCCGGGCGCTTCCCGGCCCGTACGGGCCCGGGGCCTGTGTGGTCCTCTACCGGACGAACGCGCAGTCGCGCGCCTACGAGGAGGCGTTCCGGTCGGCCGGGCTCCCGTACCGGATCGTCGGCGGGGTGCCCTTCTACGAGCGTCGGGAGATCAAGGACGTGCTCGCCTACCTCCGTCTGGCCGTGAACCCCGCCGACGACGTCGCCTTCGAGCGGGCGGTGCGCTGGCCGCGCCGCGGGGTCGGGGGCGTGACGCTGGAGCGGCTCCGGGAGGCGGCGGACGCCGACGAGGCGCCGCTGCTGGAGGCCTCGGTCGCCGCCACGCGGATCGAGGCGCTCCCCACCGCCGGCGCCCGCTCGCTCGAGGGCTTCGCGGCGGAGATGGCGGCGTTCCGGGAGGAGACGCTCCGGGGGTCCGCGCGCCAGGCGATCGAGGCGTGCGTGCGGCGGTTCGGGCTCGCGGCGGCGCTCGAGGAGGAGGAGGACGGCGCCGACCGGCTGGAGAACGTCACCGAGCTGGTCGCCGCGGCCGCCTCCTTCGATGCCGGGGAGATGGAGGACGGCCCGCCCGGGGCGAGCGAGCTGGAGCGCTTCCTCCAGTCGGTCGCCCTCCGGGCGGAGATCGATGACGCGGAGCTGGAGGGGGAGACGGTCACCCTGATGACGCTCCACAACGCCAAGGGGCTGGAGTTCCCGATCGTCTTCGTGGCCGGGCTCGAGGAGGGCCTGTTTCCCCTCTCCCGGGCCGTGGACGGGAAGGGGGGCGTGGAGGAGGAGCGCCGGCTGTTCTACGTGGGGGTCACCCGCGCGCGCGACCGGCTCTACCTGAGCCACGCCGACCGGCGGTGGCGCGCCGGCTCGGAGCGCCGCTCGGCCCCGAGCTCCTTCCTGGACGAGCTGCCCGAGGGGCCCGTGGAGCGACGGATCGTCGGCACGGATGGGGGCGGGCGCCGGAGGGCCTCCGGGCGCGCGTCCCGCTGGGGCGGGCGGGCCGACGCGCCGGGCGCCGCCCCGTCCAGGGCCGACGAGGAGCCGGGCGACTGGTCCTGGCGCCACGCACCCGGCCGGCGGGCGGCCGAGGCGGAGGCGGCCGGGCCCCGCTACGACTACACGGACAGCCAGGTCCCGCTGGAGGTCGAGCCGGGCGCCCGGATCGTCCATCCCCGCTTCGGTCCGGGCCGGATCCTGTCGGTGTCCGGGCGGGGGAGGGAGCTCAAGGCCGAGATCGAGTTCGAGGCGATCGGGGTGAAGAAGGTGTTCGTCGCCCACGCGGGCCTCCGCCCCGCCTGAGGCGTCCGCCGGGGCGGGCCGTGGCGCGGGGATGAGCGGTCGCCGAATCGACCCGGAGGAGGTGCGGCGGATCGCGCGGCTGGCGCGGCTCGCGCTGACCGAGGCGGAGATCGAGCGGCTGTCGCGGGAGATGGGGGCGATCCTGGCCCACCTGGAGGCCCTCGGGGCTGCCGAGCCGGATCCGGACCCGACCTCGTCGGCGCCCGCCGTCTCGCCGACCCGTCCCGACGTCCCCGGATCCGATCCGTTGCGGGCCCCTCCGGAGCGCTGGGCGCCCGCGTGGGCCGCGGGCTTCTTCGTCGTCCCGCGGCTCCCGGTGATGGAGCCCGAGGAGGCGGGCGGGCGAGGCGAGGGGCTCGGGGCCGATGCATGATGGGTCCGGAGCGGGCGCCGTGAGGGATCCGGAGCGGGGCGCCGTGAGGGATCCGG
>CAZTGV010000020.1:24263-32660 GCA_964613475.1 uncultured Gemmatimonadota bacterium
GGGCGCCGTGAGGGATCCGGAGCGGGGCGCCGTGAGGGATCCGGGGCGGTCGGCGTGACGGAACGGTCGCGGGAAGCGGGGGGCGGACGGGGCGGACCGCTGGGGAGCCTCGACGCCGCGCGCCGTGCCCTCGCCGACGGCGCCTGTCCCGAGGACCTCCTGAGGCTGGCCTCCCGGCGGAACCGCGCCCTGGACGAGGGGGAGCGGCCCGTCCGCGCCTTCCTCCAGACCGTGGCGGAGGAGGCGGGCGCCGCCGAGGAGCGGCTGGAGACGGGGGAGGGTCCGCTGGCCGGAGTGCCGGTAGCCATCAAGGACAACCTCTGCACCGGCCGATTCCGGACGACCTGCGGCTCCCGGATGCTGGCGGACTACCGCTCGCCGTACGCCGCGACCGCGGTGCGGCGGCTGGAGGCCGCCGGCGCCCGTCTGTTCGGTACCACGAACCTCGACGAGTTCGCCATGGGCTCGTCCACCGAGCACAGCGCCTTCGGGCCGACCCGCAATCCGGTCGACCGGAGCCGGGTGCCGGGGGGGAGCTCGGGCGGCTCCGCCGCGGCCGTGGCGGCCGGGGTGGTGCCGGTCGCCCTCGGCTCGGACACGGGAGGCTCGGTCCGGCAGCCGGCCGCCTTCTGCGGCGTGGTCGGGGTGAAGCCCACCTACGGGCGGGTGAGCCGATACGGCCTGGTCGCCTTCGCCTCCAGCCTGGATCAGGTCGGGGTGCTCGCCCGCTCGGTCCCGGACGCCGCCATCGCCCTGGAGGCGATCGCCGGCCGCGATCCGCGGGACGCGACGAGCGCGGACCGGCCGCCGCCCCGGGCGGCGGCGCTGGCCGAGCACGCGCTGGCGGGGGCGGTGCTCGGCGTCCCGCGGGAATACACCGGGGAGCGGTTGGGGGCGGGGGTGGGCGCCCGCCTCGATGCGGCCCTGGAGGCCGCCTCGCGGGCCGGCGCCGAGATCCGCCCGGTCTCCCTCCCGAGCACCGCTCTGGCGATCCCGTGCTACTACGTGATCGCCCCGGCCGAGGCGTCGAGCAACCTGGCCCGGTTCGACGGGGTCCGGTACGGGCATCGCGCCGAGGCGGCGGGGGACGACCCGATCGAGCTGATGGCCCGGACGCGGGGCGAGGGGTTCGGGGCCGAGGTGAAGCGGCGGATCATGCTGGGGACGTACGCGCTCTCGGCGGGCTACTACGAGGCGTACTACGTCCGGGCGCAGGCGATCCGGCGGTCTATCGCCCGGGAGATCGCGGCCGCGTTCGAGGACGGGGTGGACGCGCTGTTCGCGCCGACCACGCCCACCCCGGCCTTCCGGCTCGGCGCGCCGGCGGCGGACCCGTACGAACGCTACCGGGAGGACGTGTTCACCGTCGCGGCGAACCTGGCGGGGATCCCGGCCGTGTCGCTCCCGATCGGCGACGCGCCGGGCGGGCTGCCGGTCGGTGGACAGCTCATGGGCCCGGCCTGGAGCGAGGAGCGCCTCCTGGGGCTCGCCGCGGCGCTTGAGCGGACCCTGGCGTACGCCCACCCTCTCGACGCGGCCGGCGAATGAGCGGGAGCGACGGTTGGGAGGCGGTGATCGGGGTGGAGGTCCACGTCCAGCTCCGCACCCGGACGAAGATGTTCTGCGCCTGTCCGGCCGCTTTCGGCGCGGCGCCGAACGCGCAGGTGTGCCCGGTGTGTCTCGGGCTCCCCGGCGCCCTGCCGGTGCCGAACCGGGAGGCGGTGGCCCTGGCGGTGCGGGCGGCGCTCGCCCTCGGCTGCCGGGTCCACGCGCGCTCCGAGTTCGTCCGCAAGAACTACTTCTATCCGGACCTTCCGAAGGGGTATCAGATCACCCAGTTCGAGCGCCCGCTCGCCACCGGGGGCGCCGTCCTCCTCCGCCGGGAGGGCGAGGAGCGGACGGTGCGGATCCGTCGGCTCCACCTGGAGGAGGACGCGGGGAAGTCGCTGCACGACCGGGTGCCGGGCCGCACGGCGGTGGACCTGAACCGGGCCGGCGTGCCCCTGGTGGAGATCGTGACCGAGCCGGACCTCCGCGCGCCCGAGGAGGCGCGCGCCTATCTCGTCCGCCTGAAGCAGCTGCTGGAGCACTTCGCCGCCGTGAGCGACTGCAACATGGAGGAGGGCAGCCTCCGGGTGGACGCGAACATCTCGGTCCGACCGTACGGCGAGGCCGCGCTCGGGACGAAGACGGAGGTGAAGAACCTGAACTCCTTCCGCTTCGTGGAGCGGGCGCTCGCGCACGAGCGGGCACGGCAGGCGGGCGAGCTCGCCGCCGGCCGGCCGGTGCTCCCGGAGACCCGGCGGTTCGACCCGGCGGGGGGCGAGACGCGGCCCCTGCGCGGGAAGGAGGAGGCCATGGACTACCGGTACTTTCCGGAGCCGGACATGCGACCGCTCGAGCTGTCGCCCGAGGTGGTGGCGCGGGCCCGCGAGGCGCTGGGACCGCCGCCGCCCGAGCTCGAGCGCCGCTTCGAGGCCGTCCACGGCCTTCCGGCGGACGACGCGGCGCTGATGGCGGCCACGCCGCAGCGGGCCGCCTACTTCGAGCGGGCGGTGGGGGAGGGCGGGGTCGAGCTCGCCCGGACGGTGGCCAACCTGCTGCTCGGCGAAGTGTCGGCGGAGCTGAACCGGCGCGGGGCCGAGGGGGGCGAAGCCGCCCTGCTGGCGCCGGAGCGGCTGCGGCGGGTGGCGGAGCTGCGCCTCGAGGGCACGCTCAGCTCCGACACGGCGGACCGGGCGCTGCGCCACCTGTTCGCGGAGGAGGCGGCCGGGTCGGATCCCGCGACGGTGGACGCCCTGGTCCGCGACCGCGGGCTCGCGCAGGTGGGGGATCCCGAGCGGATCCGGGCGTGGGTGGAGGAGGCGGTCGCCGCCCACCCGGAGGAGGTGGCCCGCTACACGGCGGGCGAGGAGAAGCTGTTCGGGTTCTTCATGGGGGCCGCGATGCGCGCGGCGGGGGGGCGGGCGGACCCGGCGCGGCTGCGCCAGCGGCTCCGGGAGCGGCTCCGGAGGGGACGGGACGGCTAACGGGGCACGCGAGGCGGGCCCCGGGGGGGGCGCGGCGCGCCGAGGGGCCCGGATGGCCGTCGGCGCGCGGGCACGGAGCGGGCTCAGCGACGCGGGCGCCGGAGCGGCCTCAGGGGCGCGCGGGCAGGGAAGCGGCCCGGTCGAGCGCCGCCGCCACCGCCTCCCTCGCCAGGGCTTCGGTCCGGCCGCGGCCCGCCCACGCCTCGAACGGCTCGGTGGGCAGCGGGAAGTGCGCCTCCGCCCGCTCGCGGAGCGCCGGCCCGGCGGACCAGCCCTCCCGGCGGAGCACCTCGCGGCGGAGCCCCTTCGCGCGGTCGAGCGCCGCCTCCCCGATCGGGTCGGCGGCCGCCGGCGCCGAGGCCGCCCCGCGACGAAGGAAATCCACCACCTGTCCGAAGCTGGCCGCCAGGTAGGCGTCCGACTCGGCCGGATCCAGCTCCCAGCGGGAGCGCTCGATCACCGTGTCGAAGATCGCCTGCCAACGCTGGTAGTCGCTCATCCGGATCAGACCCCGGAAGATCCGACGGTTGGTGCGGAAGCTGAACAGCGTCCGGGAGAGCACCTGGTCGAAGAGGCGGTCGGCCGGCCGGTGGTCGTACTCGGTCACGATCCGGCGGGCGAGCGACAGGGCCTCCGCGCCGACCCGCGCGTCCATCCGATGCTCCCAGTAGGAGTGACCGAGGGCCTGGGTGGAGGAGGTGAGGAGCAGCATCCGCGGCACGAAGGAGTTGTGCGCCACCACGTCGGCGGCCAGGTGGCACAGGTAGCCGAGGGTGGCGGCGCGCAGCGCCTCGTCCTCGCCGGCCTCGCGGTGGATCTCGTGCGCCACGTGCCAATGGTGACAGTGCCGACCCACCGGCGCGTACTTCTTCGCCATCGAGATGTCGGCGGCCAGGGTCCCATACAGGAACTCGACCGGATGCGCGACCAGGAGCGCCGCCACGGGCGGCGGCATCAGGTTCAGCGAGCGGAGCACGTCGAAGCCGAGCTGGACGTGCGTGCCCGGACCCCAGGCCAGCAGCAGCTCGGGCGCGACCAGGAGGGCGACGGCGGCGAGAAGGACGGCCCCGGCGAGTCGACGGAGCGCGCGGCGGCTCAACCCAGGCCGGGCTCCTCCGCCCCGGCCGCGCGCCGCCGCTCGCGGACCCGCGGCGCCTCGCGGGCGCCCAGCCGGTCCGCGGCCTCGCGTCCGCGCCGGACGCCGCGGAGCAGGGAGGCCGTGGAGTAGAAGGTGTCCTCCGCCTCCTCCTGTACGACTTCCAGGAGCCCTCCGATCTCGGCGACGCGCTCCTCCACGATCGCCACCATACGGTCGGTGGCCTCGCTGACGCGCCGCACCGTGGTCCCGACCGACTCCGCATCGGTGCGCAGGACGGAGACGATGTAGTTCACGTCCTCGCTCGCGCGCTCCGCGTTTCGGACCACCGGCTGGAGCCGCTCGCGGAGCTCCTCCACGCTACCGGCCACCCGGTCCATCGGCCCGCGGGCCTTCCGAACGAGCGCCACGATGTAGAAGAGGACGACGAGGATCCCCAGCGCGATGACGATCCACAGCGCCATGCCGATCACGACGACGGTCTCGTACGTGCTCAAGGGTCCTCCAGCGTGGGTCGGGCGACGCGGGCCGTCGCGAGGGCGGTCCCGCCGCGCGGCGGCCGGCGACCATCATACACTCGGCCTGCGAGGCTCGTGCCGCGGCGCGAAGATAGGCGCGCTCGCGCGGCCGCTCAACCGGACGCCGTCGGCGGGCGTGGCGGCGGCGCGCGGCGCGGGGGCCGCGGATCCTTTTGCGCCTTCCGCCCGGGCGCGCCTAGCTTGCCGACCATGGCCTACTTCCGCCTTCGAGGACCCGCCGAGCTCTCCGGCACCTTCCGGCCGGCCGGCAACAAGAACGCGGCCCTTCCGATCCTGGCCGGCTGCCTGCTCGCCGAGGAGGAGGTCCGCCTTTCGAACGTCCCGGACATCCGCGACGTCCACACGATGATCGAGCTCCTCCGGAGCCTCGGGGTCGAGGCCGAGTGGACGGGCCCGAACGAGCTCCGCGCGCGAGCCGCCGGCGTGGGCTCGGGCGCCCTGGACCGGCGGCTCGCCGGCCGGATCCGCGCTTCCGTGCTACTGGCGGGGCCGCTCCTGGCGCGCTTCGGGCAGGTGGCGCTGCCGCCGCCCGGCGGGGACGTGATCGGGCGCCGCCGGCTCGACACCCACTTCCTGGCCCTCGCCGGGTTGGGCGCGACCGTGGAGGCGGCGGACGCCTACTTCCTGCGCGCCCGGCGCCTGCGAGGGGCCGACCTCTTCCTGGATGAGCCGTCGGTCACCGCGACCGAGAACGCGATCCTGGCCGCCGTGCTGGCCGAGGGGACGACCACGATCCGCAACGCCGCCGCCGAGCCGCACGTCCAGGACCTGTGCCGGTTTCTGACCACCCTGGGGGCTCGGATTGAGGGAGCGGGGACGAGCCGGCTGCGCATCGAGGGGGTGGAGCGGCTGAGCGGGGGCGCCCACCGGATCGTGGCGGACCACATCGAGGTGGGCAGCGCGATCGGGCTGGCCGCCTCGACCGGCTCCACCCTGGAGATCGCCGAGGTGTCTCCCGAGCACCTGGATCCGTTGCGGATCGGCTTCGCCCGGCTGGGCATCCAGATGGAGGCGCTCGAGGGGGGGCTCCGGGTGCGCGGGGTGCGCGCCCCGGAGATCCAGACCGACGTGGGGGACCAGATCCCCAAGATCGACGATGGGCCGTGGCCCGCGTTCCCGGCGGACCTCATCAGCATCGCCCTGGTGGCGGCCACCCAGTGCCGCGGCACGATCCTCATCCACGAGAAGATGTTCGAGTCGCGGATGTTCTTCGTGGACAAGGTGATCTCGATGGGCGCGCGGATCGTCCTGTGTGATCCGCACCGCGCGGTGGTCGTCGGACCGTCGCGACTGCGGGGCTCGGTGGTCGAGAGCCCCGACATCCGGGCCGGCATGGCCCTCCTGATCGCCGCCCTGGCCGCCGAGGGGGAGAGCACGATCCACAACATCCGGCAGATCGAGCGGGGCTACGAGCGGATCGACGAGCGGCTGCGCGCGCTCGGCGCCGAGATCGAGCGGGTCGGGGAGGAGGAGCCGAGGCCGCCCGCGCGCGGCGGGCCGGAACCCGGCCGGGCCGAATGAGCGCGCCGGCGGCGCGGGTGCGGGAGCGGCCCGTCCGGGGGGGCGGGTCGCCGGAGGGACGGTACGTCCTGGAGGCGTGGGAAGCCCGCTTCCCGGGGCTGCGGGCCGGGGTGACCGCGGCCGGCGCGGGGGCGGACTTCGGACTCGGCACGGGTGGCTCGCTGGCGGCGTTCCTGACCACGTACCGCTCCCTGGCGGCGGGGCTCGGCTTCGCGGCCGTGGCGGTCGGCCGGCAGGTCCACGGCGCCCGGGTGCTGGACGTGACCGGCGCCCGGCCCCGCCCGGCGGAGGGCGCTCCCGCGGCCGAGGCGGCGGCGGTCGCGTCCCGGGTCGAGCCGAACGGCGGGCGCTCCGGTCCGGCGCCGCCGCCGGCCGTCCTGATCGCCGGGGACGCGGACGGCTTGCTGTGCGCCGGCGGCGGCACCCTGCTCGCGGTGACCGCGGCCGATTGCGTTCCGGTCTACCTCGCCGCCCCGGAGGCGGGCGTCGTGGGGCTGCTGCACGCCGGGTGGCGCGGTGTCGCGGCCGGGGTGCTGGAGGCCGGGCTGGCGGGCCTGCGGGAGCGGCACGGCGTGCCGCCCCGTGCGCTCCACGTCCACCTCGGGGTGGCGATCTGCGGCGACTGCTACGAGGTGGGCCCGGAGGTGATGGAGGCGGTCGGCCGGCCCGCGGCCCGCGGCCTCTTCGACCTCCGGGGCGCCCTGGCCGCGCAGGCGCGCGCCGCGGGCGTCCGCGCGAAGCGGATCTCGGTCTCGGCCTGGTGCACCGCGTGCGAACCGGACCGATTTCACTCGCACCGGGGTAGTCGAGGGACGGCCGGTCGGATGGCGGCATACCTGGGCGCCGAGGCGCCTTCGTAGCTCCCTCCGGCGGTCCCGGGCGACGCTCCGGAGCGGTTGCTCCGGCGATACGCTCCGCTTAGGTTTCGAACAAAGGTTCCTGGCGAGCGGGCCGGCCGGGACGCCGAGGAGTCGCGAAGTGGGGAAGCCGTGCGGCCCCACTTTTTTGTTTGGGGTGCGGTTTCGTCCGTCCGGGGCGCGCCCCACGGGCGGAGCGACGGAGCGACATGGCGCTGGAGGAGCGGATCGAGCGGGTGCTGGAGGGGCTCGGCTACGAGCTCGTCGCCCTGGAGCGGGGCGGGGGCCGCTCGCGGCCGCTTCTCCGGCTGCGCATCGACCGGGCGGACGGCGCGCCGGGCCGCTCCACGGTGACGGTGGAGGACTGCGCCCGGGCGAGCCGGGCGGTGAACGAGATGCTCGAGGGGAGCGCGGAGGCGCCCTCCGACTACATCCTCGAGGTCTCCTCGCCGGGCGTCGAGCGGCCGCTGGTCCGCCCCCGCGACTACGAGCGCTTCGCCGGGGAGACCGTCCGCGTCCGCGGCTACGGCCCCCTGGCGCCGGGCCGGCGGGAGCTGGAGGGCCGGCTCCTCGGCCTCGGCGGTCCGGAGGGGAAGGCGGTGGCGCTCGAGGTTGCCGGCGAGCGGATCGAGGTCCCGATCGCCTCGATCGCCAGCGCGCGGCTCGTCTTCCGATGGGAGGAGGCCTAGGCCCCGAGCGGCGGGGACCGGACGGCGGCGATGCGAGGGTGCGCGGATTCACCCTGAACCAGGATGGCTGGATACAGAGGATGAGCGACCAGATTCCCGTGGTAGAGGCGTTCCGGATGATGGCGGCGAACAAGTCGCTCTCCCAGGACGAGCTGCACGAGCTCATCCGGGAGGGCATCCTCGCCGCCCTCGCCCGCCGGTTCGGCGGCCCGGTCGAGGCCGAGATCGAGGTCAAGCCGGACGGGGACATCGACATCGTGGTGCTCAAGGAGGTCGTGGAGGAGGTCGAGGACCCGGCCCGTCAGATGAGCCTGGAGCAGGCGCGCTGGGACGATCCGGACTTCCAGGTCGGCGACCTGATGGAGATCCCCGTCTCGTTCAAGGACTTCGGTCGGAGCGCCGTGATGGCCGCCAAGCAGCGGATCATCCAGCGCGTCCGCGAAGGGGAGCGGGAGAAGATCCGGCTGGAGTTCAGCGACCGGGTCGGGGACCTCGTCTCCGGCGAGGTCCAGGCCATGGAGCGCGGGAAGATCGTGGTGATGATGAACCGCGCCCGCGAGGCCGAGGCGATTATCCCGTGGCGCGAGCAGAACCCGAGGGAGCGCTTCCGCCAGGGCGACCCGATCCGGGCGGTCCTGAAGGAGCTGGAGGAGACCCCGCGAGGTC
>CAZTGV010000021.1:0-32265 GCA_964613475.1 uncultured Gemmatimonadota bacterium
TCTCGTAGACCGTGAGGTCGCCGATCAGGTTGAAGGCCTGGAAGATGAAGCCGATATAGAGGTTCCGGATGCGCGCCCGCTGCGAGGCCGAGAGCTCGGCGACCGGGCGGCCGTCCAGCGCGTACCGGCCGTCGGTCGGCGTGTCCAGGAGGCCGAGGATCGACAGCAGGGTGGACTTGCCGCACCCCGAGGGGCCCGCCACCGACAGGAACTCGCCCTGGGGGATGGTCAGGTGGATGTCCGACAGAGCGTGCGTCTCCACCTCCTCCGTGAAGAAGACCTTCCGGACGCCGTCCAGCCGGATCAGCGTGCCGTTCGCGGTTTCGTCCATCGCCTCCATCCTCTCGAGGTTGGGCGGGCCCTTTCAGGGGCCCGTGGGGGTGCCGACGCGCGGCGGTTGATGCCACCTCTTCCTTGCCACAGGAGGGTCGCCGCGCGCCGGCGACTGATTCGTTCCGTACGGAGCGCTCCCGGACCGCCCCGATCGCGCGTCAGCGGATCCGGACGCGGTCCGTGTCGTCGTGCCGGGACATGTCGGAGAGGATGATCGTGTCCCCCTCCTCGAGCCCCTCGACCACTTCGATCCGGTTCACCGAGCTCCGCCCGAGCCGCACCGGGACCCGGACGGCCTCCTCGCCGTCCCGCACCAGCCGGAAGAGGCTGACGGTGGCGTGGCTCTGGCCGTAGGCCGGCCGGTCCACGTGCAGCACGTCCTCCAGCCGCTCGATCTCGATCGTTCCGTCCACGCTGAGGTCCGGGCGCGCGCCCGGCGGCGACTCGCCCTCCAGGCTCACCTCGACCAGGACGGAGGCGTTCTGGACGTTCGGGTCGACCCGGCGGACCCGCCCCTCCACCTCGCTGCTCCGGGTGTCGATCAACGCGGTCTGGCCCACCTGGACGTCGGCCGCCTGCGTTTCCGGGATGCGAATCTCCGCCTTGAGCTGCCCCGGCTGGGCCACCCGGGCGAGCGTCGTCCCGGACTGCACCCACTGGCCGACCTCCAGCGCCAGATCCTGGATCACGCCCTCCGAGGGGGAGGTGACCCGCATGGACTCGACCCGCCGCTGCTGATAGGCGAGGATCGATCCCAGGCGTCGCACCTGCTCCTCCTGCACGGAGATCTGCTCGTCGAAACTGTCGTCGATGAGCGCCAGCCGCCGACGCTCGGCTTCGAACTGGATGCGGCGCGCCTCGGCCATCTCCGCGCTACGTCGAGCTTCGTTGAGCGAGATGAGCTGCCGCTCGGCCAGCGCCGAGTCGGCCTGCGCGCGGCGCCGGGCCTCCTCGTACTCGGCGCTCGCGGTGGCCAGGGCGGCCTCCTGGGCGAGCTGCTGGCCGCCGAGGGTGCGACGGAGGTCCAGCAATCCGGCCCGCGCGGCGGTGAGCTGCTGGTGCGCCTGCAGCGCTTCGAGCTCCACATCGGGGTTGCTCATCTCCAGCAGCAGGGTGCCCGCCTGTACCTCCTGGCCCGGCTGCGCGTGCACCTGCTCCACCCGGCCGCCGGAGAGCGCCGCGATGTAGACCATCCGCTCGGGGACGAGCGTGCCGGGACCGCGCACCTCGCGCACGAAGGAGCCCCGCTCGACGGTGCCGAACAGGAGGACGTCCCGATCGACCGAGGGCGCGGCCGGCTCGAGCCGGGCCAGCAGCACGACCACCGCGAGCAGCGCCACCGCGCCCACGGCGATCGCGATGATCTTCCGCTTCTTGCCCTTGGGCTCGCGCGGGATGTCCATCCCCGGCCGCGCCCCCTCGCGGTCGAACCCGACGCGGCGCGCCTCCCGCTCGGGACCGGTGCCCGCCGCCCTGTCGGTGCCCGCCGCCCTGTCGGTGCCGGCCGTGCCGTCGCCGCCGGTCCGCTCCCGGGATGCCCGTTCCGCTTCTTTCTCGCGGGCCTCTCCGGATCCTCCTCGCATCAGCTCCAGGATCTCCTCCTCGGGTGCGTACGTCCGCGACCGGTCGCGGTCGGGCCGGAGCGCCGTGCTATCGGCCGCCGACGGAAGGGCAACCGGTGTGCCAGGTCCGTGTCTTTGCTAAATACTTATGTAATAATAATTTAGGCTGAAAGCGCATTCCCACCCCGTGTCCGGAAATGGGATGGGGTGTCCGGAAGCGGACAGGAGAATGGCCGGGAACGTCGACCGGCTCCGGTCGTAGCAGGGAGATCGTTTCCACGCCGACGCGCTCCCGCACCCGGGGAGCGCCGGCGGCCAAGCCCTTTCCCGTGACAGGTGCAGGAATGCCGGAGAGCCGAACGCGCGAGCCCCGCCAGCCGGGGGAGGAGAGCCATCTCTCGGCCGAGGATCGCGAGATGCTGCGGGAGACGATCCTGCGCGAGCTGGGACGGCTCGAGCGGAGCATGCGCACGACCGACGAGGCGCTCCGGCCGGTAGAGCTGGATCCGGGCGCGGTCGGTCGGCTCTCCCGGATCGACGAGCTCCAGAACCAGGCGCTCACGCGGAACCTCCGGGAGCGAGAGCAGCTCAAGCTGGGCGGGCTCCTGCAGGCGCTGCGTCGGCTGGAGGAGGGGGTGTACGGCCGTTGCGCGAGCTGCGGTACGGAGATTCCGCTGGACCGTCTCCTCGTCTACCCGGAGACGGCGACGTGCGTCGACTGCTCCGCCTGAGAACCGCCGCTCGGTCGGCGATTCGCCTCGACCGGGCAACCCGCCGGCGACCGCGGCGCTTGTAATGTCCCGGGTCCTCCCCGCATCTTTGAAACGCGGCGGAGAACGAACAATGGCTTCAGACATCGATCGATCGACGCTCGTGTGCGGCCGGCGCCTCTCCGGGGGCCCCCGGGGGCGCATCGCCCACCTCGTGGGGGCGGCGCCGTGAGCACGCGAGCAGGGGGGCAGCCGATGACGCGTGAGCAGGGGAAGGTCAAGTGGTTCGATGAGCGCCGGGGCTACGGCTTCATCGAGCGGGAATCCGGCGACGACGCCTTCGTTCACGTGAGCGATGTGGAGGGCCAGGGCTACCAGGTCCTCCGGGACGGCGAGGAGGTCGAGTTCGAGGTGGTCGCCGACACCCGCGGGCCGCGCGCGCGCAACGTCGAACGTCTCGGTCCGCCCCCGGAGCCGACCATACGCCAGGGTCGCGTCCGCACGCTGTCCGCGTCGCGCGCCCAGATGCGCGAGGTGCGCCGCCGCCTGGCCGCCGAGCTGAACGCCGAGGACGAGGCGACCGAGGAGTCGGAGGAAGAAGAGGAGGAGTAGCCGCTCGGCAGTCCCGCCGCCGCCTCCCGGAGGTGCCAACGGGGCTGCTGCCACGACGGCCGCGTCTCCACGTCAGCTCCGCGCCTGCGCCGCCAGTTCGGCGCCTCCGCGTCAGTTCCGCGCCGCCGCGCCCACGCTCCACCGACCCCGCTGCCGCCTCTCGTCCCTCTCGCGCGCTCTCTTCCAAGTCCCGGACCTCGGCGGGCGTCCCGTTTTCACGCCCGCCGGCCTCGAATCGTTCCAGCCACGATGATCAGGAGCGACGGCTCGAAACCGGGAGTCCCGGCACGTCCGTAGGGGGACCGTGAGCGGGCTCCTGGGCTGAGCCGAGGGCCGGCGTGCGCCGGAGCCGGCGGCCGACCGGGCGTGCAACACGCGCCCGTGCAACACGCGCCGCCGCGCCGGTGTTCTTTCGATGACCATTCCAAGCATTCCCCAGCGGGAGCGGACGTGAAGCTTTCGGACACCGCCATTCGCCGCCCGGTCCTGACCGGCGTGCTCAGCACGGCGCTCATCCTGTTCGGCGCGATCTCCTTCACCCGCCTCTCCGTGCGGGAGCTGCCCGACGTCGACTCCCCCGTCGTCTCGGTCACCACGGTGCTGCGCGGCGCGAACCCGCGCGTGATGGAGACGACGGTGACCGACATCCTAGAGGAGGAGCTGAGCACCATCCCGGGGCTCCGCACCATGACCAGCGCGAGCGCCGAGCAGAGCAGCACGATCACCCTCGAGTTCACCCTCGACCGTGACCTGGAGGTGGCCGCGCAGGACGTGCGCGACAAGGTGTCCCGGGTCCGCGGCCGGCTCCCGCAGGAGGTGGAGGAGCCGGTGGTCGCCAAACAGGACGCGGACGCCAACCCGTTCCTGTGGCTGTCGCTGTCGGGCCCGAACTACGACCTGCTCCAGCTCTCGGACATCGCCGACCGGCAGGTGAAGCGGCCGCTCCAGGCGCTTCCCGGGGTGGGGCGCGTCTTCATCGCCGGCGAGCGACGCTACTCGATGCGGATCTGGCTCTCCGCCTCGGAGCTGGCCGCCCGCGGCCTCACCGTGCAGGACGTGATCGCGGCTGTCCGGAGCCGGAACGTCGAGATCCCGGCCGGCCGGATCGAGTCGGAGCGGCGGGAGTTCACCGTCCGCTCACTCGGGGAGCTGAAGACGCCCGAGGAGTTCGGAAGCCTCGCGGTGGCCAGCGAGGGCGGGCAGGTGGTCCGGCTGCGGGACCTCGCCCGGGTCGAGCTCGGGCCGGAGGACGATCGCGCGGTGCTCCGCTTCAACGGCGAGCCCGCGGTGGCGATCGGCGTGATCCGGCAGTCGAAGGCGAACCTGATCGAGGTCTCCGACGCCGTGCAGGAGGCCCTCCCCGACATCGAGGCCTCCCTGCCGCCCGGCCTCACCATCGGCCTGGGCTTCGACCAGTCGACCTTCGTGCGCCGCTCGATTCGCGAGGCGCAGGAGACGCTGGTGATCGCGGGCTTCCTGGTCGTGCTCATCATCTTCGCCTTCCTGCGGAACGTCCGGGCGACGGTGATCCCCGCGCTGGCCATCCCGACCTCCATCGTGGCGGCCTTCGGGCTCCTGTACGTCTTCGGCTTCTCCATCAACAACCTGACCCTGCTGGCGCTCATCCTGGCCATCGGGATCGTGGTGGACGACGCGATCATCGTGATGGAGAACGCCTACCGGCATCAGGAGGAGCTCGGGAAGGACCCGGAGCGGGCGGCGGCCGAGGGCACGAGCGAGATCGCCTTCGCGGTGATCGCGACCACCATCTCCCTGGTCGCGGTGTTCACGCCGCTCGCCTTCATCCGCGGCACCACGGGCCGGCTGTTCAACGAGTTCGGGATCGCCCTGGCCGGCGCGGTGGTGATCTCGAGCTTCGTCGCCCTCACGCTCACGGCGATGCTGAGCGCCAAGGTGCTGCGCATCCCGACCCGGCACGGCCGGCTGTTCAACGCGCTCGAGCGCGGCTTCCGCGCCGCGGCGTCCCGCTACGCCCGCGCCCTGGCGGCGGCGATGCGACACCGCTGGGCGGTGGTCGGCGGCGCGGCCGTGGTCGTGATCGGCGCCGGCCTCATCTTCCAGGCGCTGAAGCGCGACTTCCTGCCGCCCGAGGACCGGGGCGTGATCGTCACCTTCGTCCAGGCGCCCGAGGGCTCCTCCCTCGCCTACACGGACGAGTACCAGCGGCGGGTGGAGGGCGTGCTCCAGGAGACGCCGGAGGTGCGGGCCAGCTTCGGCATCGTCGGCTTCGGCGGCCGGGTGAGCGGCGGAATCGTCTTCAGCCGCCTCACGGAGTGGGAGGAGCGGGAGCGGTCCGTCCAGCAGATCCTGGAGGAGGTGCAGCCGAAGCTCCAGGCGATCCCGGGCGTGCAGGCCTTCGCCAGCGCGCCCCCGGCCATCGGCTTCGGCAACCCGGTGCAGTTCGTGATCCGCAACCCGGACTTCGACCGACTGGCCGTCGGCATGGATTCCATGCTGGCGCGCGCCCGGGCGATGCCGGGCCTGCGGAACGCGGACACCGACCTGCGGGTGAACAAGCCCGAGCTCACGGTCGCCTACGACCGGGAGCGGGCCGAGGACCTGGGCGTGTCGATCGTGGACATGTCGAACGCGCTGCAGGCGCTCCTCGGGGGACAGCGGGTGAGCACCTTCACGCGGGACAACAAGCTCTACGAGGTCATGGTCCAGCTCGAGCCGGGCGAGCGCGCCACGCCGCGAGACATGGCGGGACTCTACGTGCGCGGACGCGAGGGGACGCTGGTGCCCCTGGAGGCGCTGGCGCGGGTCGAGGAGGGGATCGGGCCCCGGCAGCTCGCCCACTTCGACCGGGTGCGCTCGGCCACCCTCACGGCGGGCCTGAACCCAGGCTACACGCTCGGCGAGGCGATCGACGGCCTCCGGGCGGCGGCCGACGAGGTCCTCCCGCCGGGGAGCACGGTGGCGCTGGCCGGGGAGTCCCGCGAGCTGGAGGAGAGCGGCTCGGCGCTCTGGTTCGCCTTCGTGCTGGCGCTGGTGGCCGTGTTCCTCGTGCTGGCGGCGCAGTTCGAGTCGCTGCTCCACCCGTTCACGGTGCTGCTCGCCGTGCCGCTCGCGGTGACGGGGGCGCTGGCCACCCTGCTCCTCGCCGGCTCGACGCTGAACCTGTACAGCCAGATCGGGATGGTCCTGCTCATCGGCATCGTGACGAAGAACTCGATCCTGCTGGTCGAATACGCGAACCAGGGGAGCGCCCGCGGGCTGGAGCCCGTGGCCGCCATGCTCGAGGCGGCCCGGATCCGCTTCCGGCCGATCCTCATGACCTCGGTCGCCACCGTGATGGCCTTGATGCCGATCGCCTTCGGCCTCGGCGCCGGGGCGGAGAGTCGGCGGCCGCTCGGCTACGCGATCGTGGGCGGGTTGGCGTTCTCCGCCGCCCTCACCCTCTTCCTCGTTCCCGTCGCCTGGGTGCTGCTGGACGGGCTCCGCGCCCGCCTGGCCGACCTGGTGCGCGGCCGCCGCGGCGTGGGGCTCGCCCCGGCGGGCGAGTCCGCGGAGGTCGGGTGAGGCGGCGGGTCGTGGTCGCCGCGGTGGCGGCGGCGCTCGCCGCGTCCCTCGGCGCGGGGGTGACCGGTCCGGCCACGGCGCAGGAGGCCCCCGCGACGCGGGACGGGGCGGCGGTCCGGGCGGAGGCGGCGCGGCGCGCCACCGAGGACTCGCTCCCGCGCATGGACCTGGAGGAGGCGCTCCGCCGCGCGGCTGTCCGCGATCCGGCCCGCGTGGCGGCGCGGGGGCGGGCGGACGAGGCTCGCTGGATCCGCCGCGCCTCGATCGGCGCCTTCGCGCTCCCCACGGTGACCGCGCAGACCTCGGCCAGCCGCTTCTCGAGCCCCAGCTTCAACCCGGGCACGGCGTCCCTGACCGACGAGCTGGTGCAGGGAAGCGTCGACGCCAACCTGGAGCTGTTCCGGGGAGGCGGCAAGCTGCACGAGCTCCGCCGCTCCGGTGCCGCGCTCGACCGGGCGACGGCCGAGGAGGAGCGCGCCCGCTTCGGCGCCTCGCTGGGGACGGAATCCGATTTCTACGCCGTGCTGGCCGAGGCCGAGCTGGCGCGGGTGGCGGAGGAGCGGGTGCGGCGGGCCGAGGAGCAGCTCGACGTGGCGCGGGCGCGGGTGTCTACGGGCGCCGCCGTCCAGACCGACTCCCTGCGGCTGGTCCTCGAGCTGACCCGGGCGCGGGTGGAGCTCCTGCGGCAGCGGTCGGACCTGCGGGTGGCCCGGCTGCAGCTCGGCCGGCGGGTGGGGGTCGGTGGGCCGGTGGACGCGATGCCCCCGGAGGCGGATCCGCCGGAGCGGCTGCCGATCTCCGAGGAGGAGGCGGTGGCCGAGGCGCTCGAGGCGAGCCCCCGCGTCCGGGTCGTGGAGGCGGCGGAGCGGGCCGCGGACGCCACGCTGGCGGCGGCCCGCTCGGCCTACTTTCCGACCGTGAGCCTGTTCGGGCGGTTCACCGGCTTCGACGACACGTGGCCGCCGGACGCGACCACCCGCGGACAGTGGGGGCTCTCGGTGAGCCTGCCGCTCTGGGACGGGGGACAGCGGGAAGCGCGGGTCGCCGGCGCCCGTGGGGAGCGGGACGCCGCGCGGGCGGTCCGCTCGGACGAGGAGCTGGCGATCCGACGGGATGCGATCGATGCCTATCAGGGCTACGTGACGGCCCGCGCGAGCGTGGAGCTGGCGCGGCGCGGCGTGGACGTGGCCAGGGAGAATCTGCGTGTGGAGGAAGACCGATACCGATCCGGGGCGACTCCGATTCTCGATTTGATCACCGCCCAGGTGGACTTGGCCGAGGCCGAAGCGGAGCTGGTGCGCGCCCGCTTCGACGCCCGGCTGGCGTTGGCGGGGCTGGAGGCGCTCCTCGGGCGCCGGCTGGTGACCCCGTGAGCCGCGCGCGCGCGATCGGCCCGGCGGCGCTGGCGCTCGCCCTCGGCCTGGCGGGCTGCGGGAGCGGCGAGACCCACGCGGCCCCGCAGGGCGAGGCGGCCGGTCCGCCGCCCACGGCGGTGGACGTGGCGGTCGCCGTCCGCGACACGGTGGTCGAGCGGATCTCGGCCACCGGCGAGGTGGAGGCCTTGCAGTCGATCGAGCTCCGGCCCGAGGTCGAGGGGCGGCTGGTGGAGATCCTGGCCCGCGAGGGGGCCGAGGTGCGGGCCGGCAGGCCGCTCTTCCGGGTGGACGACGCCGAGCTCCGCGCCCAGGTGGCCCGGCAGGAGGCCGAGCGCGACCTGGCCGTCCAACAGCTTTCGCGCACCCGCGAGCTGCTGGCGCGGAACGCCGCCTCGGCCGCGGACCTGGAGCGCGCCGAGGCCGCGGCGCGCTCGGCGGAGGCGCAGCTCGACCTGCTGCGCGTGCGGCTGGAGCGGACCGTGGTGCGGGCGCCCTTCGCCGGCATGGTGGGCCGCCGCCTGGTCAGCCTGGGCGACTACGTGGACTCCTCCACCCGCCTGACGACGCTCCAGACCGTGCATCCGATGCGGGTCGCCTTCCAGGTGCCGGAGCGGCACGCCGAGCGGCTGGCCGAGGGGCAGCGCGTCTCCTTCCGGGTGGCGGCGCTCCCGGACCGCGCCTTCGAGGGCGAGGTGGACTTCGTGGACCCGAGGGTCCAGCTCCCCGGCCGCACCATCCTGGTGAAGGCGCGGG
This sequence comes from uncultured Gemmatimonadota bacterium, assembly GCA_964613475.1. GTDB lineage: Bacteria > Gemmatimonadota > Gemmatimonadetes > Palauibacterales > Palauibacteraceae > CAZTGV01. The sequence continues at coordinate 8,890 of CAZTGV010000021.1, forward strand.
TGCCGAACCCCGACCGCGCCCTCAAGCCCGGCATGTTCATCGAGGCGCGGCTGGCCACCGAGGTGCGGCCCGAAGCGGTGCTGGTGCCCGAGGACGCGATCCTGCCGCTCGAGGGGGCCGACTACGTGTGGACGGTCTCCGAGGGCCAGGCCTCGCGTCGCCGGGTGGAGCTCGGCGTGCGGGTCCCGGGCTTCGTGGAGGTGCGCTCCGGCGTCGAGCCGGGGCAGCGGGTGGTGGTCGGCGGCCTGGAGCGCCTCCAGGAAGGCGCCGCCGTGACCCCCACCCAGGTCGAGCGCCGCCCGCCGCCGGCCTCCTGACCGCTAGCGTTCAGGACCAGGGGTTCACCCGGACGCCTCGCCTGCAACCCGATATTTGATCGTGTATTGCGCTCATTCACCTCCTCCGGATTCTCGCCAGTCCGGCAGGCGGGGGCGGCGCTATCGTAGAGCGCGGCGCCGCGCCGCGAGAACCGTCGCCCGGCGGCGGGGGTACGGAGCGGCCATGGCCCGACCCCCGACCGTGCTCCTTCCCGGCCTCCTCGTCCTCTCGGCGTTCCTGCTCGGGTGCGAGCGGGGCGGTGCGGCGGGCGCGCGCGCGGTGCCGGACAGCGTGCGCTGGGCGGAGCACGTGGCGCCGATCGTGTTCGAGCGCTGCGCCGACTGCCACCGGCCGGGCGGGGCGGCGCCCTTCAGCCTGCTCGAGTACGACTCCGCGCGCGCCCGGGGACCGCTCATCGCCGACGTCACGGAGCGGCGCTTCATGCCCCCCTGGCTGCCCGAGCCGGACAAGGCCGAGTTCGCGGGCGCGCGCCGGCTGAGCGAGGCCGAGATCGCCACGCTCGGCCGCTGGGTGGAGCAGGGGATGCCCCGAGGCGACCCCGAGGCGCTCCCGCCTCGTCCCGAGCCCGCGCACGGGTGGAACCTCGGCCCGCCCGACCAGGTGGTGACGCTGGAGGAGCCCTACGTGGCCCCCGCCGAGGGGCACGACGTCTACCGGAACCTGGTGATCCCGGTCCCCGGCGAGGGGACCCGGTGGGTCCGCGCGGTGGAGATCCGGCCCGGCAACCCGCGCGTCGTCCATCACTCGCTGCTCCTGGTGGACCGGACGGGGAACTCCAGGAGGCTGGACGCCGAGGACCCAGCGCCCGGGTTCGACGGCATGATGCATCCGGGCGGCGCGGAGTCCCCGGACGGCTTCTTCGTCGGCTGGACGCCCGGCAAGGTCCCGGACCCGGGGGATCCGGACATGTCGTGGCGGCTGGAGGAGGGGACCGACCTGGTGCTGCAGCTCCATCTCCGGCCCACCGGGGAGCCGGAAGAGGTGCGGCCCCGGATCGGCCTCCACTTCGCCGACGCGCCCCCCGAGCGGATCCCGGTCGTCCTGGTGCTCGGCTCCCGCACCCTGGACATCCCGGCGGGAGAGCCGGAGTACGTGGTCGAGGACGACTTCACCCTGCCGGTGGACGTCGAGGCGCTCCGCATCTACCCGCACGCGCACTATCTGGGGAAGGAGATGCGCGCCTGGGCGGAGCTGCCCGACGGCTCCGAGCGCTGGCTCCTCCACATCCGGGAGTGGGATTTCGACTGGCAGGACGAGTACCGGTACGCCGAGCCGGTCCCGCTCCCCCGCGGCACGCGGGTCCGCATGCGGTTCACGTACGACAACTCGGCCGCCAACCCCCGGAACCCGAACGATCCCCCGCGGCGGGTCACCTACGGGCCGGAGTCGGACGACGAGATGGCGGACCTCATCCTCCAGGTGCTGCCGAGGAACCGCGCGGAGCGACAGACCCTCCAGGACGCGTACGACACCAAGCGGATGCGGATGGAGATCGCCGGGTTGGAGCAGCTCACCCGCGTGCGGCCCGACGACCCCGGCCCTCACTACAATCTGGCGATCGCCCTCCAGGCGCTGGATCGCGCGGGGGAGGCGGTCGCGCATTACCGGGAGGCGTTGCGGCTGTCTCCGGACGATGCGCGGGTCCACAACCACCTCGCCTCGGCCTTGCACGAGACCGGTCGCACCGAGGAGGCGGTCGAGCACCTGCGCCGGGCGATCGCGCTGCGCCCGGGCTTCGCCGAGGCGCACCACAACCTGGCCACCGCCCTCCGCGCGGCCGGGCGGGGGGAGGAGGCGGTCCGCCACTACCGCCGCGCCTCGGAGCTGGACCCGGCGCTGACGGCCGCGCACCGAGGGCTGGCGGAGGCGCTGGCCGAGCGCGGGGACGCGGCCGGCGCGCTCCGCGCCTGGCGGCGCGCCGCCGAGGCGGCGCCGGACGACCCGGAGGTGGCGTTCGGGCTCGGGAGCGCGCGGGCCGCCGCCGGCGAGCTGGAGGGGGCCGCCGGGGCCTTCCGCCGGGCGGCGGAGGCGCGGCCGGGGTGGGCCGAGGCGCACCTGAACCTGGGGAACGCCCTCCAGGGGCTCGGACGCGCGGGCGAGGCGGCCCCGCACTACCGCCGCGCGCTGGAGGCGCGGCCCGGCTGGGTGGAGGCCCACTTCAACCTGGGGATCGCGCTCGAGCGGACGGACCGGCCGGCGGAGGCGGCGCGCGAGTACCGGGCCGCCGCCGCCGGACGCCCCGACTGGCCCCTCCCGCTGATCCGGCTCGGCTGGCTGCTCGCCACCCACCCGGACCCGGGCGCGCGTGACGCCTCGGAGGCGGTCGGGGCCGCCGAGCGGGCCGTGCAGCTCACCGGCCAGGCGCACCCGGTGGCGCTGGACGCCCTCGGGGCCGCCTACGCGGCCGCGGGACGCTTCGAGCCGGCCGCGGCGGCGGCCGCCCGCGCGGCCGAGATCGCCGCCGCCGGCGGGGCCCCGGAGCTGGCGGCGGCGATCCGCGAGCGCGCGCGGCTGTACGGCCAGGGGCGGGCGTACGTCCAGCCCGCCGGCCGGGTCGGCGAGTACCCGTAGGACGGCCGCGTGCGCGGCGGCGTTCCCCGCGGCCCGCGCCGCCCTCGCGTGAACGGGCCCCATTGAGGGCCGTCGTCCTGGCGGCGGGGGAGGGGACGCGCCTGCGGCCCCTGACCCGCGAGCGCCCGAAGGCGCTGCTCGAGGTCGCCGGCCGTCCCATCCTGGCGCACGCCTTCGAGCGCCTCCTCGCCTTCGACCCCGAGGCGCTGGTGGTGGTGATCGGCTGGCGGGGGGAGCGGATCGTGGAGCGCTTCGGCGACCGCTGGCGGGACCGGCCGGTCCTCTACGCGACCCAGGAAGAGCCGCTCGGGCTCGCGCACGCGCTCCTCGCCGCGGGGCCGCTCCTGACCGAGGACTTCCTGGCGATGCACGGGGACGCCGTGTTCGGGCCGGAGGCGGACCTGCGCCCGGTCCTCCACCGCTTCCGCGAGGAGCCCGTCGCCGCCTCGATCCTGGTCGAGCGCGTCCCGGCCGGCGAGGCGCGGCGCGGCGCCTGTCGGGTGGACGCGGCCGGGTGGCTCCGCGAGGCGGCCGAGTATCCGGACGCGGCCGCCCGAGGCTGGGGCCGGGTGGCGGCCGGCTTCTACGCCTTCCGCCCTGCGGTCCTGGAGGCGTGCCGCGCGATCGAGCCCTCCGAGGCGGGCGAGCGCGAGCTGCCGGACGCCCTGGGGTGGCTGCTCGCGCGCGGCCACCGGGTGGCGGCGGCCGACCTGGCCGGCACGCGGGTCAACGTGAACACCCCGGCCGATCTGGAGGCGGCGGAGCGGCTCCTGGCGCGGGGCTAGCCGCGCCCGCCCTCCGCCTCTGGCGCCGGCGGGCCCGCCTGTCGCGCTGGCGGGTTCGCGTCGCGCGCCGGCGGGGGCGGGGCGCGGACCACGGGGCCTACGGCCTCGGCGGGGCGCGGTCCTCGTACTCCGGACGCTCGGGCGGCGTGAAGGGCGGCGCCTCGAGCTGGCCCATCACCCACTCGATCGCCCGTTCGAGCTGCGGGTCCTCGCCGCGGGCCAGGGCGGTCGGGTCCTCCGGTACCTCGATGTCCGGCTCCACCCCGTGGCCCTCCGCGAACCACTCGCCGTCCGGGTCGTACATGCGGAAGGTCGGCACCGTCACGCCGCCCCCGTCCACCAGCGGCGGCGCGCCGGTGATCCCGATCAGCCCGCCCCAGGTGCGGGTCCCGATCAGGGGCCCGACCTCCCGCTTGCGGTAGTAGTCCGGGAAAGCGTCGCCGCCCGAGCCGCTCCAGCCGTTGATCAGCATCGCCTGCGGCCCGAAGTGGGCGACCGGCGGCCACTGCCAGTCGCGCCCGTCCCGCACCGCCCACCAGGCGAGCGGCGGGCGGTCCAGCAGCTCGACGAAGCGGTCCGGGATCTGGCCGCCGCTGTTCCAGCGCTCGTCCACGATCAGCCCGTCCCGCTCGAACTGCGCGGTGAACTGCCGCACCAGCTCCGTTTGTCCGCCCTGGCCGGTGTCCGGGACGTACACGTAGCCGATTCGGCCGCCGCTCGCCTCCTCCACGCGCCGGCGGTTCGCGTCGACCCAGGCCAGGTGGCGGAGGCGCGTCTCCTCGTCCGCGTCCAGCGTCTCCACCAGCACCTGGCGCGCGCCCTCGGTCGTCGGCCGGCCGTTCACGGTGAGCTGGACCGTCCGCCCGGCCAGCCCGTCGAAGGCCGCCCACGGGTCGCGCGCCGGGTCGAGCGGCACGCCGTTCACCGCCAGCACCCAGTCGCCCTCCCGCACGCCCACCCCGGGCGCCCGGAGGGGGGAGCGCACCTCCGCGTCGTCCCACGGGGCGCCCTGGAGGATGCGGGCGATCCGGTAGGCCCCGTCGGCGAGCTCCCAGTCCGCGCCCAGGAGGCCGGCGCCGCGGGCGGGGGGCGACTCCAGGTCCCCGCCGCCCCGGTAGGTGTGCGAGGCGTCCAGCTCCCCGATCAGCTCGCCGAGCACGAAGTTCACGTCCCAGCGGGTGACCGCGTCCTCCAGGAGGCGGCCGTAGCGCTCGCGCATCGCCGCCCAGTCCAGCCCGTGGAGGTTCGGGTCGTAGAAGTAGTCGCGCTGGAAGCGCCACGCGTCCGCGAACAGCTGGCGCCACTCCGCGGCCGGGTCCACCCGCGCCTCCATCTCGCCCGTGCGGAGCGGTTTCTCCGCCGTCTGGTCCGGCTCGAGCTTCACGATGTGGTGCTTCCCGTTCACCCGGACCAGGAGGTGCTCGCCGCCCGCCGCCAGGACGTGCCAGTCCGCGTCGCTCAGGACCGTCTTCTCCTCGCGCGCCTCCAGCTCCCAGAACAGGACCGGGCTGTCGGCGTCCTCGGCCGCGCCGGTGCGGGGGAGCCGGCGGTAGACGACCTTGCCCTTCGCCGCCGCCAGGCCGCCGTGGCCCGCCGCGTAGTTTCCGGCCTCGGGCGGCAGGACCACGGCGCGGCGCTCGAAGTCCGCCAGGGCGATGTCCACCGCGGGCGGGGGCTCCTGCTCGCTCCGCCCCCCGCCGTCCCCGGCGCGCGCGTCGCGCTCGCCGTTTTCCTCGCCGTTCTCCTCCTCCTCCTCCTCTTCCTCGTCCTCTCCTTCCACGTCGTGCCGCGGCGCCAGGGGCGAGGGGACGTCCAGGCGCAGCGGCACCGCGACCAGGCGGGTCGTGTTCGGGTAGATCCAGCTGTTCTGGAGGTTGCTGTACTCCGGGTCGAGCTCCCGGCTCGACAGGTAGAACAGATAGCGGCCCTCGGGATCGAAGGCGGGCGCCCGGTCGCCGTAGAAGCCGGAGGTGACCTGGTGCCGCGTCCCGTCCCGCGTGTCGAACAGGAAGATCGCCTCCTTCCGGTTCTCCAGCCCGCGCGCCCAGGCGAGCCACCGGGAGTCCGGCGACCAGGCGGGCTGGAACGCGTTCAGGGCGCCGTGGAACTTCCACAGGGCCCGGTCCACGTCGGTGACCCGGCCGCTCTCGATCTCCACGATCCGGATCCGCATCGCCTGGTCGATGAAGGCGACCTTCCGCGAGTCGGGGGACCAGTAGGGGCGGTAGCGGAAGCCGGGGCCGAGCTCGGTGACCCGGCGCGGCGCGCCGGTGCCGTCGGCCGGCCGCACCCACAGCTCATACTCGCCCGACTCGTCGCTCCAGTAGGCGACCTGCCGGCCGTCGGGCGACCAGGCGGGGAAGCGCTCGGCGCTCCCTGAGCCGCGGGCGAGCGCGACGACCGGGCCGTGCTCGGCCGGGACGGCGAACAGCTCGCCGCGCGCCTCGAAGAGCGCCTGCTTGCCCGAGGGGGAGACGGCCGCGTTGAAGATCAGGCCCTCCACCCCCTCCGCGCGCGGCCGCAGGGTGGAGCGGTCGGTGACGACGCGCACGTCCACCGCCCGCGCCTCCTCGCTCGCCAGGTCCAGCAGGTGCAGCCGTCCCGCCGCCTCGAAGACGATCTCCGAGGGCCCGATCGAGGGAAAGTGGACGTCGTGGTCGGTGAAGCGGGTGACCTGGCGCAGCTCGTCCCGGGCCAGGTCGTACGCCCACAGGTTGTAGCGCTCCTCGGGCCCGCGGTCCGAGAGGAAGTAGACCGTCTCTCCGTGCCACATCGGCTGGTCGTCGTTCGCCGGGTCGTCCGTGAGGTTCCGGGACTCGAGCGTCTCGAGGTCGAACAGCCACACGTCGGGCGCCCAGCCGCCGCGGTAGCGCTTCCAGGTCCGGAAGGCGCGGCTCTTGTGCACGTAGGCCATGCGGCGGCCGTCGCCCGAGACGGCGGCGAACTCGCCGTACGGCACCGCCAGCTTGTCCGGGAGCCCCCCCTCCGCCCGCACCCGGTAGAACTGGTTGAAGCGCTGCCGACCGCTCTCCCGCGAGGAGGCGAAGAGGAGGGACTCGCCGTCCGGCCACCAGCCGAGGAGGCGGTCCGACATCGGGTGGTGGGTGACGCGCACCGGGTCGCCGCCCAGCGTGGGCAGCACGTATACGTCCGCGTTCCCGCCGTAGTGTCCCACGAAGGCGATCCGCTCGCCGTCGGGGGAGAAGCGCGGGAAGGACTCCTCGCCGGCCGGCGAGCTCAGCCGCCGCGCCGTGCCGCCCTCCTTGTCCACCACCCAGACGTCGCCCGCGTACACGAAGGCGATGTGCCGGTCGGACACGGTCGGCTGCCGGAGCATGCGGGCATCCACCTGCGCCTGGAGCGGCGCGGCGCCGGGCGCGGCGAGGAGCGCGGCGGCCACCGCCGACGCGGCGGCGGCCCGGCCGATCCATCCCCGGTGGATGCGCATGGAGCGGAGGGCGCGGAAGGCGTGCACGGGCGAGCCGGGGTCGGCGGTGCAGCGCATCGGGCGGCTTCTCCGGTCCGGAGGAAAACGGCGGGCGCGGCGCGCCCGGCGGTCGCGTGCGAACGAGGTCTCGAAGCGGACGCAGACTGCCCGACGAGGGGTCGCGTGTCAACGTGCGGCCCACACGCGCCGGTTGGCGCCCGCAGCCCGTCGGCGCTAGCGTGCGGGCCCCGAACCCGCACCTCCACCCCCCGTTTCCGGGAGGACCGATGGATCGCCGAGCCTTCGTCGAGCGCGCCGGCCTCGCCTTCGGCGCGTCCCTGCTGGCCCTGCCCGGCGCGCCCGCCACCCTGCGGGCCGTCCGTCGGCCGCCGACCCCTCGCCGCCACCAGGAGTGGGACGCCGTCCGGCGCCAGTTCGCGCTCGACCCGGACCGGATCCAGATGTCCGGCTTCTACCTGGCGCCGCACCCCCGGCCGGTCCGGGAGGCGATCGAGCGGCACCGCCGGGGCCTCGACGCGAACCCGATCGAGTACCACCACGAGCACGCGATGGAGGCCGAGCTGCGGGTCATGGACGCGGCGGCTCGCTACCTGGATGTGGAGCCGGCGGGGATCGCGCTCACCGACAGCACGACCATGGGGCTCGGCCTCGTCTACAGCGCCTTCCAGCTCGAGTCGGGCCAGGAGGTGCTCACCACCGCGCACGACCACTACTCCACCTGGCGCTCCCTGGAGCTGCGGGCGGAGCGCACCGGGGCGACGGTGAAGCGCGTCACCCTGTACGACCCCCCGGCGTCCGCCCGCGTGGAGGGGGTCGTCGAGGCGCTGGCGGCGGGGATCACGCCGCGGACGCGCCTGGTCGCGGTCACCTGGGTCCACTCTTCGACCGGGGTGAGGCTTCCGCTGCGGGAGATCGCCGAGGCGATCGGACGGGCCAACCGGGGCCGCGCCGAGGCGGACCGGGTCCTCCTGGCGGTGGACGGGGTGCATGGGCTCGGGGTGGAGGACGCCACGGTGCCCGGGCTCGGCTGCGACATCCTGATGGCCGGTACCCACAAGTGGATGTTCGGGCCACGGGGGACCGGGCTCGTCTACGCCACGCCGGCCGCCCGCGCGCTGCTTCCGGCCACGATTCCGCCGTTCCCGCCGATCGTGTTCTCCGACCTGCCCCTGGACGAGGCGCTGGCGCGGGTCACCTGGGGCATGGCCGCCTCGCCGGGCGGCTTCCACTCCTTCGAGCACCGGTGGGCGGTGACCGAGGCGTTCGAGTTCCACGAGCGCATCGGGAAGGATCGGGTGGCCGCGCGGATCCACGCGCTGAATCGGCAGCTCAAGGAGGCCCTGGCGGCGATGCCCCACATCACGCTCCACACGCCGCTCTCGGACGAGCTGTCGGCGGGCATGGTCTGCTTCGAGGTCGACGGGCTGTCGCCGCCCGAAGTGGTGGCGCGGCTGGCGCGCGAGGGGATCGTGGCCAGCGTCACCCCGTACCAGGTCAGCTACGCCCGCCTGGCGCCGGGGCTACTGAACGACGAGGACGAGGTGGAGCGCACGGCGCGCGCCGTCCACGCGCTCGCGTAAGCGGTCCGGTGGCCGGGGGGGCTCCGGCCCGCGTGCCGCGCCCGGCGCGGCTCAGGCGGACGCCAGCGCGGCCGCCACCTCCTCCGCGTGCCCCTCCGGCCGCACCCGCTCCCACACGCGCGCCACCCGCCCCTCCTCGTCGATCAGGAACGTCGTGCGGTGGATCCCCTCGATCTCGCGCCCGTACAGCGTCTTCTTCCCCCACACGCCGTACGCCTCCGAGACCCGGTGGTCCGGATCGGCGAGTAGGGGGAAGTTCAGGTCGTACTTCTCCTTGAAGCGCCGGTGCGACGCCACGTCGTCCGCGCTCACCCCCAGCACCGTCGCGTCGGCCGCCCGGAAGCGGGGCAGGTCGTCGCGGAAGCCGCACGCCTCCTTCGTGCACCCGGGCGTGTCGTCCTTGGGATAGAAGTACAGGACCACCCGGCGGCCGCGGAGATCCCGGAGCCGGATCGTCTCGCCCGCGTCCGACTCGAGCTCGAACTCCGGCGCCGCCTCGCCCTCCTGGACCGGCCTGTGCTCCGTCCGTTCGTCGGTCATCGCTTCCTCCTCCGGTCATCATCCGGCTAGGTTGCTCGGGGGGCCGGCGATTCCGCCCGGCCCGAGGCCGGCGGTTACGAGCCGGGCCGAAATCTGCCACGCCGGGCGACTGATTTCACGCCCCGGCCTCCCGTGTCGTTCCAGAAACGAGCGAGGGTAGGGAAGGGCGCGTCGGTCGCGGCGGCCAGGGCCGAGAAGGAGGCGATCCATGCGAGGGGTCCGGTGACGCGAGTCGCCACGGCGGAGGATGCGGCGACCCGGGCTTGCGGCGGTGCGGATTCCGCACCGACCGCCGAGCTCCGGGCGTGGACGGAGGCGTACGGGCCGGAGCTCGAGGCGCACCTGCGTCGGATGCTGGGGAACGCGGACGACGCCCAGGACGTGCTCCAGGAGGTGTGGATCACCGCCTACCGCAAGCCTCCGGAGGACGGGCCCGACTCGAACGTGCGGGCCTGGCTGTACCGGGTTGCGACGAACGCCGCGCTCGACCGCCTCGCCACCACGCGGCGACGACGGGCGGCGCTCGACGGTCGGGGGCACGAGCTGAAGCCGGAGGCCCGTCCCTCGCCCGAGGAGCGGCTGGACGGCCTGAGCGAGGCCGCGCGGGCCCGGGTGCGGGAGCGGCTGGCCGCGCTCCCCCGGAAGCAGCGGGACGCGGTGTGGCTCCGCTGGATCGAGGGTGCCGAGTACGACGCGATCGCCCACGCCCTGGGGTCCTCGCGCGAGAGCGCCCGGGCGAACGTGTACCAGGGCCTGAAGCGGCTCCGGGCGGAGCTGTTCGATGTCTGGAAGGAGGTGGCCGCGCCATGACCGGATCCGACACCGTGGTCTGCACGCGCACGGAGGAGGAGGTCCTTGCCTTCGTCTCCGGCGAACTGGCCGAGGGGGAGGAGCTCTCGATGGCCCGCCACCTGGGCGACTGCCCGGAGTGCCGGGACCAGGCGGCGGAGTTCGTCGTGCTCTGCCGGGACCTGCCGGCGTGCTGCGCCGAAGGGGCGATCCGGTGGCACGGCTTCCCGACGCCGTTCGGGCAGATGTACGTGGCCGCGACCCAGTGCGGGCTGGTGGAGCTCTCCTGGCGCCAGCGCTCGGCGGACGACTTCGTGTCCTTCCTCGAGGACCGGTTCGAGGACCGGCCGGTCGTGCACGATCCGCAGGCGCTCGGCGAGGCGGAGCGCCAGCTTCGCGAGTACTTCGCCGGACAGCGGTCCGAGTTCGACCTGCCGGTGGACCTCTCCGCGCTTCCGACCTTCCAGCAGCGGGTCCTGGAGACGGCGTTTCGCACCGTCGGCTTCGGCCAGGTCGTGCCGTACGCGGAGCTGGCGCGACGGATCGGGAACCCGCGTGCCGCCCGGGCGGTCGGGAACGCGCTCGGCCGGAATCCGGTGGCGATCGTGGTGCCGTGCCACCGGGTGATCCGCAGCGACGGCGGCCTGGGCGGCTACGGCGGGGGCGTGGAGTTCAAGGAGCGCCTCCTGGCCCTGGAGGGGCGGGAGGACCTGCTGGCCGCGAGTTGAGCGGCCGGTGTCCCGACTCGAGCGCGCGGCCCGGCTGAGCGTGTGATGCCCCCGAGCGTGCAATGCCTCCCGGCCACGCCGGAGCGCTGGGAGGACCTGGAAGCGCTCTTCGGCCCGCGCGGCGCCTGTGCCGGGTGCTGGTGCATGTACTGGCGCCGGAGCGCCAGGGCGTACGAGGCGGGCAAGGGCGTCGAGAACCGCGAGGCCCTCCGGACGCTGGTCCGCTCGGGGGAACCGCCGGGGCTGCTGGCCTACCGTGAGGGTCGGGCGGTCGGCTGGTGCTCGGTCGGTCCGCGGGCCGCGTATCCCCGGCTCGAGAACTCCCGCATCCTGAAGCCGGTGGACGAGCGGCCCATCTGGTCGGTCGTCTGCCTGTTCGTGGAGCGTCCGCAGCGGCGGCGCGGGGTGTCGGTGGCCCTGCTGCGCGGCGCGGCGGACTACGCGGCGGCGCGGGGCGCCGACTGGCTGGAGGGCTATCCGGTCGAGCCGGCGGACGGCCCCGCCCCGGACGCCTTCGTGTGGACGGGACTCGCCGCCGCCTACCGACGCGCGGGGTTCGAGGAGGTGGCGCGCCGCTCGCCCACCCGCCCCATCATGCGCAAGGCGCTCCGGCCGGGCGCCACGTCGCCCCCCGCGTAGCGCGGCGGCCGGGGCCGCGCGTAGCCCGCGGCGGCCGGGATCGGATGGGTCGCCCCTCCGGGAATTGGATGGGGCGTCGCGGCCCGCTCTCTGCTATGTTTCAGGCGGCGAGGGAAGAGGCCGCCGGTCCCGCTCCGCGGCCGTGACCGAGGGGGTCGCATGCACGAATCGTCCACCCAGCGCGCCGACCGCCGCCGCTATCCGCGCGCCCTCGGCGTCGGCCTCGTCGCTTCGCTCCTGCTCCACCTCGGCTTCCTGCTCCTCTCCACGGCGGTGGAGGCCCCGGCCGCCGACGGACGGTCGTCGCCCCCCGAGCTGGTCGTCCTGCCGCCGGCAGAGCGCCCCGAGGATGTGGTCACGCCGCCGGCGCTGGAGCTTCCCGCCCCGCCTCCCGAGGTCGTGCGCCCCGGGGTCCCGGTCGCGGCCGAGCCGGAGCGGGCGGAGGCGCCGCCCTTCATCCCCCACGACACGCCGCCGCGGCTGCTGAACGCCGAGGAGGTACGGGGCCTCCTCCACGACGCCTATCCGCCGGCGCTGCGGGAGGAGGGGGTCCATGGCGCGGTGCTGCTCTGGCTGTACGTGGACGATCGCGGTCGGGTGCTCCGCCTCCAGCTCCGCCGGTCCAGCGGTCAGGCGGCCTTCGACTCGGTCGCCCAGGAGGTCGCTCGTCGGATGCGGTACCGTCCGGCGCTGAACCGGACGATTCCGGTGGGCGTGTGGGTGGCGCAGCCGATCCGCTTCGAGGTCGAGTACCACGACGTGGCGAGCGCCGACGAGCCCGCGAGCTGACAAGGCGTACCACGCTCGCCGGCGGACCTGGGCGCGGTGCCGCCGCTCGCGTCGGCCGGCCCGGGCGAGGCGCCGCTCAGCAAACCTCCAGCGACCGCAGCCGGTTCAGCGCCTTCGCGACCTCCTGCGGCCGCGGCATCGCCAGCTCCGGGCTGTCCTCCACCGTCGTGAGCCCGTCGCTCCGCGCCCGCTCCACCGCCTCGTGCACCAGCGTGCGCACCGTGCGAGCCCCGTCGCTGCGCCGCCCGATCTCGTGCAGCATGCCGGCGATCGCCCGCGCCTGGCCGTAGTCGGCCAGCTGCTCGACCGCCGACAGATCCAGTTCCTCGCTCCCGAACTGCACCCGGTCGGGCCCTCGCGTCCGGATCCGCGGCTTCCCCTTCCGGCCGCGCGCGTCCACGCTCCCGGGCCGCGGCGCCCGGTCCGTCGGCGCCAGCGGGTGCTCGGGACGGCCCGTCCGCCGCCCCGTCGAGTGCTCCGCCACCGCTCGCCGCGCCTCCTCGCCCGCCTCGCGCGGCAGGTAGTCCTCCATGAGGACCACCGTGTCCGCCACCTCCAGGTAGTCGCCGCCGCCGCCGGTCACCAGCACCACGCTCGTTCCGCGCTCGGCGAGCTCCCGCACCCGGTCGATGAGCGGCGTGATCGGCTCCTTGCGGACGAGCTGCTGCATCCGGGCGTCGCGCACCATCAGGTTCGTCGCGCAGGTGTCCTCGTCCATGAGGAGCAGGGAAGTGCCGGCCTCGAGCGCCTCCAGGATGTCGGCCGCCAGGCTGGTGCTCCCCGAGGCGTCCGGCGTCGTGAACGCCGCCGTGTCCCGGCCGAGCGGCAGGTCCCGGATGAAGGGCCGCAGGTCCACGCCGGTGACCGCCCGGCCGTCCTCGCTCCGCACCTTCACCGCGTCGGGGACCGTGACTGTCCACTCGCGCCCATCGCCCGGCACGTGCGGCCACACGCCCATCTGGAGCGCCTCCAGGAGGGTCGTCTTCCCGTGGAATCCGCCGCCGGTGATCACCGTTACCCCCCGCGGGATCCCGAGGCCGGTGACCTCGCCGTGGTGGAGCGTCGGGAGCGTCACCCGCAGCGCGCGCGGGCTCTCGAACGGGACGGCGTCCTCGAGCGGCGCGGCGCTGATCCCGGTGCGCCGCGGCAGCACGCTCCCGTCCCGGACGAAGGCGACCAGCCCGCGATCGGAGAGCCCCTCCTGGAGCCGCGCGTGGTCCTCGGTGGTGCGGATCCAGCTCCACGCGGAGTCTCGGTCCACCGCCTCCCAGCGCACGGCGTCCAGGGCGCGGGGGAGGTGCTCGGTCAGGAGGTCGGCCGCGGAGTGGCCGAAGCAGGTGCGTCCGCCCGCCGGCAGGCCGACCCGGAAGCGGAGGTGGAGGCCTTCCCCGTCCAGCGCGCAGCCGGAGCGCTCCACGACCGCGGGGCCGTCCACCGACACCCGGACGGTGCCGGACTTGCCCGAGCCGGAGACGCGGGGCAACCGGTCGCAGGCCTCCCGGAAGGCGCGGAGGAGGAAGTCGCAGAGGGCGATCCGCCGCGGGGCGTTCGACCACGCCTCGTCCGGGATGCCGTGCGCTTCGGGGGGAAGGTGGAAGCGGAGTCGGCTGGGCGTCGCGTAGGGGTCCCCCTGCACGTGATCCACGTGGAGGGTGAAATCGGGGCCCGCCCAGGCGCCCCGGATCCGCTTGTAGGCCCCGTATCCCTTGCCGTCGATCCCGTGCAGCCGCTCCGCCAGCTCGGCGAGCGTCGCCATGCGACGCGCGGGCGCGCCCGCCTCAGCGGGCGTAGAACTCGACGACCGCCGCTTCGTTGACGACCACCGGCACGTCGCTGCGCGAGGGCAGGCCCATCACCCGGCCCTCGAACGGGTCGTCCGGGTCCAGCTCCAGGTAGCTGGGGAGCATCACGCGCGGACCGGCGTCCACCGACTCCCGCACGTGCGGGTTCTCGCGCGCCTTCTCGGACACGGAGATCGTGTCCCCGGGTTGCGCCTCGTAGCTCGGCCGGTCCACCCGGGCGCCGTTCACCAGGACGTGGCCGTGTGTCACGAGCTGCCGGGCCCCGGGGATCGTGCGGGCGAAGCCGAGACGGAACGCCACGCTGTCCAGCCGGCGCTCCAGGAGCTCGAGCAGCGCCTCGCCGGTCGCCTCGGGCCGCTTCTTCGCGCGCTCGAAGTAGCGGCGGAGCTGGCGCTCCGTGACGCCGTAGTTGAAGCGGATCTTCTGCTTCTCCTCCAGCCGCTCCCGATACTCGCTCTTCCGGCGACGGCGCCCGCTCCCGTGCTCGCCGGGAGGGTAGGGGCGCCGTTCGTGGTCCTTCTGGGTGAGGCCGGGAAGCGGCGTGCCCAGCCGCCGCACCACCTTCACCCGGGGCTTTCCTCTCGCCATGTCCGCGCGTCGACTCCTTCTGAAGTTCCGTGCACCTCGGTCCCGCCGGGGGGCGGGCCGTTCAGTGTACTCCGATCCTCGCCCGAGGTTCGGCCGACCGGACCCGAGGGCGCCCCCTCGCTCGGGCGCCCGTTCGTCGATCCGGGTCTCCAGCGTCCGGCCGGGCCGTCGCTCGCGCGCCGCCGCCTATTCCGGCGGCAGCCGGCGCGCCGGCCCGGGCTCCACCCGTGCCAGCCGCGCCAGCGTGATGCCGCCGAGGATCGCGGCGGCGCCCGCCAACTGCAGAAGGGTAGGGATTTCGCCCAGGGCTGGCCAGGCCACGCCGATCGCCACGATCGGGATCCCGTTCGAGTAGATGGCCGTGCGGCTGCTCCCGACCCGCCCCACGCTGAAGTACCAGAGGGAATAGGCGAGCGCGATCGCCAGGGCCCCGCTGTAGGCCAGCCCGACCCAGGCCACCGGCCGCACGGCGCCCCAATCCTGCGCGCCCAGGCTCGGCACCGAAAGGAGGAGGAGCCCGACCGTCCCGAGCCACATGGTGGTGGCGGTCACCCGCAGCGCGCCGTAGCGGCGCACCAGGGGGCTCGAGCCCACGGTGTAGACGGACCAGCCGACCGCCGCGCCGAGCATCGCCAGGTCGCCGCGCACGGTGCTGGCGCCGAAGGCGACCGCGCGGGCGCCGCCCCACACGACGAGCGCGATCCCGACGAAGGAGGCGAGGATCCCGGCCCAGGCGCCGGCACCCACTCGCTCGTGGCCCATCCACACCGAGAGGAGGGCGGCGAAGGCCGGGACGGTGGACAGCATGAGCGACGCGTTCCCCGCCAGCGTCCAGTCGATCCCGTAGATGAAGAGCACCTGATAGAGGGTGTTCCCCAGCAGCCCCAGGCCCAGGAGCGGGAGCCAGTCCCGACGGGCGAAGGGCAGGCCGGGGCCGCGCGCCGCCAGGGGAATGGCCAGCAGGACGGAGGCGAGCACGAAGCGCAGGCTGTTGAACGCGAGCGGGTGGAAGTCCGCCAGCGCCGCCTTCACGACCGAGAAGTTGGCGCCCCAGATGAGGACGACGACGGCGATCGCCAGGTCCGCGCGGCGGTCCCGGGCCGGACCGGCGCCCGCGGGCTTCGGACCGGGCCCGGCCTCCGTCCTCACGGGAGGGCGGCCCCGCCCATCAGCGGCCACCCCTCACGGGCGCTCCTCCGGGTTCTCCGACTCCAGGTACCGCTTCATGCAGGCCTCGACGAGATCGAGGGCCTCCCCCCGCTCCTTCCAGCCGGCCACGTGCGTCCGGATGCCCTCCAGGTCCTTGTACATGGAGAAGAAGTGCTGCACCTCCTTGAGGAAGTGCGGCGCCACGTCGTCAAGACCGCGGTAGCGCGACTGGAGCGGGTCCTTGACCGGCACCGAGAGTACCTTCTCGTCCAAGCCCTTCTCGTCCTCCATCACGAACAAGCCGATCGGCCGCACCACGATCAAGCAGCCCGGGAAGGTCGGCTCGCTCACCATCACGAGCACGTCGAGCGGATCCCCGTCCAGGGCCAGCGTCCGGGGGAGGAATCCGTAGTCGGCCGGGTAATAGACGGCGCTGTAGAGCAGCCGGTCGAACCGGATCAGCCCGGTCTCGCGGTCCAGCTCGTACTTGTTCCGGGAGCCTCGCGGGATCTCCACGATCGCGTTCAGCGCCTCCGGTGGCGCGGGGCCGGTCGGCAGGTCGTGCAGGGCGTGTCGGACCATGCGCTCTCCTTCTCTCCTTCTCCTCCCCGCGCCAGGCGTCGCGGGGCACGGCCGGTCGCCCGCCCACACGGCTCGCGTGGGCGTCCACGTTCGGGCGGGCGTCGACGTTCGGGCGGGTGTCCACGTTCGAGCGGCGTCAACGTAGAGCGCTCCCTTGGAGGGGCGCCACGCCGGCCGTACGTTGGCGGCGTGTCGACCGCCAGGCGCGTTCAGACCAGGAGGTGGCAATGAAGGATCAGGCATGGCTCGTCCTCGCGGCCGTCGCGCCGTTCCTGCTCGGCTGCCCGGCTCCCGACGGCGGGGAGGAGGGGGGCGCGGCGACCGACGAGATGGGGGAGGTCCGGCTGGTGGAAGGCGAGCGGTGGCCGGACGAGCTCGGCGACGTCGTCCTCACGATCGCCTCCCCGATCGACGGGCAGGTGTTCGACGAGGGCGAGGTCGAGGCGCGACTGGAGATCCGGGGCTTCCAGCTGGGGGCGCAGACGCCCGGCGCCGAGGAGCGGGGGATCGCCGTCTCCGGGGACGGACAGCACGTGCACGTGATCGTGGACAACCGCCCCTACGAGGCCATCTACGACCTCTCCGAGCCGATCGCCCTGGACGACCTGGAGCCGGGCGCGCACGTGCTCCGCGCCTTTCCGTCCCGCGCGTGGCACGAGAGCGTCAAGTCGGACGGCGCCTTCGCCATGACGCCCTTCTTCGTCGGGGACTCGGCCACCTCGCCCCTGGATCCGCAGGCGCCGCTCCTCACCTACAGCCGTCCCAAGGGAGCGTACGAGGGGGCGGACGCGGACAGCGTGATGGTGGACTTCTACCTGACCAACGTGGAGCTCGGAGAGGGCGGCCACGCGGTGCGGGTGAGCGTGGACGGCGCCGAGGTCGGCACCATCCGGCGCTGGGCGCCGCACTACCTGCTCGGGCTGCCGGACGGCACGCGGCGCATCCGGCTGGAGCTGTTGGATCCGGAGGGCGGCCCGGTGCCGGGCCCATTCAACGTCACCGAGCGCGAGATCGAGATCTCGCGCGGCGATGGCGGCGAGCAGGACGCGGGCTGACCCGCGACTGCCGCTACAGGGGCCAGATCCGCGGCACGACCAGGACCAGCACGATGCCGAGCAGGAGCTGGAGCGGCAGCCCCAGCCGGGTGAAGTCGGTGAAGCGGTAGTTCCCGGGCCCGTACACCATCAGGAACGTGTGGTAGCCGAGCGGGGTCCAGAGCGGCAGCGACGCCATCACCGTCATGGCGATCACGAACGGCCGCGGATCGAGCGTCTGGCTGGCGGCGACCGAGAGCGCGATCGGGAAGATGAGCGCCGCCGCCGCGTTGTTCGTCACCAGGCCGGTGATCGCCATGGTCGCCAGGATCACCCCCGCCAGCAGGCCGTGGGGCCCGAGCCGCCCGCTCGCGTCCACGATCGCGCCGCCCAGCGCCCGCGCCGCGCCGCTCGTCTCCATCGCCGCCGCCAGGCCGAACGCGGCGCCGATCACCAGGAGCACGGACCAATCCACCGCCTGCCGGGCCTCCCCGGGGGTGAGGAGGCCGAAGGCGACCATGGCGACGGCGCCGAGCAGGGCGGAGAGGGCGATGTGGAAGACGCCCGATACCGTGAGGAGGATCACGCCGGCCAGGATGGCGATCGCCACCTTCCCGCCCGCCCGGCGCTCGGCGGCCCGCGGCGGCTCGGGGGCCGGTCGCTCGCCGTGGCCGCCCGCCTCGGTCGCCACGAAGAACTCGGGCGAGTCCTCGAACGCCTCCCGGAAGCGCGGTCCCGTGTCGAGCATGAGGGTGTCGCCCGGGCGGAGCGCGATCTCTCCCAGCCGTTCCTCCAGCCGGCGGCCGCCGCGCCGCACGCCGGTCACGGCGGCGCCGAAGCGCTCCAGGAAGCCCACGTCCTCCACCCGGGAGCCGACCAGCGAGGAGCCCTCCCGGACCACGGCCTCGTGGAGCTCCTTGGCGGTCTCCTCCGGCCCCGCGCGGCGGCCGAGCGCCAGTCGGAGGCCCGGGTAGGCGTCGAGCTCCGGCTTCCGCTCGTCCCCGTCGGAGCCGTCGGGCGCGTAGAAGAGGTGGTCCCCCTCGGCCAGCTCCTCGTTCGGAGGCACCGGCCCCAGCCGTCGGCCGCCGCGGTCGATCCGCACCAGGGAGAGGCCCGGCAGCCGCTCGAGGCCGGAGTCGACGACGGTCCGGCCCGCCAGGGGCGAGCCCTCCGCCAGCTCCAGCTCGAGCAGGGCGGCCTGCTCGCGCTCCTCCGCCGCCCGGATCTCCTCACGGGGCGGCAGCAGGGAAGGACCGACGACGATGAGGTATAGGATTCCCACCAGCGCCACCGGCAGCCCGGCCCCGGCCAGCTCGAAGAACCCGAGGCCTTCCATCCCCTGCCGCCGCAGGAGCCCGTCGGTGACCAGGTTCGTGGAGGTGCCGATGAGGGTGCAGACGCCGCCCAGGACCGAGCCGAAGGCGAGCGGCAGGAGGAGCTTCGACGGCGGGACGGCCCGCTCCTGGGCCCACGCACGGACCGCCGGGATGCCCATCGCGACCACCGGCGTGTTGTTCAGGAACGCCGAGCAGGCCGCGACCCCCGTCGTCAGCCGCGCCAGGACCCGGCGCAGGTCCCGGGACTGGCCGAGCAGGAGGCGCCCGGCGCGCTCCAGGACCCCGGCCTCCCGGAGGCCGGCGGCCACCACGTAGAGGGATCCGATCGCCAGCAGGGCCGAGTTGGCGAAGCCGTGCAGCGCCGTGTCCAGGTCCACGATGCCCGCCGCCGTGAGCACCGCCAGCGCCGCCAGCAGAATGACGTCGGGGCTGAGGATGTCGAGGGCGAACAGGCCGGTGGCCATGCCGAGGACGGCCAGCGTGAGAAGCGCTTCCAGGCTCATGGAGAAAACGTCAGGCGGCGAGGGTTCCCTCACAAGGAGCGAGGCCGGCTCCGCGGGCGCGGCGGCAGCCGATTCCGCGGGCGCGCAGGCCGGTTCGGCGGCTGCGGCGAACCCGATCCCCGTCGGGGAGGAGGTAGGGGGGTGAGGCCGCGACAGTGGGCGCCGCCCAGGGCCGCGCGTGGCCGACATCGCCCCTGGGGAAGAACAGGAGCACACCAACCCTTCATATGATGACCGAAAGGGTCCGAATCTTACAGCGACCTTGAAGGGCACGTATTGACAATGCCTAGAGAACGGGCCAGATATAGCTCGTTCGCGAGCTTTCTCGGGCTCTCGGGTGCCGGCCGTCCCCGGAGAGATCCGGCGGCCGGTCTTCGCCGTGACGTGAGCGCCCGACCCGTAGATGAAGGGGGGATGCATGGCTGCAGCCGGGGACGACAAGGTCGACAAGGTGATGGAGCTGGTCGAGAAGCAGCTCAAGAAGAACCCGAACATCTCCAACGAGGAGCTGTTCGAGAAGGCGAAGCAGGTCGATTCCTCGGTGGGCGAGCTCAGCCTGCGTCAATTTCACGCGAAATATCCGCTCCAGGTGAAGCGGAAGCTGGCGCCGAAGACCGGCCGGCGCTCGCGGAAGAGACGGCGCGGCAAGGAGATCGACCGGAACGTGGTTCGCGAGGGCCTGCTGAGGTTCGCCAAGGACATCGCGGCGGCCGAGGGCAAGGCCGAGACGATCGAGATCCTGGCCAACGTGGAGCAGTATGTGACCGACCTGGTCCAGGCCCTCGACGGAGGCGGCCGGAAGTAGCACGGCGCGCGGGTGGGACGGCGGTCCTGCTCCTGGCGCTCTTCGTTCGCGCGGGACCGCTGGAGGCCCAGGCGCGCCGGGATCCCCCCGTGCAGCCGGTCGCCGAGGTGGCGCGAGGCGACCTTCTCTTCGGGGTCGGCGCCTCCATGGGCGCCGACCGCCACTTCCCCCTCTCCGGCCTGACCGGAGACCTCCTCAGCCTGGGGCAGCTCGGTCTGTCCTGGGCGCCGGCCGACCGCGCCCTGCTCGAGATCCGGGGCGACCTGTACCGCCGCCTCTCCGTGGACCGGCGCGGGCCTTCCTCCGTGCCCCTGGAGCCGGAGGCGCGGGAGGGCTCCCCCACCGACGTGGGCGACTTCCGCGTCGGCCTCACGCTGGCGCCGCTCGGCGGCGCGCTCGGGGCGAGCGCCGGCGGACGACTGGAGGTGACCCTCCCGAACACGGACGAGCGGAAGGGGATCGGGACGAACACGACCGACGTGCGGCTCTCCCTGCTCGGCGGCTACGGGGCGGCGGAATGGCGGGTGACGGCGGACGTGGGGGTGGCGATCCTGGAGGCGCCGCTCGAGCCGTTCGAGCAGAACGACGTGCTCGTCTACGCGGGCGAGCTGCTGTGGCGCGCGGCGCCGCCCCTCCGCCTCTCGCTCGGGGTGGACGGACGGGCCAGCACCCGCGACCGGGTCCCCCTGGGGACCGAGGACCGGGGCGAGGCCCAATTCGGGGGGGAGCTGACGCGCGGCCGGTGGGCCGCCGACGCGCGCCTCGGCCTCGGCTACGCGCGCGGGTCGCCGGAGTGGAGCGTAGTCGCCGGCGGCGCCTTCAGGATCCGTCCAGGTCGTCCAGCGCCAGCCGGAGGCCCGCCGCGATCGAGGTGAAGGCCTCGCTGAAGGCCGGCCGCTGGTGGCGGAGGAAGGTCAGGAACCGAACCCCTTCGCCGAGCGTCGCCTCCAACAGGAAGCGGCCTTCGCGCAGCGTTCCGGACTCGTCCTCCTCCCGATCCTCCACCTGTCCCACCGCGAGGGTGGGGACGAGCGTCAGCTCGGGGATCGGGCGCATCGCCACCGAGACCTCGGCGCGGGCCTCCCGGGCCGCGCGGCGGCCGTGCTCGGCGAACGCGGTGCCCACCGTCTCGCCGAAGGACAGCCCCGGACGGACGGCGACGAACGGCGTCACCGGTACGTCCAGCCCGGCGTGCAGCAGCCAGTCGTCACGGTCGAACCAGCGGCCGAGGAAGGCGCCCACCGCGAGGGTCGGCCGGTTCGCGCCCTCCTCGAGCGGCAGCCGCTGCTCGGCCCGGTAGGTGAACTGGAGGAGGCCCGCCTCGTCCTCGCGACGACCGGCCTCCACGATCGTGACGTAGCGGCTCGCCTCGCCCCACTCGACGCGCGCGCCGCCGGCCACCGTGCGCGGCTCGCCCCGCCCGCGGATGAGCGCCGGGAGGGTCATGCCGAGACCTCCGTCGTAGCGGGCCCACACCTGGAGCGGCGCCAGCGGCCGGACGGCGATCTGCCCGTGAAGTAGGCCGCTCGTCGACCCGCGCTCGAAGGAGGCGCCGCCGTAGACGCTCAGCTCGACCGTGGGGGGCAGCCTGGGAAGGAGCGCCAGCTGCGCCTCGGCCTCGGGGCGTAGGCTCGAATCGGCGGCCACCGCGCGGCGGAAGGCGGCCCGCGCCTCGCCGGGGTGCTCGGCCGCCGCCAGGGCGCGCCCGAGCGCGAGCCACGCCTCGCCGTCCTGCGGGTCTTCGGCCGTCGCGCGGCGGAGCCGGTCCAGCTCGCTCTCCGGAGCGTCCCCCGCCTCGCCCGCCTCGGCCTCCGCGCGGTCGTCTCGGTCCAGCCGCGCGCGGAACCGCTCCTCCGCCTCCGTGCGCGCGACACGGCCCGCGTCGTCCGCCCCCTCCACGTCCCGTCCCGCTTCGTCACGGTCGTCCTCCCCGCGCGCCTCGGCCCGCTCGATCGTCTCGGGCTCGACCCGCTCGGCGGGGGTCCCGCGGTCGAGCGCGATCGAGTCGACCCAGGCGGGGCGCTCCCCGCCCCGCGGGCGGAGCGTGTCCCGGGCGAGGTCCTCCAGCGCCTCATCGTCCGGCTCCGTGCCGGCGGCCTCGTCCGCGTCGTCCGTGCCGGCGACATCCCCGGCCTCCGCGCTGGCTCCCTCGTCGGCCGCCGCGTCCTCGGCATCTTCGGGCTCCGCGGCCGGCGCGGCCCCGTCCGCCTCCGCCAGCGCGGGGCCGGCGGGCGGCGGGGCGGGGCGGACCGCGAGCAGTAGCCCGGTCTGTCCCTCCAGCCGCTCGCCCGGCGTGGCCAGGCGCAGCGCGTAGCGGCCCTCCCGGGAGCCGGCGGGGATCCGGAAGGTCGCCCGGCCCCGCGCGTCGGTCACCTGGCTCAAGTCGCCCTCGGTGCCGCCGGGGAGCCGTCCGCTCCCCGCCAGCACGACCCGCACGCCGGACGCCGGCTCCTCGCCCCGCCGCAGCTCGACGTCCAGCCGCACGATGTTGCCGGTGGTGGCGTCGATCGTCGAGCGGGAGACGCTGGCCATCAGGGCCGGCCGGGTGGCGCAGTCCCGGACCGCCTCCAGCACCGCCTCTTCGGCGCCGAGTCGGCGCAGGTCCTCCAGGTCGCGCTCGGTCGGGTCGAAGCTGAGGCAGCTACGGCGCACGATGCGGACGACCTCCTCCGGACCGTACGTCGTCCCCACCACGATGCGGGTCAGGTCGCTCTTGGTGAGGGGGACCGCGTCCGCGCCCTCCTGACCGCCCAGCCCCACCACTCCGCCGAAGAGAAGGGCGATCGCCACGGCGAGGCTCGGACCCGGCCTCGGGGCGGCCCGGACCATCCCCCGGAGCGCGCCCCGGCCCGGCCGCCTCATCCGCCTCATGGGGAGACCACCCGCAGCCCCGAGGGGGGCGCCGGGGGCACGTTCGCCGGGCGGGGGGTGGTCACCTCGACCGGATCGCTGCGCGGGCCCTCCATGCCCGCGCCGTTCAGCGCGGCCACGCGGTACCGATACGTCGTTCGAGGGGACCGTCCGTCATCGGAGAAAGAAGTAGAGGTCACTTGCGTCACCCTATTCTCATTGCGGTAGATGACATATCCACGGATGCCGCTCTGCGCATCCCGCGCGGCCGACCACGAGAGCTCGACCCGCGCGCTGCTCACGGCCTCGGCCCGCAGCCCGCCGGGAGCCTGGGGCGGGGAGGTGTCACGGTCTTCGTCGTCGCCGCCGCCGTCGTCGTCGTCCCCGTCGTCCCCGGCATCGCCTCCGTCCTCGGCGTCGTCGCCGCCGTCGTCCCCGTCGTCCCCGGCGTCGTCGCCGCCGTCGTCCTCGTCGTCCTGGCCGCCGGCCGGTGAGCCGTCGTCGCCCTCACCGTCGTC
>CAZTGV010000022.1:0-31258 GCA_964613475.1 uncultured Gemmatimonadota bacterium
GAGTGGTGTGAGATCGTGGTGGGCGCGCTCACCTGAGACGGCCCTGGCGGTGGGGAAGGGGGGGGGCTCCTCTCCCATCCGCTCCCGACCCGTTGCACATTGCTGTATGGGTGGAACCCTCCCCGGGCCGGTAACGGAGCTTCTCGCGCGGGCGCGTGCGGGCGATCGGGGCGCACTGGACGAGCTTCTACCCCTGGTCTACGAAGAGCTGCGGGTCCTGGCGAGAGCCCGACGCCGTCGGTGGACGGGAGACGAGACCCTCGACACCACCGCGCTCATCCATGAGGCGTATCTACGTCTCGTGGATCAGACGGCCCCCCGATGGTCGGACCGGGCTCATTTTCTTGCGGTCGCTTCGCGTGCGATGCGGCACATCCTCATCGATTACGCCCGCCGCAAGCAGGCCGAGAAGCGCGGAGGCGGGCGGCGACGCCTGTCTCTGGGAGACACCGAGCTCCCGTTGCGCGCGGCGAGCGACCCGACGGCGGTCGGGGACGAGGCCCTGCTGGCCCTGGAGGAGTCGCTCAAGGACCTGGAAAGGGAGAACGAGCGCCAGAGCCGAATTGTCGAGTGCAGGTTCTTCGGCGGAATGACCATCAGTGAGACCGCGGCGGCCCTCGGTATTTCTACAGCGACGGTCGAGCGCGGCTGGACCGCGGCACGGCTGTGGCTGTACCGTGACCTCCGCCGGAGCCTCGAAGGCGAGGCGTGAGCGCCGGAGGGGCACCGTCCGGGTGTCGCCTTCCCCACCCTTCCTTCGTCGTTCCCGCCAGGGCCCTGCTGAGCCTCTCGCCCCGCGCCGGGCAAAATCGGCGACGAGGCATCCGCGGGTTACGTCAGCGGTGCATGCGGACGCGCAGGCTGGCGATCGAACTCGGCAGGGGATGCGTCAGGCGCCAGTAGACCCGGTCGCCCTCTCCGACCGCGAACGCCTCGGTGGTGACCGATCGGGAAGCGCCCACCGGTCGTGCCCTCAATTGGACGATCCGTCCTCGGCCGACCATCTGCGGCGGGACGGGCCACAGTGCCTCCCGCCCGACGGTGACGGTTCCGAGCCTCACGACCAGACCGCCCGCCAGCGCGTGAACGGTGATGGGACCCGGAAGGTCGCTCCGCACCGCGAAGACCGTCCGAGCCTGGTCGGGCCGGGCCGCCGCCGCCCGCCCGTCGGCGCCCGGCTCCGAGCCGGCCCCCGCGCAGGCCGCGAGGGCGAGAACGGTCGAGAGGGCGAGGATCGGACTCCCCGCAGGCCGCTCCGCGCGCTCCGTCGCGCGTGCGGATGTCGGCTCTCCGACCGGTGTGGATGTCGGCCGTCTCGCACGCTTCCCGACGCGAGTGAACCGGGCCCATCGGGGCATCCGTGGATCGATCATGGCTTCCCTCCTTCATCGCGTCGAAGCTGGCCGGGACGCTGCCCGAGGGCCTAGATTGAGTCGATCTGCTCGGTCGATCGTCAGGAAAGCTTCAGGTTCGGCTCGAGACCGCCTCTCGCCGCCGTCCGGAGACACCGACGAGTCAGCCTACCTGCCGGGTCCGGCCCCTTCCACGTCCGGAGCGGCCATCGCGGTCCGGTCGCAGGCGGTCACGGTGACGAGGGCGAAGGTCGAGAGCATGCCGAGACTCCAACGAGCGCGCATCGGTGGCCTCCGGTGCGTCGGATGAACGGATCGGAACCCTGCTTCCACTTCCGTTCACGTAAAAGCCGTCCAGATTCCCTCAGCCGCCCCGTCGCTTCCGCCCGTTCAGGGGGTGGCGAAGGCCCGGACATGGCGACTGAAGAGGGATGGAGGGCCCTCTCTCGTACCACATGGGCCTGTGACCCATGAGTCCCGGTTCCTCCACACCGCCGCAGGGGCGGAACGATCCGGAAGCGATTCTGGTCGAGGCGCTCCGCCGGCCTCCTCACCTTCGGGCCGCCTTCATCCAATCGGCCTGCGAGGGGAGTCCGGATCTGGCGAAGGAGCTCCTGGACCTTCTGAGCCATGCGGACGAGGCGGATGTCTTCTTCGGCTGGCTGGAGGAGCACGTTTCCGGATTGCGACAGCAGGCAGAGACGTCGTGGGCCGAGCGTCGGGAGGGGTCGTCCTCAGAGGTCGGACACGACCTGGCCTCCGGGGAACGGGTGGGGACCTACCGGATCCTCGAGTTGATCGGGGCTGGGGGCATGGGGGCCGTGTACCGTGCCTACGACGAACGCCTCCACCGGGTGGTCGCGCTCAAGTTTCTCCCCCCGCGCCTGGCCGCCGACCGGCAGGCGGCGGAGCGCTTCCTGGCGGAAGCGAGGGCGGCCGCCGCTCTGGACCATCCTCACATCTGTACCATTCACGAGATCGGGGAGACGGAGGACGGGCGGCCTTTCCTCGCCATGCCGCTCTACGAGGGCGAGACCCTGAGGGAGCGGCTTGGCCGGGGTCCGTTGGAGATCGAAGAGGCTCTGGCCGTGGCGGTGGCCCTCTGCCGGGCGCTGGCGGCCGCACACGGGCTGGGCATCGTCCACCGCGACGTCAAGCCCGGAAACGTGATGCTGACCGACCACGGCGAAGTCAAGCTCCTGGACTTCGGGCTCGCGCAGCTGGTTGGGGGGAGCCTCGCGCGTCCGGAGCCGATGGCCGGAACCGTCGCGTACATGGCCCCCGAGCAGCTGCGGGGAGAGTCGGTCGACCCGCGGACCGACCTGTGGTCCCTCGGCGTCGTCGCGTATGAAATGCTGGCCGGGCAGCGGCCCTTCCAGGGGGGCGGTGACCGAGCCCTGATCCAGGCGATCCTCCACGAATCACCACGGCCTCTCCGCGAGCTCCGACGCGGTGCGCCGGAGGAGGTGTCGCGGATCGTTGGGCGGCTGCTGCGGAAGGAAGCCGCCGACCGGTACCGGAACGCCGAGGAGGTCCTGGGCGAACTCACGGAGCTACCGAGCCGCCGGCGTGCTCCGAAGAAGCGCCTCTCCATCGCGGCCCTGGCGGCCGCGTCGGTCGCCGCCCTGGTGGCGCTCGCCGTACGGGGGGGTAACGCCGGGATGGAACGGGAGCTCGACGATCGTCTCATCGCCGTGCTCCCGTTCCGAGTCGCGGGAGCGGAGCCGTCCCTCGGTTATCTTCGGGAGGGGATGCTGGACCTGCTCGCGGCGAGGCTCACCGGCGATCCGGAGCTACGCGCCGTCGACCCACGCACCTTGACCAGTGCCTGGCGCCGCGCCGGTGGGGATGAGACCGACCTGACCGGGGAAGAGGCCGCGGACCTGGCCCGCGGTCTCGGCGCGGGCCGGCTCGTGCTCGGAAACGTGTCGAGCCTGGCGGGGCGCGTGGTGCTCACTGCCTCCCTTCGGTCCACCGAATCACCCACCACGATCCCCTCGATCAGGGTGGAAGGTCCGGAAGACAGCCTGGCCTGGTTGGTGGACCGGCTCGCCGCGGGCTTGCTGGCCGCCGAAGCCGGAGAAGGGAAGCGCATTGCATCTTTGACCACGTCGTCGCTCCCTGCGTTGAGGGCCTACCTGCAGGGCCAGCGAGCGTATCGTCGGGGGCGACCGGAGGAAGCCGTGTCGGGCTTCTCTCGGGCGGTGAGGCTGGACAGTACGTTCGCCGTGGCAGCCCTGATGATGCATCTGGCCTCCACGTGGGTGCGGGCGCCTCCGCCGTTTCCCGCCCTCGAAACGGCCTGGCGACACCGCGCGCGACTCGGTGCGCGGGATCGAGCCCTGCTGACGGCCGAAATCGGCCCGGATCATCCCGCCCGCTCATCCGGCGCGGCGATGCTCGCGGCCAGGAGCGCGCTGGCGCGGGAGCAGCCGGACAACCCGGAAGCCTTGTTCAGGTTGGGTGACTTCCTCGTCCACTTCGGGGCGTACCAGGACATCCCGGACTCGTCGGCCGTGAGGCGCGCCACCGAGTCCTTCGTCCGGGCCCTCGAGCTGGACGCGGACTATCTACCCGCCCTCAAGCACCTCTTCGACCTGGCGCTCCTCCAGGGGGACACCGTCGGCATACGTCGTTACGGAAGCCGATACCTGCGGAAGGAGTCGACGGGCCTCCACGCGGAGGAGATCCGCAGCGTCCTGAGCCTCCAGTCTCGTGGCTCGGCGGCGCTCCCGGAGGTACTGGCGCGGGCGGATTCGGCGGGAGGAGCTCTCCTCACGCTTTCCCTGGCCAACTTGCAGATGGCCCCTCACCATTCCGCTCTCGCGGACACGTTGGCGGGGCTCCTGTCTCGCCGACTCGAAGATCCGGAAATCGTTCGGCGAGTCGGCTGGACCCTGTACGGGTTGGCCCGGTCCCGAGGCCGCCCTCACGAAGCCTCTCGCTACCTCGATGCACTGGCGCGGGTTCATCGGCCGCATCCGTTGGAGCGCCTCGTCCTGGATGTGCGCGACGGGCTTCACTACGATGGCGATTCCGCCGCCGCTGCTCGCGCCGCCGACGATCTGGCGGCGCAGCTCGCACGACCACCGGCCACTGTTCCACCTCGCAGGCGCGCGGAGGCCCTCTGCGTCCTCGGTCAGTGGCGACTCGCCGCCGGAGACGCCGCCGCGGTCACGCCGATCCTCCGGCAGCTGCGTGCGCTCGGAAGCGACCGGGATGCCTTCGAAGAAGTCGACGCGTTCGTCTGCGCCGAGCTGCTGGCGACCTGGCGGGCTGATCTGGGCGGTGCGCCCGACGCGACGGTTCGCCTCGTGCGGCTCGACTCCCTGCTCGCCAGCGGCTATCCGGGCCCGGGTCGACTCAAGCACGAGGCCAACCTGGTGCTGGCCCGGCTGCTGGAGAGGAATGGCGAATTCGAAAGCGCGCTTCGGGTCCTGCGCCGATATCCCCTCTACGTAACCGTTCCTCCGTACCGTACGACGTTCTTGCGTGAGCGCGGCCGCGTAGCCGTCCTTGTGGGCGATACCGCGGCTGCGGTCCACGCCTATCATCGCTACCTGACCCTGCGTTCCGATCCGGAGCCGCCGCTCGCGGCCGAGGCCGAGGGGGTGCGGCAGAAGCTGGCGCGCCTCCGTAGCACGTTCTCGCGCTGACCGCGGTGGACGATCCGCCCGACTCCTGGAACGTCCCTTGCCTTCCGTTTCGTCGACCCGCGTCGGCCAGGAGCCCGCACCACCGCCGCCTCAGGAGGCCACGTCGTGCACCTCGAGCGCCCGCCGGCCCGCAAGCGGCCGGGACGACGCACCCGTGTGCTCCTGGTGGAGGACGACTTTTCGCTGCGCGAGAGTCTGCGGCTGGTGCTGGAGACGGAGCTGGAGGTCGAGACGGCGGCCGACGGCGACGCCGCCCTCGACCGGCTCACGCACGGCGAGCCGCCGGATGTGCTGATCCTGGATGTGCTGCTTCCGGGCCTGAGCGGAGAGGAGATCCTGGACGAGCTGAAGCATCGGGGCGTCCGCGTTCCGGTGATCCTGATCTCGGCCCACGCCGACCTGGAGCGGCTCTCGGAGCGCGAGGACGTGGACCGGGTGCTCGCGAAGCCGTTCGTCGTCCGCCGGCTGATCCGCGAGGTCCGTGAGCTTCGGGCCCCTTCCTCCTCCGCGCGCCCGGCCGGAGGAGACGGAGGCGGTGCCGAGCCCTGAGGACCCTCTGACGGGGCGGGGGTTGCCCGAAAGGCGGGGCATGGCGACACTTCCTTGTCCTCGGATGAACCCGGGATCGCCGCGGCGCCCGGCTGCGGCCCCGCGACCGGCGGCGCGCAGGGGCGCGCCGACCGAGAGGGCGAAGGGAGGAGGTGGGGAGGTGTCCGGTAGGGACGAGCTCCATCCCGACGAGCGCCACGGCGCATTCCCGTTCGCCTTCGATGAGGCGGACTCCGCGGGAGACGCGCCCGAGTCCATCCCCGTGGACGGCTCGATCCTGTGGCTCCCCTGGAAGCGCTGGATCACCGGCCGGGGTCCGAAGGACGAGACGGCCGTCGTCTTCCTCCAGTCCATCCTGGAAGAGCTTCGCGTCCGCTTCGCATCCGGCGGAGCGGGCGCGGCGGGACTGCTCGCCGGTCGGTTCCTCCGGTGCCCTCGCACGGGCCGGGACTGGGTCCGCGTCGAGCGCGCCCTCCCTTCCCTCTACCTGCTGGACAACGGATCCGGTGTCCGGGAGCTGGAGCGGGCCCTCGAGCCGCTGCACGAAAGACTGAGCGAGGACGAGGCCGTCGTCGGCTGGTACCGGGGACGGCGGAGCGCCCTCCCCGCGCTCACCCCGGAGGACCTCGCCTTCCACGCGCGGCGGATGCGGCCCGGCCGCTCTCCGGTGGTGGTGGAAGCGGCCGAGGCGAGCCGCCCCCTCGCCGGCGTGTACGTGCCCGGCACCGAGGGCGCGTGTCCGCCCGAGGCGTACCATCCGTTCCGCGAGCTGCTGCCTCTCGATGCGGTGGGCGCGGACGGGACCCGCTTCTCGCGGATGCACTGGACGAACTACGAGAGCGACGGCCGCGTCGTCCGCCCGGGCGCCCCGGAGCAGGGCGAGCGTCCCGCCGCCGATGGGGCCTTCGTGCCTTCCTGGCAGGCCGTGCTTCAGGAGGCGCTGAGAGAGGAGGAGGTCGAGAGGAGCGAGCCGCGGAAGCCGCGGGTCGAGCCCTCCGCGACGCCGGAGCGCGCCCTCATCGAGGAAGCCCCCGCCCCGGAGGCGCCGGTCGCCTCGGAGGCCGGGCCCGCCGAGGGGATCGAGGAGGTAGAGGAAGAGGCCATCGAGGCCGAAGAGGGCGCGGAGCCCCCACGAGCCGAGGAGCCGATCCCGCGGACGTCTCCGGCGGCGCCGTGGGCCGAGGAGCCGAGCCCCGTGGAGGCGGTCCAGGAGCCGACGGGGGCCGAGGGGGAGCCGGAGGAGCCGAGCCCCGTGGAGGCGCCCGCGGAGTTGACGGGGGCCGAGGAGCCGGACGCGGTCGTCGGGTTGGGGGACCGCTACGCCGCGCGGCGCTCGGCGCGCCGCCGCCGGCGCCTGGCGGCGGTGGGGGGCGCGATGACGGCCGCCGCCGTGCTGGCGATCGCGGTCGCGCTCGGGCCCTGGCGGCCCTGGGCGGCCGCGGGCACGGAGGGCCGCGAGTCGGGTCGGGAGGCGGCGCGGGCCGCCGCCGTCGGCGCCACCTCCGTCGACGCCGCGGCCGAGGAGACGGCGGCGGAGGAGCGCCCCGCCGCGGGGGCGGACGAGCCCGCTCTCACCGCCTCCGGGACCGGCGACCCGGGCGCGAGCTTCGGCCGCGCCGCCGACCTGTACGAGCGGCGGCGCGCCGCCTTCGCCTCGGGCGCGATCGGCTGCGCCGAGCTGGCCGACGCCTACCGGGCCGCGGACGACGCGTTCCTGGCGCTGGCCCTCGGCCGGTCGGGCGGGACGGCCGAGG
Organism: uncultured Gemmatimonadota bacterium; assembly: GCA_964613475.1. Taxonomy (GTDB): domain Bacteria; phylum Gemmatimonadota; class Gemmatimonadetes; order Palauibacterales; family Palauibacteraceae; genus CAZTGV01. The sequence continues at coordinate 7,312 of CAZTGV010000022.1, forward strand.
CCGGGTCCGCCCGGGACGCCGCCTACCACGCCGCGGTGCCGCGCATGGCCGCGGTGGACGCCCACTTCGACGGCTCGGGCTGCCCCCGGCCCTGACGCGCTCCATGCGAGACCGCCCCCTGCAGGTCGGCTTCTTCCTCACCCTGCTCGTCCTCACGACGCTGGCCTTCTTCGGCCTCATCCGGGACTTCCTGATGCCGATCTTCTGGGCCGTCGTGCTGGCGGTGATCTTCCATCCGCTCTACCGGCGGCTCCTGGCGTGGGTGCGGGGCCGCCGCGCCATCGCCTCCATCCTGACGATGCTGGCCATCCTGCTCGCGGTGATCCTGCCGCTCGGCCTGATCGGGGCGGCCGTGTCGCGCGAGGCGGTGGGGCTGTACGAACGGGTGGCCGCCGGTGAGATCGACCTGGCGGCCCCGGTGCGCACGGCGGAGCGGCTCGCCCCCATGGTGGCCGAGCAGTTGGACCGGGTGGGGATCGAGCTCGAGAGGGTGCAAGAGGGCGTCTCCGGCCTCGCGGCGGGCGCGAGCCGCTGGATCGCCTCGCAGGCGCTCACCATCGGACAGGACGCGCTCCGCTTCTTCGTCCTCTTCGTCCTCATGCTGTACGTGCTCTTCTTCTTCCTCCGCGACGGGGAACGGTTCGTGGAGGGGATCATCCGGGCCCTGCCGCTCGGGGACGTGCACGAGCGCCGCCTGATGACCAAGTTCGCGGAGGTGACCCGGGCCACGATCAAGGGCACCCTGGTGGTGGGCGCCGTGCAGGGCGCGCTCGGCGGACTCCTGTTCCTCTTCCTCGGCCTGCCGGCGCCCGCCTTCTGGGGGGTCGTGATGGGCGTCCTCTCCTTCCTGCCGGCCGTCGGGAGTGGCCTGGTCTGGGTGCCCGCGGCGATCATCCTGATCGTCACCGGCGAGGTGATCCGTGGGCTCATCCTGGCCGCCGGCGGCGCGCTCGTCATCGGCCTGGTCGACAACATCCTCCGCCCCATCCTGGTCGGCCGCGACACGCAGATGCCGGACTTCCTCATCCTCCTCTCCACCCTCGGCGGCCTGGCGGCGTTCGGGATCTCCGGCTTCGTGATCGGCCCGGTGATCGCGGCCTTCTTCCTCGTCGTGTGGGACATGTTCGCGGTGGAGTTCGCGAGCGCGGGCGAGCGCCCCGCGGCCGCCGGCGCCAGGACCCCGGGCGCCCAGGGGCCGGGCGGGGGGCGGGAGGGCGAGCCCGACGCGTGATGCGCCCCGCGCTGGCCGCCGCGTTGGCCGCGGCGACGCTCCTCGCGCCCGCCTGCGGCGATCGGGACGGCCCCGACCCGCCGCCCGAAGCGCCGGCCCCGGGCTCGTCCGAGACGGCGCCGGACGCGGAACGCCCCTCCGAGGACGCGTCGGAGGGGCCCGACGGGCTGGTCGGACGCGACCGGGAGTCGCGGCTCCTCCTCGTCCGGGAGGTGCCGCTCGGGCTGCGCTACGCCGAGGTGCGGGAGCGGCTTCCGGCGCTCGGTCCCGCGCTTCCGGAGACGCCCGGCGGCGCCGCCGGGGGCGAAGCGCTCACCGAGGCGGTCCTCTCCACCCGGTTGTTCGGCCACCCGGCGCGGCTGGAGCTGAACTTCGAACGGGACACCCTCTACAGCTTCTACTACATGCTCGGGAACATGGGCTGCGACGAGGCGCGGGGCGTGTACCGCCGGCTGCGCCGCTTCTACGCCGATCGGTACGGGGAAGGCCGCGAGGAGACCCAGCGGGAGCCCGGATACATCACCCGGTCCACCTACTGGGATGCGGAGGACCACTCGGTGGCCGGCACGCTGGGCTCGGAGGGCGAGGTGTGTCGCCTCGGCTGGGGCTTCCAGGCGCGGACGCCCTAGCCCTCAGGCGGCGCGGTAGGTGACGGCGATCATCCAGTCGGGATAGTCGGGATCCAGCTCCTTCATGGCGGCCAGGGCGCGCTGGCGGAACGTCTGCTCGATGAGCGCGCCCTGCCCGGGCCACACCCGGAACTTGATCCGGAGGTAGCGCCAGCCGCCCGGATCCGCCCGGAAGACGCCGAAGGTCTCCGGGTCGGTGATCAGGATGGAGCGGAACTGCGTGCGCAGGCCGGCCGCGACCGCCTCGACCCGCGCCACGACGGCGGCCTCCTCCGACCCCTCCGGCAGCTGTACGTCGGCGTACGCCCGGATGCACCCGCGGCGGTAGCGGCCGACCAGCATGATGTTGCGGTTCGGCACGTAGACGCGCTGCCCGTGGAAATTGACCAGGGTGGTGAAGCGGAGCCCGATGTCGTCCACGCGCCCGATCTGCCCGGAGACCTCGATCATGTCGCCCACGTCGAAGGCGTCCGAGAACAGGAGCGTGAGACCGATCACCACGTCCTGGACCAGCCCCTGCGAGCCGAAGGCGATCGCCAGCCCGACCACGGACGCGCTGGCCAGGTACGCGGCGAGCGAGACGCCCAACTCCGCGAAGATGAGGCCGACCGCCACGAAGTAGATCGTGAAGGTGAGGGCGCTCACCACCAGGCTGGTGATGGTGGCGACCTTCGGGTACCGCCGGGCGAACGTCTCGGCCGCGGGGGCTCCCGGCGGCGACTCCGGGGCCATCACCCGCTCGATGACCCGCCGCGCGGCGCGCACGAGGAGGTGCGCCAGCAGCGCCAGGACCGCCACGACCAGGATCCGGAGCGCCTTCGGGAGCTCGACGAACAGCTGCGCCAGGTCCATGGCGCGCGAAACTATCGAGGCGGCGGCGCGCCGGAAACGAAAGGAGAGCCCATGCGGACGATCGAGGTGGCGACGGAGGAGCGCGAACAGCTGGTCGACATCACGGAGCGGGTGGAGTCGGCGCTCCGCGAGGAGGGGATCGAGGAGGGCTTGTGCGTGCTCTGGTCCACGCACACGACCGCCGGGCTGACGGTGAACGAGAGCGCCGATCCCGATGTGGCTCGCGACATCGAAGACTGGCTCCGCGAGCGGGCCCCGAAGGGGGAGGACTACCGGCACCGGGAGGGGAACGCGGATTCCCACATCAAGACGAGCCTCGTGGGCCCGGGGCTCACCCTGATCGTGTCGGGCGGCCGCCCGGTGCTGGGCCGCTGGCAGGGCGTCTTCCTGTGCGAGTTCGACGGGCCGCGCCGGCGGCGGGTGGCCCTGCGGGCCGTGGCCGGCGCCTGACCGGCCGGCCGAGCGCCCGGCGCGTCGACCCACGCGGGCCGGGGATCCCGCGGCCCGCGTGGCCAGATCTCGCGGCCCCCGCGGATTTCGCGGTTCCCGCGGCGCGTCCTCCATTGCCTCGGCGGCCGATTCTGCGTTTATTTGAAGTTCCGTGACCGATGCCGGCGAGGGACCCGCGCTTCAACTTCGAGGGCTCCTGGCGGGGCCGGCGGAGCGGGTGATCGAGCGGCTGGGCCCGCCCGGGCTCGAGCGGTGGACCGGCCCGGATCGTTGGCTCCTCTACGAGCGCGACGGGATCCGGCTCCGGATCCGCTGCGGTCCCTGGGCGAGCGCGGCGGGTGGACGGGACACCACGGCCCGGGCGGCGATGGCCCGGTCGCCGGCCGCGGCGGCGGAGGATCCGGACGCCACGGCGGAGAGCGCGGACGCGCGTGTCGCGTCGTGGACGGCGTCCTTCCCCGCCGGCGAGGCCAGCCTGCGGGCCGCCGCGGAGCGGCTGGGCGTGTGGCCCGACTGCGCGCCGGACGCCTCGCCCGCGCAGCGGCGGGGGCTCCTGCGGCGGCCGCTCCCGGACGGGCGCGGCGGGCTGCACTCCCTCACCGCCACGGTGCGGGGAGGGAGGGTGGTGCAGCTCACCGCCTTCGACGAGCGGCCGGAGTGGTAGGACGCGCCGGAGTGACGGAGTCCGGCGCCGGACGGGCGGCCGGCGCCGGCCGGCGGGGGCCGGCGGGTTCGAAGGCGGGGGACGGGCGGCGCGGGGAGGAGGACGGGATGGCGGAGGAGAGGGGAAGCCGGTGATCGCCCCGCGGCGGGTGCTCTCCTGGATCTTCGCCGGTCGCACGGCCGTGGCGCTCGGCGTGTACGGCGCGGCGCTCCTGGTGGGAGACCTGTGGCTCTCGGCCGGGGAGTTGGTCGACCCGACCGCCCGCTCCGTCTCCATCGCCGCCATGGCCGCCATCCTGGCCCTCACGCCGGCGGCCTACTGGTACACCCAGCTCCGCACCGCGCCGCCCGGGCGCCTCTTCATCGCCGGTCAGGCCCTGTTCGACATCGCCCTGGTCACCGGGATCGTGCACATCACGGGCGGCCCGGAGAGCGTGCTCGGCCCGCCCCTGTACATCGCGCTCGTCTCCGGCTACGCCCTCCTGCTTCCGCTGGACGCGGCGCTCGGGGTGGCCCTGGCCACCGGCCTGGTCTACCTGGGCGAGGTGTCGATCGCCTTCCCGGACTTGCTGGACGCCACGGTGCTGGCGCAGGTGGGGATCTTCACCGCAGTGGCCACCGCGAGCGGCCTGATCGGCGGGAAGCTCCGGGAGGTCGGCCGCGAGCTCAGCAGCCTGGAGGGGCAGCTCCGCCGACTCCAGCTCGGCACCTCGGACATCCTGCGGGCGATCGACTCGGGCGTGGTGACCATGGACGGCGAGGGCCACCCCGTCTACCTGAACCCGGCCGCCGAGGAGATCCTGGAGGTGGACGCGGAGCGCTGGGTGGGGGCGGACCTGGCGGCGGAGCTGGACCTGCGCGCGCCGGGGGTGTCGGCGGCGATCCGGGAGAGCTTCCGGGCCGGACGCCCGGTGCGGAACCGGGCCGCCGAGGTGCTGCGGAGCGGCGCGGGGGAGGGGGAGCGCCGCCCGCTCAGCGTCAGCACCCAGCTCCTCGAGCGCCCCGGCTCGCCGACCCTGGTCACCGCCGTGCTCCAGGACATGCGGCTGGCCCGGCAGCTCGAGGAGCTCCACCTGCGGGCCGGCCGCCTGGAGGCGGTCGCCGAGCTGTCGGCCTCCCTCGCGCACGAGATCAAGAACCCGCTCGCCTCCATCCGCAGCGCGGTCGAGCAGCTCGCGGGCGCGGTGCCCGAGGACGAGGAGAGCGCCATGCTCGCCCGTCTCATCGTCCGGGAATCGGACCGCCTCTCCCGCCTGCTCGGCGAGTTCAACGACTTCGCCCGGGTGGACGTGTTCGAGCGCAAGCCGCTGGACGTACCGAAGCTGATGGAGGAGGCGGTGGAGCTGGTCCGGCAGCGCCCCGAGGCCGCGAACGCCGAGTTCGAGATCGCCGCGCGAGGTTCGCTTGACGACCTCTGGGGCGATCCGGACCTTGTGCACCGGACCCTGGTGAACCTGGTGCTGAACGCCGTGCAGGTCGCGGAACAGCACGAGCGGCCCGTCCGGGTCCGTCTGGTCGCGGATTCGCTCCGCCCCGAGGAGGTGCCCCGGGAGATCGCCTCCGGGATGCCGGTGCGCATCCGGGTGATCGACGACGGTCCGGGGATCGACCCCGAGGACCTGGAGCGGATCTTCGATCCGTTCTACACGCGGCGCGAGGGGGGGAGCGGAATGGGGTTGGCGATCGCGCACCGCGCCGTCCACGCGCACGGCGGGGCCCTTCTCGCCCGTTCCGAGCCGGGTCGCGGCGCCACCTTCGTGATCGTGCTGCCGCGGCGGGACTGGCGCGAGCGGGAGGAGTTGGACCGCCAGGGGTGGCCGGTGGAGCAGGCGGCCGCCGAAGGCTGGACGGAGGCCGGTGTTCCGGGCGGGCCGGGCGCCGGCGCGTCCCATTGGACCGTGGCTGGAGCCCCCGCCCACCGCGATGCCCGAGACCGCTCCGGCCGAGAGGCCGGCAGGGAGGACGCAACGGAGAGGGTTGGGAGCCGCCATGAGTGAGCCGAATCGGATCCTGCTCATCGACGATGAGCAGAGCATGGTCGAGACGCTCAGCGTCCTGCTGAAGCGCGAGGGGTTCGAGGTGATCTCCGCGCTGTCGGGCAAGGAGGGGATCGACAAGTTCGAAGAGATCTCCCCGGACCTGGTCCTGAGCGACGTCCGCATGCCGAAGGTGGACGGGGTGGAGGTGCTCCAGGCCGTCCGGGAGCGGAACCCGGCCACCCCGGTGGTCCTGATGACCGCCCAGGCCTCCCTCCAGTCCGCCATCCAGGCGCTGAACCTCGGCGCCACCCATTACGTCCAGAAGCCGTTCTCGAACGAGGAGCTGTTGGCCATCCTGCGGCGCTCGTTGGACCTCGGGCGGGTGGTGCGCGAGAACGTGCGGCTGAAGAAGGAGATCCGCACGCGCGAGGCGCGCGACTTCCAGCAGCCGATCGGGGTGAGCCGCAGCTTCCGGAAGGCGCTGGAGATGGCCGAGGCGGTCGCCGACAGCGAGTCCACCATCCTGATCCGGGGTGAGAGCGGATCGGGGAAGGAGGTGTTCGCCCGCTACATCCACGAGCTCTCCGACCGCTCGGAGCAGCGCTTCCTGAGCCTGAACTGCGCGGCCCTCCCCGAGGGGCTCCTCGAATCGGAGCTGTTCGGCCACGTCAAGGGATCCTTCACGGGCGCGGTGCGCGACAAGGAGGGCCTGTTCGTGGCCGCCTCCGGGGGCAGCTTCTTCCTGGACGAGGTGGGCGAGATGGCGCCCTCGACCCAGGTGAAGCTCCTCCGCGTGCTCCAGCAGCGCGAAGTGATCCCGGTCGGCGCCACGCGGCCCATCTCGGTGGACGTCCGGCTCATCGCCGCCACCAACCGCGACCTGGAGCGCGACATCGAGCAGGGCCGCTTCCGGAGCGACCTCTACTACCGGCTGAACGTGATCTCGATCGAGCTTCCCCCGCTCCGCGACCGGCACGATGACATTCCGTTGCTGGCCGAGCATTTCTTGAAGCGGGAGGCCGAAGGGAGCGGCGAGGAGCCGAAGGCGCTCTCGGACGAGGCCATGGAGGTGCTCCTCGAGTACACCTGGCCCGGCAACGTGCGCGAGCTCGAGAACGTGATCGAGCGCGCGGTCGTGCTCACCAACGGATCCAAGATCCAGGTCGACGCCCTGCCGCCCCGCCTCCGGGAGAAGGCGCCGGACCCCCTGGTCCGGGACGCGCCGCCACCGAACCCGACGATGGAGGTGATCGAGCGGGCATACATCGAGCACGTGCTCAAGGCGGAGGGCGGGAACAAGAGCCGCGCGGCGGAGGTGCTGGGGATCGACCCGAGCACGCTCTACCGGAAGATCAAGCGGTACGACCTGGACGTGTAGCCCAGCGCGTCGAGCGGTCGCCGGCCGACGGTCGTCTCGGCCGCGTCGCGCCTGGGGTTCGGGTCCCGTCCACTCCCTCGAAGGGCGCTCGCGGACCGCGCGCGACGTCTCCCTCCCTTTTTCGCCCCTTCCGGCGATTGCAGAAGGGGAAGGCTCGTGCAAGGTGCAAGCCCGTCGGTCGTGAAAAGATTGCGTGGTGGGCGTCCCACAGCATCGTAAGCAGCGGCCTTTCCGTCAGTTACCGTTCTCCAAGGAGCGGGGTGGCAGGGGGCATGGGCGTTGCCCGATCACCGGTGCCAGGAGGCGCGGGCCTCCGTCGAGGCGAGAGCCTCCAACGTTTACAGGCGTACGCGAGTTCGCCCCGGGTCCCAACCCCAACAGCGAGGACGAAATGCAGACGCTCAACCGAGTCAGGAACAGTCAGGGTTTCACCCTGATCGAGCTCCTGATCGTGGTCGTGATCATCGGCATTCTGGCCGCGATCGCGATCCCGCAGTTCGCGAGCACGAAGGAGAAGGCGTTCGACAGCGCCGCCAAGAGCGACATCCGCAACATGCAGACGGCGCAGGAGGGCTACTTCGCGGACAACCAGGAGTACGCGGCCGTGAGTGTCTCCGCCGAGACCAACGGCGGGACGGCCGATCTGGGTGACGGGACGATCTTCAAGGCGAGTCCTCAAGTCGCCGTGACCGTGGCGACCGCCACCAACGGCTACACGATCACCGCCCTGCACAGCGGTTCGTCGACGTCCTGGTGCGTGGATACGACCACTCCGGACGATTCCTCGATCCACGCCTGCTGACGCCCGATCGAACCGAGGCGACGAGGTCACCGGGTTCCCGGATGACCGAGTCAGCAGAGAGGGCGCAGCGGTTTCGGCCGCTGCGCCCTTTTCGTAGCGAATGCCACTCCGCGGCAACGGATCGGATTCGGCCAGGTGGAGGAGAAGGAGGCGGGGGATGAAGGTTCCGAGTGTGACGCGGGGACGAGGGTTGCTGGAGAACGTCCTGGCCCGTCAGCGCGAGAGAATGGCCAATCGGATCATCGGCGCGCGCGCGCCGAGTGCCTACCGTCTGCTGGACATCGGGTGCGGGTCGTTTCCCTTTTTCCTCAGCCGCTCGCCCTTCCGCGAGAAGTACGGCCTGGACCAACAGGTGGACGACGGCGTCGTGGCGAGCCTCGCGGACTCCGGCGTCACCCTCTTGAGACACGATGTGGAACGATCGGACCGACTTCCGTTTCGCTCCGAGTTCTTCGACATCGTGACGATGCTCGCCGTCTTCGAGCACATTCGGAGCGATCGGCTTCCCCACCTGGTCGGCGAGATCCATCGGGTCCTGCGCCCGGGTGGCATCTACGTCCTGACCACGCCCGCCCGGTGGACGGAACCGCTCCTGACTCTCCTGTCGCGCTGCGGGTTGATCAGCTCCGTTGAGATCGACGACCACGAGGAGACCTACACGCACGAGCGGATCGCGACCCTGCTGGCGGCGGGCGGCTTCGATTCGACCGGGATCGAACGAGGCTCCTTCGAGCTCGGCATGAACCTCTGGGCGTGCGCCGTGAAGCGGCCGCTCGCGTCGGAGTCGTTCGCGGAACTCGTGGACCGCAGGAGGGAGATCGCCGCCCGACGGCCACGCGCCCGAACTGCCTAGCGGACCGGGAGGCGGCGAAACGGCGGCTTCCATGTCCGGTCAAACCCCGGAGCGTCAGGGCGGGCGGGACTCCAGCCGAGCGCGGGCGGGGGCGGCGGCGCTTCTCTGCATCCTCGCCCTGGCGCTCACGTTCCTGTGGGAGCTCTGGGCGGCCAGCAGCGTGCCGGTCGCCCGGGACATGCAGCTCTACTTCGTGCCGCTTGGCCGCCAGGTCTGGAACGCCATCCGATCGGGGGAGGGGTTCCTGTGGACGCCCTTCCTCGGCACGGGGTCACCGCTGCTGGCAAACCTCCAGACCGGCTTCTTCTACCCCCCCAACTGGCTCCACGGGATCCTACCGTTCCTCCGGTCCTTCAGCTTGTCGCTGGTGGCCCATTTCGCGCTCGGCGGGATCGGTACGTACGCGCTCTGTCGCCGCGTGGAGTTGCCTCCGGCCTCGGCGTTTCTCGCGGCGGTGACCTACATGCTGGGGGGCTACTACGCGTCCCTCACGAACCTTCTCACGGTCCTGCAGGTTTCGGCGTGGCTGCCCCTCCAGTGCCTGACCGTGGTGCATCACGTGGAGCGGCGGAGCATCGGCTCGTTCGTCGGATTGCTCGGCGTCCACCTCTGCTCGTTCTTGGCCGGGGCACCCCTCACCTTCCTCCTGGCATCCGGGCTGGCGGCCGCCTACTCGGCGTTTCGGATCGCCGGGCGGGGGAGGCCGCGCGGCCGGCCCCTGCTCGTCCTCACCGGTTCGATGATCGTGGTCGCCGCCCTGGTGGCCGGGATCTCCATGGTTCAGATCCTGCCGATGGCCGAATACGTCGGCGAATCCATACGCGCCGACGGTCTGCCCTTCGAGCTCGCCACGCGCTTTTCGCTGCAGCCCCTGCGCCTGGTGGAGTTCGCCGTCCCGCCCAGTTTCCAGGACCCGGTCTATCGATTCGGCACCAAGTCGCTGCTCACCGCGATGGATCCGTGGCTTTTCTCCATCTATCTGGGCGCCAGTGTCCTCGTGCCCGCCGCGGCCGCCTTCACCAACCGCGGTCGTCGGTCCGAGGCGCTCTTCTGGTCCGCCGTCGCCTTCGTGGGCCTCGTCCTCAGCCTCGGGCACTGGACCCCCGTCTACCGCTGGTTGTACGACCTGCTCCCGGGGTTCGCGGCGTTTCGCTATCCGGAGCGCTTCTTCGTACTCACCGGATTCGCGGTCGCCATGCTGGCCGGCCACGGACTGGCCGCGCTGCGGGACCGGTCCGGACGCATCCGGGGGGTCGCGCTGGTGGCCGGGAGCGCGCTACTGCTGGGCGCCCTCGTCCGAGCGCTCTGGGCGCTGGGCAGGGGACGCATCCGCGCACTCGTCGCCACGCACCTTCCGGATCGTCCCTTCCTCGAGAACTTCGAGTACGCCCACGGCGTGTGGTCGGGACAGATCGAGCACGCGGTGATCTTCTTGGCCCTCGCCTTGGCGGCGGTCGCCGCGTATCGCCTCGGCTGGTTGCGGGAGCGCGTCTTCGTTCTGGTCGTCCTCGCGGTCTGTTCCCTGGACCTCTGGCTCGCGCACCGGCACTTGACCCCGGTCGTGGACGAAGCCTTCTTCGAGGCGACCCCCCTGGTGGCGGAGAGTCTTTCGTCGGAGATGGCCTCCTCCATGTATCGCTACCGCGCCACGCCGTTCGACGAGGACATCGACCGGTTCATGACACTGCCCGGGCTCGGTACGGAGGCATCCAAGTGGCTCTGGCAGCACACCCTCCATCCGAACAGCGGGGCCTACCACGGCGTGCTCACGCACGACTCGGGCGACGCGATCCACCTCCGCCGCGAGGCCGACGAGACGCATTTCCTTCGACTGCTGCCGCCGCGGGACCGTTGGAGGCTGCTCCGCCTCGGCAGCGTCAAATATCTGTATAGCATGACGGATCTCGAGCAGGAGAACTGGACCGATCGGACGCTCCTGGATTCGATCCCGGGTTGGCTCTATACGGTTCGCGATCCGGTCCCGCGGGCTTACGTGGCGTCCCACCCTCGCTTCTTCGACAGTGAGCTGGACGCGCTCAATGCGGCGATCAGCTCGCGATTCGACCCGCATCGAGACGTGGCGCTCGTGGGGGATGCACGGGGATCGCCGGCATCGGCTCGGCCCGATGCGGACCGGGATCCGGCCGATCGCCCGTCGGCGAACGGTCGAGCGCGGATCCTTTCGGACTCCGGGAGCCGGGTGCGGGTGGCGGTCTCCACACCCGTGGCCGGCTATCTGGTGCTCACCGACACGTATTATCCGGGCTGGCGGGCTCGGGTCGATGGCGCGGAGCGGCCGATCCTCCAGGCGAACTACTTTTACCGAGCGGTTCCGGTCGAGCCCGGAGACCGCGAGGTCGTCTTCAGCTACGAGCCTGCCTCGGTCCAGGCCGGGATGCGCATCTCACTGGCGACCCTCGCTACGCTCCTCCTCGGCCTCGGCGCCGTCGGCTGGCGCCGCTACCGCCGCGCCGAGCGCGGAACCCCCGTCCGACGGTCGGATGTCGAGGTTCGAAGCCCGTTCGAGAACGGTACCCGCGTGCGAGCCTGACATCTGCCGCTTTCGCGCCCCGTCGCTGGCTGACTGTTGCATTCTGCTCGGGTTGGAGAGTTCCGAAGGGTCGGAAAGCGACGCGCGGGCGCTACAGAAAGCCGCTAACCGTGTACAGCGTAACATCTTGCGGTCATCGGCACATCGATTGCTCCCCCCTCCTTCGGGCCGAAGACACTCTCGGCGAGCCGAACAAGTGGAGACGTTCGAATGGCGCACGGAAATAAGGGTTTCACCCTCCTAGAGCTGCTGATCGTGATGGTGATCATCGGCGTGCTGGCGACCGTCGCCATCTCCGGATGGCAGACGATGAGGGAGCGGGCGCTCGTGAACACGCTCCGGCAGGATCTGCGGAACCTGGTCACCGCCCAGGAAGCGTACGCATCGGACACGCAGGAGTACGCGACCTCCGTGACGGTTCTGAACGACCTGTACTCCACGTCGCCGGGCGTCGATGTGACGATCGACAACGTGACCTCCACCGGCTGGGAAGCGACGGCTTCCCATATTTCTCTCGTTCGGACGTGCTCCATCGCGGTCGGTCCGGCTTCCGAGATCGGTCTGACCTGCTAGCTCGGGAAACCGGCGTCGCTTCCGGCGCGCCGGTGATGGGTCGTTGATCGTTCCTGTCCATCCTCGGAGCGGATCGGCCGCTCCCCGAACTCCGACGCTTCGAATGTCCGGTGCTCCGCCGAAGAGGTTCGGTGCGGACCCGTCCGAGGTCCCCCTTCCGGCTCGCCTCGCAGACACGGTGGGCGCGGCATCCGCGATCCTCATCCGCAGGGACGCCAGAATCTCCGTCGGCTCCACCCTCGTCCACCTTCTGGTCGTCGTGGCGCTCGCCGGCATCCTCCTCGCCGCGGCCGCGCCGGCGGTGCGCGCCACGCTCGATCGGCTGTCGCTGGAGCGCTCGGCGGACGTGGCCGAGGCGTTCATGCAGCGGGCCCGCCTTCACGCCGTCGTCCGGCGCGAGATCCTCCGGCTGCGGCTCGGGCCGGACCAGGACCTGATCCTGTACGATTCCGAGGACGGCCCGCTGTTCATCGCCCCGCTGGCGGGTGACGCGTTCGTCCGGCTCGACTCCGCCCGTCTCCGCCCGGCCACCCTCCGCTACAACGCCCGGGGACAGGCGGCGCCCGGGAGCCTCTACCTGTACAAGGGCCGCCGCGGCGTCCGTCTCGTGAGCAACTTCCTGGGGCGGGTCCGTCGCGAGCGTTTCGGGACGTGACCGCCGCGGCCGGGCGCCCATGAAGCCGCATCCGCCCAGGGGGCGTCGCGCTCCGGTGACAAGAAGTGCGGCGCTATGCAAAAAATGCAGCAAAACGCGCGGTGGCTCCACAGTCATGTCCTTATTATTCCGGTATTTACGATGAGGCAGCCTTCTTGCCCCCTCCCCACCACGGCCTTCGTGCGGGACGCCGGAGGGCGCGGACGGATGATCCGCGAACCGCTCGTCCCGATGTCGGGACACCGAATCCGGGAGAGATCGGCGATCGATGCGTGCACCTGTCCGAGGGAAGGATCCACGCGTCACGGGCTTCACGCTGATCGAGCTGATGTCGGCGGTCGTCGTCGCGGCCATCATGCTGGCGCTCGGCTACGCGGGCTTTCGGGAGTTCAACGAGGCGATCACCGTCCGCAAGGCGGCCGGGACGATCGCGGCGGACCTCTCGCTGACCCGCAGCTTCGCCATCCAGCGGCGGGAGAACGTCTCGCTGGTCGCGGACGAAGCGGACCGCTCCTACGAGATCCGGGCGGCGGACGGGACGGTGCTGTCCCGGCGCTCGTTCGACATGGAATCGGGGCTCCCGCTGGACGGGATGGCGGTCGGGACGGTCGGCGATTCGGTGACCTTCAACTCGCGCGGCCTGATGGTCGGCGGGGGCGGGGTCGAGGTGGCCGTCGGCCGGCGGGACCGGGCGCAGGTGGTCTATATGAACGCGCTCGGGCGCTACACGATCAAGAAAGCGGACGGATGAGCCCGAGAGCGAGACGTCGGACGACGAGACCGCAGGGTCCGATCGGCGGCGGCCGAGCGAGCCGCCGGACCGACCAGTCCGGCATCGGCCTCGTCGAGGTGCTGATCGCGCTGATCATCCTCTCGGTGGGCATGCTCTCGGTCGCCGGGATCAGCCTGTCCGTCGGCGCGCAGACCCGCTGGTCGACCTGGCAGACGGACCAGTCGCTGGCGGCCCAGGAGGTCCTGGAGCGTGTGCAGCGCGAAGGGTTCGACGCCGCCGCCAGCGGCACGGACATGGTCGGCATCGGCAACCGCGAGTACGTGGTGACCCGGACGGTCACGCTGGTCGAGCCGCGGGTGAAGGAGGTGGAGGTGTCGGTCGAGTCGGAGCACGTGAGCGCGCGGACCTTCACCACGCGCCTGTACAAGGAGCGGCCCCTGCCGCCGCCGCCGAGCCCGTGAGGCGGCCGCGGCGGGACGGGAGCCGCCCGGTGGCGGGCGCCCCGCGGCGCGGCAGGCGGCCCACGGCCCGCCTCACGGCGGCCCGGCTGCGGCCCGGCCCGGCGCCGGCCGGGATCGGCGCCGGCTTCACGCTGGTCGAGATGCTGATCACGCTGGCGGTCGCCGGCGTCCTCGGCGCGGCCATCCTGTCGCTCGTGCTCGGGCAGAACCGATTCTACGGCCAGAGCGATGACACGATCTACGCTCAGCAGAGCCTCCGGGCGGCGATGGACCTGATGGCCTCGGAGCTCCGGATGGGTTCCCCGGGCGACCTGATGGCCGCCGAGCCCGATTCCGTGACCCTCCGCTTCGACCTGGAGCGGGCGGTCGTGTGCGCGGTCACCGCAGGAGACCAGGCCTCGATCTACGTCTACGACAAGGTGGAGAACGCGAACCTGCCCTCGGGCTTCCGGGGCGGCGCCTACTCGGGCCCCTACGAAGCCCCCTGGCACTACGCGAGCACCGAGCCCTGGACGCCGACGGTGGACGCGACCGGAGCCGTGCCGAAGCTGGATTGCACGTCGCGCGGGGCGCCGGACACGGGGGCGGACGCCGACTACCGGCGCGTGAGCGGCTGGGGCACGGCCTTCGGCGGCGTGCCGGAGCGGGGCTCGCTGGTCCGCTTCTACGGCAAGCTCACCTACCGCTTCGACGAGTCGAGCTTCACGGACGGCATGGCCGTGTTCCGGAACGGGCAGGAGCTCGTCTCGCCGTTCGAGGACGGCCCGAACTTCCTGTACGTAATGGCGGACGGGAGCGTGCAGAACGCCGTGTCGCCGGTCGACTTCTCCGACGTGCGGACGATCCGGATCGACGTGACCGCGCGCGGCGACGGCGCGAACCGGTACGACGTGCAGCGTTCGATCTCCTACGATGTGGCGCTGAGGAATTAGGCATGAGAGCGATGGCGCGGGTCGGCACGAGCGAGAGGGCACGGTCCGGGGAGGGCGGTTTCGCCCTGATCGCGGCGCTGCTGGCGCTGGTCGGCCTCACCGCGCTCGCCACGGCCGGCTTCCTGGTCTCGAGCTCGGACCACCGGGTCGCGCAGAACCAGCGGGCCACCATCACGGCCTTCTATGCGGCGGACGCCGCCCTGTGGACGTACCTGGCCACCCAGCGGGGGACCCCCGGCGTGGCGTCCTACAGCCTGGCCGGAGGCACGGCGAACGTGTCGGCCCTGCCGCTGAACGAGCCGGCGGCGGCGGGCACGGATCGGCTGTACCTGGTCCGGGCCCACGGAACGCACCTGCCGCCCGAGGGCGGACGCTCGGTGCGGACCGTCGGCACGGTGGCCCTGACCACGCCCTTCGAGATGGAGGTCCCGGGCGCCCTGGCTTCGGGCGTCGGGATCACGAAGAACGGCGACTCGGGAGAGCTGAACGGCAACGACGAGGCGGACGCCTCGGAGTGCCCGGTGGGTGGCCAGCCGGCGAAGCCCGGCGTGGCCGTGCCGCCCGGCGGCTACGAGCAGAGCGGCGGCGATCCGGTGCCGGAGGGCGATCCCCCGATCCACGAGGAGGATCCGCAGACGCTGCTCGAGAGCACCGGGCTGGACTGGGAGGGCATCCTGGACGGGTCGGTGCTGACCCCGGACTTCCACATCCCGCCGGACGCGTGGCCGGACTTCTCGTCCGTCTCGTCCGACGACTGGCCGGTCACCTTCGTGGACAAGGACTGGCACGACGTCGGGCCGACCGATGACGGCCGCGGGATCCTGATCGTGCGGGGCGACCTGATGATGAACGGCAACTTCCGCTGGGACGGGATCATCCTGGTCGGCGGTGCGATCGTGAGCGACGGGAACCAGACGGTGCGCGGAGGGGCGGTGACCGGGCTCAACCTGCTGCTAGGCGAGACGCCCAACGAGACGGACCTGGGCAACGGCACCAAGACCTTCCGCTATCACAGCTGCAACGTGTACGAGGCGCTTTCGGCCCTGAACTCGCTCTCGGCCCAGCCGGGCAGCTGGTTCGAGACGATGTAGGTCGGAGCGTTGCCGGAGATGGGTCGGTCGCGGCCGAGTGCGGCATCGCGGCAGCGCCCCTCCGGAAGGGGCCGGAGCCGGCGGCGGGACTGCCGTCGGGGATGGCGATCGAGTAGACTGGGACTGTAGTTTCACGAAGAGGTGGCAAAACTGGGCGGAGGGGACGACGACGGGGTGGTGCCACCCCCCTCCAGCGACGGGAATCGGAGCGGTGTTGCGCCCGCGCGGCAGGTCGCCGGCGAAGCGTTTGACACTCCCGAATGTCCCGTTTAGCTTGAGTCGTCCTGCCTGAGACCGCCCTCGCGAGCACGCAAGAGGGACGCATTCATGTCTCTGTTCGGCCTGGGCCGCAGAAAGTCGTCCGTCGGCCTCGACATCGGGAGCGGTTACGTCAAGGCGGCCGTCCTCGACCACAGCAAGGACGTCCCGCAGCTCGAGCGCGTCGCGATCAGTCCGATCGAGGGCGACGCGATCGTAGACGGCGACGTCGTAGACCCCGGCCTCGTCGCGGACACGATCTCCTCCATGTTCGAGCGCGAGGGGATCGAGCATCGGCACGTCGCGATCGGCGTGGGCGGACGCGACGTGATCATCAAGCTCATCAGGATGGACCGCATGGAGGAGGCCGAGGCGCGGGAGGTGATCCCGTGGGAAGCCGAGCAGCACGTGCCCTTCGACATGGACAACGTGCAGCTGGATTTCGAGATCACCGACCCGGAGGCCGAGGGGCTCCAGATGACGGTCCTCCTGGTGGCGGCCAAGCGGGAGCTGATCGAGAACCGGATCGCCCTGCTCCAGCAGGCCGGGCTCGACGCCGGGGTCGTCGACGTGGAGGCCTTCGCGCTGCACAACGCCCTCGAGGTGAACTATCCGGAGGCGATGCAGGGCGTGACCGGGCTGGTCAACATCGGTCACGACACCACGACGGTGAACATCCTGGACGAGGGCGTCCCGGTGCTGACCCGGGACCTGACCTTCGGGATCCGCTCCCTGACGCTGGACCTTCAGCGGGATCGGGGCCTCACCGCGGAAGAGGCCGTGGCGGCCCTCCGCGGGGAGAGCGCCGATCAGGGCCTTCGCGAGTTCCTCATGGACCGGGCGCAGGAGATCGCGCGCGGCGTGGAGCGCGCGACCGCGTTCCTGGAGACGCACGAGGTGGGCGCCGGCGTGGGTCGGCTCTACCTGTGCGGCGGGGGCGTGGGCGTGCCCGGTCTGGCGGAGGTGCTCGCGGAGCGCCTCCAGGTCGAGACCCACGTGGCCTCGGCGGTGGAGCGGGTGCAGATCAAGCCGGACACGCTGGATTTCGTCCAGCTACAGGAAATGGCTCCGATGTTGATGATGGCGGTCGGATTGGGCCTTCGACGGACGGCCTGACCAAGGCCGGTCGGGGGACACACAGGCGGTGGTGAGGGGCGGATGATCGAAGTCAATCTCCTTCCGGAGCATCAACGAGAGAAGGCCGGCGGCAAGCGAAGCGCGCGCCGTCCTTCACTACCCTCGTTCCGGAGGTTCTCCTTCGGAGAGGACCCGTGGCTCACCGGGCTGATCGTCGCCCTGGTCCTCGTCCCGGTGCTGGCGCTGACGCTCTGGCTCGTGCAGCGGGCCGAGGCGCGCGAGCTGGACGAGCGGCTCACGGCGGCGACGGCGGACTCCGCCCGACTGGCGGACCTGCGCGCCGTGAGCGACAGCCTGTCGGAGCGCCGGCAGCTCATCCGGGAGCGCATGTCCCTGATCGAGCGGCTGGACCGCGACCGGTTCGTGTGGCCGCGCGTGATGGACGAGGTGAGCCGCGCCCTGCCGGAGATCGCCTGGCTCACCAACGTCCGCCAGCTCTCCCCACTCCCGGAGATGACGTTCCAGCTCCAGGGGATCGCGGGGAACCCGCTGGCCATCACGGATTTCGTCCGAAACCTCCAGGCGTCGCCGAACATCGGCGAGGTCCGGATCATGGGCAGCCAGCAGCAGGAAGTGGAGGGGCTGTCCGTGCAGGCGTTCACCCTCGTCGCCCGCTACCGGCACACGGCCGAGCTAGAGCGGCGGGCGCCCATCGTGCCGACCGGAGACTGAGCCATGGCGCTTCTCCCGGAAGATCCGCGCGACCAGTACCGGTTCCTGGGCCTCATCCTGATCGTGGCGATCGGGGCGGTCTACTGGCTCTACGTCCATCGCCCGAAAGGCGAGGAGCTGGGCGAGCTGCGCGAGCGGGTCGAGTCGATCGAGCGGCAGAACGAGCTGGCCGAGGCCCGCATGCAGGACCTCGAGCGGCTGCGCCGCGACCTGGAGGTCGGCGAGCGGCAGTTCGAGGCCCTGGAGCGGCTGGTGCCGTCGCGCGGCGAGGTGCCGGCGATCTACGAGGCGATCGCCTCCGAGAGCCAGTCGCTCGGGCTCGAGCTGATCAACGTGGTCCCGGCCGAGGCCCAGGCGGACACGACCGGCTACTTCCTCCGCCAGACGTGGGAGATGGAGGTCGAGGGCGACTACCACGACATCGGCCAGTTCCTCACCCGGGTCGCTTCGTTCCAGCGGATCGTGCGGCCCCAGGTGGATGAGCTCCGACCGACGCGACAGATCCAGGGCGACAGACAGTTGGTGGGGGCGCGGTTCGGGCTGGAGACGTACGTCCTTCCCCCGAGCGGCGACTCCGCGGAGAGGGGGGACGATGAGGGTTGAGCCACTCGCGGCGCTTCTGCTGGGTCTCGCCCTGATGGCGGGCATCCCCGCGGAGGCGGCGGCGCAGTCCGCGATCCGGGACGGCGAGGCCGATCCCGGAATCTACGAGCGCGAGATCTTCGACTACCCCTCGCAGGGACGGCGCAACCCGTTCCGTCCGCTCAACGCCGGCGAGCGGGTCGGGCCGCGCTTCGAGGACCTCGAGCTGAACGGTGTGCTGGTCAGCCCCGAGCTCGGGAGCGTGGCCACGTTCACCGATCGGAAGACCAACCGCCGCTACCGCGTGCGGGAGGGAGACCGGCTCGGGGACATTCGGGTGACGGCCATCGCCTCCGACGCGGTGAGGCTGGTGATCACCACGTACGGAATCAGCCGGCAGGAAGTCCTTCAGGTGAAGAAAAACAAGGAGCGAGAAGGATGATCGCCAAGTACGTCCTTCCCCTGGTGATGACGGTGTGGATGTGGGGACCGCCCACGGGCGCGGTGAGCGAGGTGCGCATCGCCGAGGTGGAGGGGGAGACCGAGATCACGGTCGTCCTGGAGGGCGACGTGGCGGTCGAGGATTTCCTTCTCACCAACCCCGCGCGGCTGATCCTGGACCTGAGGAACGCGGCGAACGCGCTTCCCGGCCGGACGTTCGAGGGCGTCGGCCGCGGGGGCGTGATCCGCGTCCGCTCCAGTCAGTTCCGCGAGGAGACGGTGCGGCTCGTGTTCGACCTCACACGGGCGATGGAGTACCGCCTGGATCGTGAGGAGGGCACCCTCCGCGTCAGCTTCCCGAACCCCGGCGAGGCGTTCGCCCCCTGGACGACGAACGGCGGGTCGCACGCCGCGTCCGGTGGCTCGGTCGGCGCGTCGCCCGCGTCCGGCGGCTCGGCCGCCCCCGGGCCGGCGGGCTCGACGCGGGCGGAGCGATCCGGAAGCGCGGGAGCGGACGCCGTTCCGGAGGTCCAGCCGATGGCCTCGCGGAACGTCCCGCGGGCCAGCGACCAGCCGCGCATCACGGTCGCCTTCGACAGCGCGAGCATGCTGGACGTGCTCGCCGGCTTCTCCGAGTTCGCCGGCGTCTCCATCGTACCGAACGGGGAAGTGGGCGGCGTGGTGGTCCGCGGGATCGACGTGCGGAACCAGCCATGGGACGTGGCGCTGAGCGCGATCCTGTCCGCGCAGGGCCTCGGCTGGAACACGACCGAGAGCGGGATCATCATCGTCGACAACCTGGAGAACCTGGCGAAGCGCGAGGAGCTGACGACGGAGACGCGGGTCTTCCGGGTCAACTACGCGAGCGCGGATTCGGTCGCCCGCACGCTGCAGGAGCTCGCCACGCGGGAGAGGGGACAGGTCGTCTCCTACCAGGGCACGAACTCGGTCATCGTGACGGACGCCCCCTCCGTGGTGGCCCGGATGGACAGCCTGGTCCGGGCGCTGGACCGGCGGACCCCGCAGGTCTCCATCGAGGCGAAGATCGTCTTCGTGGACCGGACGGATGTGAACGAGCTGGGGATCGTCTACGATCTCAAGCAGCGGGACAACGGCTTCGTGGAGCAGGGGATCAACGACGCGATCGCGGTTCCCGACCCGAACCAGCCGCCGCAGATCGTCCGCATCGGGGACGAGGACTTCGCCTTCTACCGGATGACGAACGAGACGATCGTGGACATCGGCGGCGACGCGATCGCCGCGCTGGCGAACGCCAACGACCGGCTGGCCGCCCCGGCGCTCCAGATCCTGACCTCGCTCGCTTTCGGGAACTTCTCGCTGTTCACCTTCATCGAGGCGCTGGAGTCGCACCAGCTCTCGGACGTGCAGGCGGCGCCCTCCATCCAGGTGGTGGACAACCACCGGGCCCGGATCCAGGTGGGCGAGCGGACCCCGATCCGCGTGCTGGAGCGGGGCGCCCAGGTGGAGGACGCGACGGTGAACGTGCAGTTCGAGGACACCGGGATCATCCTCGAGGTGACGCCCCACATCACGAACAACAACCAGATCCTCCTCGACCTCTCCGCGGAGCGGTCGAGCCTCCAGGTGGGGCTGGCGGACGTCGGCTTCATCTTCAACCGGCAGATCGGGGAGACCCGGCTGCTGCTGGATGACGGCGAGACGGCCGTGATCGGCGGCCTCACGCTGAGCGAGCTGACGCGGAGCGAGAGCGGGATTCCGGGGCTGATGAACCTGCCCGTGCTCGGAAACCTCTTCCGCACGTCGCGGGAGCAGGAGCGGAAGCAGGACCTGATCATCCTGGTCACCCCGCACATCGTCTTCCCCGGGCAGGCGGGCGCGCCGGCGCAGTAGGCGCGGCGCGGCCGACCGGCCGTCGGCGGTTCGGGATCCGGCCCCCGGGGGCGCTCGCGCCTCCGGGGGCTTTCGCGTGCCGGCATCCGTCGTGCCACCCACGTGTCCGGGCCGGGCCGGCGGGGGGCGCGGGGCTTCGCACCTCCGCCGGCCGCCGTACATTGGGGCCCGGCGAGCCTGCGGCGCTCGCCGGTCCGTACCGATCCGCCACCGATCCGCGGGGGAACCATGCTTCGACACGTCCGGTTCACCACGGCCGGCGAGTCGCACGGGAAGGGGATGCTGGTCATCCTGGAGGGGGTCCCGGCGGGCGTGCCGCTCCGGCCGGAGGACGTGGCGGCCGAGCTGGCGCGTCGCCAGGGGGGGCACGGCCGCGGCGGCCGGATGAAGATCGAGAAGGACGCCGGGGAGATCCTGAGCGGCGTCCGGCTGGGCCAGACGCTCGGCTCGCCGATCTCGGTGTGGATCCGGAACCGCGACTTCGAGAACTGGCAGCTCCCGATGTCCGTGGAGCCGCGGCCGGAGGCGGACGACGAGGCGCTCCGCCGGGTACACCTCCCGCGGCCGGGACACGCCGACCTGGTCGGCCTGCTCAAGTACGACCGCTCCGACGCCCGCGACATCCTCGAGAGGTCGAGCGCCCGGGAGACCGCGGCGCGGGTGGCCGCCGGGGCGATCGCGCGCCGGCTCCTCGCCGAGTTCGGGATCACGGTCGGCAGCCACGTGGTCGAGATCGGCGGCGTGCGGGCGGCGCCGGTCGATCCGCTGCCGGAGGACGTGAACCGGGCGGCGGTCGGCTCCCCGGTCCGCTGCCTCGACCCGGACGCCTCCGACGCGATGGTGGAGGCGATCGACGCCGCGGGGGCCGCCGGCGACAGCCTCGGGGGGGTGTTCGAGCTGGTGGCGCGCGGGCTGCCGGTCGGGCTGGGGAGCCACGTCTCCTGGGACCGCCGGCTGGACGGCCGGGTGGCGGGCGCGCTGATGTCGATCCAGGCGATGAAGGGGGTGGAGATCGGCATGGGCTTCGCGGCCACCCGGGTCCGCGGCTCCGAGGTGCACGACGAGATCGAGCGCGATCCGGCCCGTCGGAGCACGGGGGGCTACCGCCGCCGCCGCAACAACGCCGGGGGCACGGAGGGCGGGATGAGCACCGGGGAGCCGCTGGTCGCCCGGGTGGCGATGAAGCCGCTCAGCTCGCTCCGCCGGCCGCTGGACAGCGTCGACCTGAAGACGGGGCGGCCGGCCAAGGCCGTGCGCGAGCGGAGCGACGTATGTGCGGTCCCGGCCGCGGGGGTGGTCGGCGAGGCGATGCTCCTGCTGGTGGTGGCCGATGCGCTGCGCGAGAAGTTCGGGGGCGACTCGCTGGCCGAGATGCGCGCCGCCCACGAATCCTACCTGGAGCGGATCAACGCGCGCCGGTTCGAGGAACCCGGGTGATGATGGCCGTGGAAGGCGCGGGGGGTCCGGGCGCCGCGGGGCGCCCGGAGGGCGCGGGGGCCGCGAAGGGCGGGACCGGGCCGGGGGACCGCGCGCCGCCGGGCCGCGTCGTGCTCGTCGGCTTCATGGGCGCCGGCAAGTCGACCGTCGGGCCGCTCCTGGCGGCGCGGCTCGGCTACCGCTTCGTCGACCTCGACGCGGAGGTGGAGCGAGTGGCCGGCGCCACCATCCCGGCGCTCTTCCGGGAGCGTGGCGAGGCCGCCTTCCGGCGCCTGGAGGCCCGGGCGACCGCCGCCCTGGACGAGTCGCGGCGGGTGGTCGTCGCGGCGGGCGGCGGGTGGATGGCTCGTCCCGCGCTGCGCGACCGCTGGCCGGATGCGGTGCGGGTGTGGCTCCGCGCCTCGCCCGCCACCATCCTGGCGCGCGTGCGGGACGCGGAGCCCGGGGACGGGCTGGCCGGCCGGCCCCTGTTGGACCCGGCGGACCCGGCGCGCTCCGTGCGCCGGCTGCTCGAGGCGCGCGAGGCGGACTACCGCCGCGCGGAGCTGGCGGTGGAGACCGACGGGCGCTCTCCGGAGGCGGTCGCCCGGGCCGTGGCTCGGGCGCTCCTTGATCGCGCCGCCCGGTCGGAACCTTTCCGGACCGTCCCGCTTACCAGTCAGGGCGCCGGTCGGGACGCCGGCCCCGGGGCGGAGCCCGCGAGGGAGCCGGGCGCTCCGGGCTCGCCCGGCCCGGCGTCGACGGATGAACGTGACGGACCCATGGGGAACGAAGGAGACTGGTGAAGCATCTCGTCATCGTGGAGTCGCCGGCCAAGGCGCGGACGCTGGAGCGATACCTCGGCGGGCTCGAGGAGGAGTACCGCGTCGAGGCGTCCATCGGCCATGTCCGTGACCTGCCGAAAAGCGGGCTCGGGGTCGACGTGGAGAACGGATTCGAGCCCGAGTACGTGACGATCCAGGGCAAGGGCACGGTGCTCAAGAAGCTCCGGAGCGCCGCCCGGTCGGCGGACGACGTGCTGCTCGCCACCGACCCCGACCGCGAAGGCGAGGCGATCGCCTGGCACATCGCGGAGCAGCTCGGCTACTCGAAGGAGAACGGAAACCGCTTCCGCCGCATCACCTTCCACGAGATCACCCGCGACGCGGTCCTCGAGGCGCTGCGCCGGCCGGGCGAGATCGACATGCGACGGGTCGAGGCGCAGCAGGCCCGGCGCATCCTCGACCGTCTGGTGGGCTACCGCCTGAGTCCGCTGTTGTGGAAGAAGATCAACCCGGGCCTGTCGGCCGGCCGCGTGCAGTCCGTGGCCGTCCGCCTGCTGGTGGAGCGCGAGCGGGAGCGGCGGGCGTTCCGCTCCGCGGCCTGGTGGGACCTGCGGGCGCACCTCGAGGCGGAGGGACGGCCGTTCCACGCGGACCTGCAGTCGGTGGGCGACCGGCCCGCGGCCTCTGGCCGCGACTTCGACGAGCGGACGGGCGCCCTGCGACCGGACCGGGACGTGGTGGTCCTCGACCGCGAGGCGGCCGAGCGGCTGCGCGAGCGCCTGCGGGAGCGGCGCTTCGTCGTCTCCTCGGTCGAGGAGCGCCGCTCGACCCGGAGCCCGTACGCGCCCTTCACCACCTCGAGCCTCCAGCAGGAGGCGAACCGCAAGCTCAACTTGAGCGCGCGGGACACGATGCGGACGGCCCAGAGCCTCTACGAGGACGGGCTGATCA
>CAZTGV010000023.1:0-21411 GCA_964613475.1 uncultured Gemmatimonadota bacterium
GGGCAGTCCAGGCATGGCGCCGAACCTTTCACCGGCCCGCGTCGCGGACAAGGGTCGAGCCCCCGCGGCGGAGGGCCGCCGTTCAGGCGCCGGCGAGCCCCCGGGCCAGCCGGGGCCGCACGGCCGCGTGCAGCGCCTCGATCCGTCGCTGGCCCGCCGGGTCCCGCAGGCCGTCGCGGCCCGCCTCGAGCACGAGGTCGGCGTGGCGCAGGAGCGCGGCGCGGTCCTGGGGCCGCCGGACCGTGCCGCCGAGCGCGTCGAGCGCCCGGAGGAGTTGGGAGAGCACGGCGGTGCTGTCCCGGCCGTACTCGCGGATCTGGTCGAACGCGAAGTCGAGGAGGTCCGGAAAGGCGTGCGGCCGGAGGAGCACCCGGAGGCGCCCGTCGTCGTCCGACAGCCGCTGCACGGGAGCGGGCCGGCGCGCCACCCGGGCCAGGGAGGCGGCGAGCCGGTCGATGCAGTTCGTGGCGGTATAGGGGTCGTTGATGCCGGTGGAGAGGGCCCGCACGGCGATCTCCGCCAGCTGTCCGACCACGAAGCCCACGTCCTGCCGGGAGCCCCGGGCGCTGGAGAGATGGAAGGTGGCGCGGATCCGGTCCGGGAGGTCCTCCTCCGGCTCTTCGCCGCCGGAGCAGCCCGCCAGCGGTCCGCCCTCCAGCACGTGATCCCCCAGGGTGCGGAGACAGCGGATCACCACGTCCGCCTCTGTGGCCAGGGAGAGAAGTCGCTTCCCGTCCACCATGTCCAAGTAGCCGCTCCGCTCCGCCGCGATGATCGACTCGTGCCGCCGGGGCGTTCCGCTCTCGCTCGCGCCGGCTGCGGCGTCGGCGCCGGCCTCGCCCCCGGCCCCCGAGGCTTCGGCGCCGCCCTCCCCGTCGTCGCCGCGCGTGCCCCCCGACTCTTTCTCGTCCGAATCCTCCTCTTCCTCCGGGTAGGCGCGGTCGATGACGCCGTCCAGCTCCGCGCCCACCCGCGCGACCACGGCGGGGGCCTGGATGGTCGTGGCTACGTGGTCGATGAAGTAGATGAGCACCGCCAGGCTGGCCAGCCCGAGCGCGACGCCGATGGTGATCGAGACATGGGGGATGAAGAGGGCATCATCCTGGCCCCGGACGGCCCGGAGGGCCAGCAGGCAGTAGAGGAAGGTGGCGACGAAGGTGCCGAGCACGACCTGGTTGCCCGTGTCGCGCATGAAGTTCCGGAGGATGCGGGGGCCGAACTGGGAGGAGGCCAGGACGAGCACCACCATGGTGATCGAGAAGACGACCCCCGCCACGGTGATCATGGATCCGGCGATGGTGGTGAGCACGGCGCGGGCCCCCTCCGGGCCCCCGGCGTAGATCCAGGCGAGCGACTCGAGCTCCTCGAACGAGAAGCGGCGGTCCACGGCCTCGGCGCCGGTGGCGAGGGCCGCGGCGCCCAGGACCATCGCGCCGGGGATGAACCAGTAGCTCGCCCGGACGCGTTCCCAGACCCGGGTCAGGCGGAGCATCACGACCGTCCTCCTGCGGCGGCCACGACGAGGCCCGCGGCGTTCGCCTCCCGTTCCGCCAGCAGGCGACGGATCCGGGCCGGCGCGTCCGTCACCAGGCCGTCCACGCCCCAGTCGAACAGCCGGCGGGCCCGGTCCGGGCGATTGACCGTCCACACGAACACGCCGAGGCCGTCCCGATGGGCCCGGGCGATGAACCGTCGGGTCACCACGCGCACGCCCCTCCAGCGCTCGGGGACCATCGCCGCGTCGACCTCCGGCACCGCGAGGCCGCCCAGGCCGGCCTTCCCCAGCAGGACATAAGGCCGGAGCTCCGAGGTGTAGGCGCAGCTCCAGCGCGCCGCCTCGCGCGCCGGGCGGACGGCCTCCAGGGAGAACCCGCCCACCAGGATGCGCTCCGAGGCCGGACTGTCGCGCAGGAACGCCGCCAGCGCCAGCCCGGCGGCCACCGACTTGACCTCGGCCACCACCGGCAGCTCCGCCGTTTCCTCGAGGACCTCCTCGAGGGTGGGGATCCGCGAGCCTCGCCCCCGGAACGGGAAGGACTCGCCGTCCGCCGTGAAGCGGTAGCCGGCGTCGAGGCCGCGCAGCGCGTCCAGCGAGAGCTCGGCGACCGCCCCGCGGCCGTCCGTCGTCCGGTCCACCGTCGGATCGTGGATGACCACCAGCGTCCCGCACCGGCTGAGGTGGAGGTCCAGCTCCACCGCGTCCGCCCCCACCTCCACCGCGTGGCGAAAGGAGGGGAGGGTGTTCTCCGGCGCCACCGCGGCGGCGCCGCGGTGACCGATCACCTGGAGCGGGGAGCCGGGCCCGAACATGGGGGAAGTCTACCGCGTCGAAGCGGCCGAGGCACGGGACCTCCACTGACCACCATCCCGCGTTTCTTGCCGGTTCGCCGCCGCCCGGGCTATCCTTCGGCGCTGTGGCGTCGAGGCGGAAGCACCCGCCCCGCCCGTCATCGGGACCCTCCGCGCGAGGCGGCGGGCCCGTCCGCGTACCTCCGACGTACCCTATGGCCGACACGGACACCGCCACCGAGACCGCGACCCATCCGCCGGATCTCATGGACCGGCTCACCTCCCTGTGCAAGCAGCGGGGGTTCGTCTTCCAGTCCTCCGAGATCTACGGCGGCCTGGGGTCCGTCTACGACTACGGGCCGCTCGGGGTGGAGCTGAAGAACAACCTCCGGGAGGCGTGGTGGCGGGAGATGGTCCACTCGCGCCCGGACATCGAGGGGCTGGACAGCGGCATCCTCATGAACCCCGAAGTCTGGGTGGCGAGCGGCCACGTGGACGTGTTCGCGGACCCGCTGGTCGAGTGTCGGAACTGCCACCGCCGCTTCCGCGCGGACGAGCTCGCCGAGATCGACGCCGGCCGGCCGGAGGAGCAGCGGTGCCCGGTCTGCGGCGTCACCGGCCAGTGGACGGAGCCCCGCCAGTTCAACCTCATGTTCAAGACGTTCATGGGGGCGGTGGAGGACGAGAGCGCGGTCGCCTACCTGCGGCCGGAGACCGCGCAGGGCAGCTACGTGAACTTCCGCAACGTCCAGGAGAGCGCGCGCCAGAAGATCCCGTTCGGGATCGCCCAGGTCGGAAAGGCGTTCCGGAACGAGATCACCCCCGGCAACTTCGTCTTCCGAACGCGCGAGTTCGAACAGATGGAGATGCAGTACTTCGTGGAGCCGGGGACGGACGAGGAGTGGTTCGAGACTTGGCGCGACCGGCGCCTCGAGTGGCTCGTGCGGCTC
This sequence comes from uncultured Gemmatimonadota bacterium, assembly GCA_964613475.1. Classification (GTDB taxonomy): domain Bacteria; phylum Gemmatimonadota; class Gemmatimonadetes; order Palauibacterales; family Palauibacteraceae; genus CAZTGV01. The sequence continues at coordinate 3,240 of CAZTGV010000023.1, forward strand.
GGAATCCGGCGCGAGAACCTCCGCTTCCACGAGCACGGCCCGGACGAGCTGGCGCACTACGCGAAGCGCGCGGTGGACATTCAGTACCGCTTCCCCTTCGGCTGGCAGGAGTTCGAGGGCATCCACAACCGCACCGACTTCGACCTGAAGGCGCACCAGGAGCGGTCGGGCAAGAAGCTCGAGTACATCGACGCGCCGGCGGGGAAGCGCTTCCTCCCCTACGTGATCGAGACGGCGATCGGGCTGAACCGTCTCCTCCTCGTCGTCCTGGCGGACGCCTACGCCGAGGAGGAGGTCGAGGGCGAGGCGCGCACGGTCCTGCGCCTCCACCCGCGCCTGGCGCCGATCAAGGCGGCCGTCTTCCCGCTGGTGAAGAAGGACGGTCTGCCGGAGGTGGCGCGGCGGATCGCCGACGCGCTGCGTGAGGCGGCGATTCCCTGTTTCTACGACGAGTCCGGCTCGATCGGCCGCCGGTACCGGCGGCAGGACGAGGCGGGCACCCCCTTCTGCATCACGGTGGACGGCCAGAGCCTGGAGGACGGGACGGTGACCGTCCGCGACCGCGACAGCCTGGAGCAGGAGCGGGTCGCGATCGACCGGGTTCCGGCGCACCTGGCGCGGACGGTCGGACCGTCGGGGACCGCGCGGCCGGAGACGGCGCGACCGGGGACGTGAGCCTCGGCCTCGAGGAGATTCGCGAGCGGAGCGAGCGGCTGAAGGGCGAGGTCGCGCGCGAGCGGTACGAGGCGAAGGCGGGCCTAAAGGAGCGCCCCGACTTCTCGGCGGTCTACGCGGATGCCGCCCTCCTCACGGGTCCCGACGTCCTGCCCGCCATCCAGCGAGCCCTCTCCGAGGCGGAGGACGAGGCGCGGCTTCGACTCCGGTCCCTCGAGAGCTGGGTCGGCGAGCAGCGGGTCGAGGCGGCGGTCGCGCCGCTCGAGGACGAGCTCCGCGGCTGGGAGGCGACGACGACCGCCCGGTTGGACGGCGAGGAGATCCCGTTCCGGCGGTTGATTCGGCGGATCGAGAACGAGCCGTCGCGCGAGGCGCGGCGGGCGCTGGAGGCGTGCCGGGCGGAAAAGCTGGAGGAGGCGATCCCGCTCCAGGTGGACATGCTCCACCGCGAGCGGGAGGCGCTCTCGGAGCTCGGGCTGGGCGGGCTGGTGGAGACTCGCGAGCGGCTCACCGGCGTCAACCTCCGTGGGCTGGAGCGGGAAGCGTTCCGGGTGCTCGCCACCACGGAGGACGCGTACCGCGACCACCTGGCCCGGGTGGCGCGCCGCCGCTTCGAGACGCGACCGGAGGCGCTCGACCGGTCGGACCTCCGGTGGCTGCGCCGGATGCCATGGTACGACGAGCACTTCCGCCTCGAGCCGCTGGTGGAGGCGGTACGTCGCGACCTCGCCGCCCTCGGCCTGCCGCTCGAGGCGGGGGGGCGCGTCCGCGTCGACCTCGAGCGCAGGCCGGCGAAAGCGGCCCGTTCCTTCTGCGCGCCTCTCGACGTGCCGCACCGCGTCGTGCTCGTGGTCGCCCGCAGCGGAGGCCGGGGGGACTGCGTCTCCGCCCTGCACGAGATCGGCCACGCCCTGCACTTCGCCTACACGGACCCGGAACTTCCCTTCGAGCACCGGGCGCTGGGGGACGACTCGGTCACCGAGGGGTTCGCCGTGCTGGTCGAGTCTCTGGCCCTCCAGCCCGCCTGGCTGCGGCATGCGATCGGCTTCCCCGGCGCGGCCCTGGAGGAACACCGGATCGAGGCGGGCGTGCTGAAGCTCTACGAGCTGCGTCGGCTGGCGGCCAAGCTCCTGTTCGAGGTCGAGCTGTACGATGCGGACCTGCCGGGCGAGCTGGGCGGCCGGTACGCGGAGGTCGTGGGGGGCGCCACCGGCGTCCGCTACGACCCGCGCACCTTCCTGGACGACCTGGACCGCGGTTTCTGGGCGGCGCGGCAGCTCCGGGGCTGGATGCTGGCCGCCATCCTGGGCTGCGAGCTGCGCACGCGGTTCGACGAGGACTGGTACCGGAACCCGGACGCCGGTCCCTTCCTGGGCGAGCTGATGGCCGGCGGCCAGCGCGAGGACGCCGCCCGTCTGGGAGTCCGGCTCGGCGCGGAGCGGCTGGACGCGGAGCCCCTGCTGAGGCGCGCGGCGGAGTGGCTGCCGTGAGCGCGCCGCCCGCGGAGGCGGGGCTCCCGTGAGGGCGTGGCGCGCGGGGGTCCTCGGCCTCCTGGCCGCCGCGTACGGGCGCGCCGTGATCGCTCGGAACCGCCGGCTGCGGCGCCCGCCCGTGCTGGATGACCGGGACCGGCCGCTCCCCACCTCTCGCCTGCGCCTGTCCGACGGGGAGACGGTCGAGCTGATCGACGTCGGCGCCGGTCCCCCGACCCTGTGGATCCCGGGCGCGGACGGGGTGAAGGAGAGCTGGCGCCACCAGCTCCCCCGCTTCGCCCGTCGCTGGCGGGTCGTCGCGCCGGACCTGCGGCGGAGCTTCTCCCCCACCGACACGTTCGACCGGTTCGCGGAGGATCTGGCCGATCTGGTCGACACGCGCGGGCTCGGTCCGGCGGTGGTGATCGGCCAGAGCCTGGGTGGGGCGATCGCGATCCGCTTCGCGTATCGTTTCCCGGAGCTGGTACGGGGGCTGGTGCTCTGCAACACGCTGGCGCGGGTCGGCTACGAGCACGTCGGCCTGAACCGCACGGCGCTGGTGCCGGTGGCGATCGCGAGCACCCGCTACCTGCCGACCTTCCTGGCGCGGGCGCTCGCCCGGGCCTGGAGCCGCGCCGCCGTGTGGGTCTACGATGACGCGCCGGGACGCGATGACGTGATCGACTACGTGCTCTGGACCGGGCCCCGGACCGTGGCCCCGCGGATCTCCGCCCGCCGGGTGGCGCTGCTCGAGCGGACGGACCTCAGGCCCTGCCTGGGCGCGATCGTCGCGCCCACGCTCGTCCTCAAGGGCCCCCGGGACAGCTACTGTCCGCCGGCATGGGCGGTGGAGATCGCCGCCGGGATTCCGGGCGCCCGCTACCGGACGATTCCAGGGACCGGCCACTGCTCGCACATCTCGGATCCGGAGGCGTTCAACGCCGCGCTGTGGCCGTGGCTGGAGGAGATGACGGAGCCGGGCCCGGCGCGCGCGCGCCTCGGAGAGGCGGCCGGCGGCCGTCCGGGGCGGCCGGAGCGGGCCGCGGGAGGCGAGGCATGAGCGGGATCTCCTTCTCCTCCCGGTCCGCCACCATGCTGGCGATGCTCGGCATGGCGGTCGGGACCGGTAACATCTGGCGCTTCCCGCGCATGGCGGCGGCGAACGGGGGCGGCTCCTTCCTGGTCGCCTGGGTCGTCTTCCTCCTCCTCTGGTCGGTGCCCCTGATCCTGGTCGAGTTCGCGGCCGGCAAGGGCGCGCGGCGGGGTCCGATCGGGGCGTTCGCGCGCCTGGGCGGGCGCGGGATGGCGTGGATGGGCACCTGGGTCGCCTTCACCGCCACCGCGATCATGTTCTATTACTCGGTCGTCATGGGGTGGACGATCCGCTACCTGGTCGGGTCGGTGAGCGGCGCCGTCCCGTTCCTCGGCGGCATGGCCGAGGCGGTCCCGATGACCTCCTACCAGGCGGCCGAGGCGTTCTGGACCGGATACATCGGCTCCCCGTGGGCGGTCCTCACCCACGCGGCGGCCATGCTGCTGGGGGTGGCGGTGGTGGCCCGCGGCGTCCGCGGGATCGAGTCGGCCACCCGGATCCTCATCCCCAGCCTCTTCGTGCTGGTCGTCGTGCTGGCCATCCGCGCCGTCACGTTGCCGGGCGCCCACCTGGGCCTGGAGTTCCTCTTCGCGCCCCGCTGGGAAGAGCTCCTGTCCGCCCGCATCTGGCTGGAAGCGCTCACCCAGAACGCGTGGGACACGGGCGCCGGGTGGGGGCTGATCGTCGCCTACGCGGTCTACCTGCGACAGCGGGAGGACACCTCGCTGAACGCCTTCCTGCTCGGGTTCGGGAACAACTCCGTGTCCCTGCTGGCGGGAATCATGGTGCTGTGCACCGTGTTCGCGATCATGCCGGACGCGGCGGACCGGATCGTCGGCGCGGGCAACGAGGGCCTCACGTTCATGTGGGTGCCGCAGCTCTTCGGACAGATGCCGGGCGGCGCCTGGTTCATGGTCCTCTTCTTCCTCGCCCTCGTCTTCGCCGCCTGGAGCAGCCTGATCGCCATGATCGAGCTCGCCTCCCGGGTGCTGATCGACGCGGGGATCCCCCGAAGGCGCGCGATCGCCACGATCGGAGGGCTCGGCTTCCTGCTCGGTCTCCCGTCCGCGCTGTGGATCGAGGTGTTCCGGAACCAGGACTGGGTGTGGGGGCTCGGGCTCATCCTGTCCGGCTTCTTCTTCGCCCTGCTGGTCGTCCGCCATGGGGTGGACCGCTTCCGGCGCGAGCTGGTGAACGCCGAGGGCGCCGACATCCGGATCGGCCGGTGGTGGAACGTGGCCATCCGGCTGGTGCTCGTGCAGGCGGTCGTCCTCATGGGGTGGTGGCTGTGGCAGGCGGTGGATGTGCGCGACCTCGGGGCCACCCTCACCCCCTTCTCGTCCTTCAACGTCGGCACCGTCGTCGTGCAGTGGGCGCTCGCCCTGGCGGCCTTCCTGTGGCTGAACGACCGGATCGCCGGCCGGATGGAGCGGGCGGACCGGCGGGTGGCGGCGGGGACGGCGCCCGTCGGGTCGGCGCCGCCGCCGGAACGGCCCCCGGAGGCGGGGCGGTCCGCCCCGGGGCCGGGATGACGGTCAGCCCAGAGCGCTTCCGCCGCGCGCTCTCGCGGCTGGCCGGCGGGGTGGCGATCGTGACCTCGCGCGGGCCGGGGGGCGAGCCGCGCGGCCTCACCGCCACGGCGGTCTGCTCCGTCTCGCTCTCCCCGCCCCTGGTGCTCGCCTGCCTGGACGTCGGGACGAACACGCACGAGGCCGTGGCCTCCTCGGGCGTCTACGCCCTGCACTTCCTCGGAGAGGGCCACGTCGGGCTGGCCCGGCGCTTCGCCCGTCGCGGGGGGGACAAGTTCTCCGGCCTCGCGATCGGGACGGCCGAGACCGGCGCGCCCATCCTGGAGGGGACGCTCGCCTGGTGCGACTGCACGGTGGACCGGACCCTGCGCGCGGGGGACCACACGATCTTCATCGGAGGGGTGCGGGCGATCGGGCTGGCGCCGAGGGCCGCGCCGGGCGGCGAGAGCCCCGGCGACGCCCCCGGCGCCGCGCCGGGCGGCGAGGGCCCCGGGGAGGCGAGGGGCGCGGAGCCCGCGCCGCTGGTGTATTTCCGAGGGCGGTATCGGGCGCTCGGCGGGCCGGGCGCGCCGCGGGAACGGGGCCGGCGGGTCCCCGACCGGTAGAGGAAGCGTGCGACTGCCCGAGTTCCGCGCGAAGGCGGCGCGCATGTGGGAGGAGATCCCGGAGCCGCTCAAGGAGGGCGTGGAGGCGCTGGTGGTGGAGGAGGACGCGCTCTCGCATCCGAGCATCCCCGAGGTGTACACGCTCGGCGAGTGCGTGGGGGAGACCTGGGGCGGCGCCTGGGCCGGGCCCGGCGAGTACGTGTCCCTGCTCTACCTGTACCACGGCTCCTTCCGGGCCCTGGCGGAGCTGGATCCCGGCTTCGATTGGGAGGGCGAGCTGTGGGAGACGATCGTGCACGAGCTGCTGCACCATCGGGAGTACGCGGCCGGCGAGGCGGGTCTGGAGGACTACGACTACGCCGTGGAGCAGAATCAGCTTCGCTACGCGGGTCGCCCGTTCGACCCGACGTTCTACCGGGCCGTGCCGCCGGGGCCGGACGGTAGCGTGCGGATCGAATCGGAGATCTTCGTCGAGGCGGAGGCGCCGGTCGAGGCGGCCGAGGCGACCTTCACCTGGCGGGGCCGGTCCTACACGATCCGGATTCCGGCCGAGGAGGAGGCGCCGTTGTTCGTGCAGGTGAAGAACCTCGCGCAGGGCCGCCTGTGGGTGGTCGTCCGCCGCCGCCGTCCCTGGTGGCGGCGCCTGCTGCCCTTCCGCACGCCGCGGCCGCGCGAGCTGGCGCGCCGTGCGCTCCCCGTGCCGGCGTTCTGAGGGGGACCGGTGCCCCTGGTCGGCGGGTTCAGCATCGGGCGGTGGTTCGGCTTCCGCATCAGCATCGACTACTCGTGGTTCCTCGTCTTCGCGCTCGTCCTCTGGACGTTCAGCGCCCACGAGTTCCCCCGACAGCTCCCGGGCCGCGAGACGATCGTGTACTATGCGATGGGAGCCGCCGCCGCCGTGCTCTTCTTCCTCTCGGTCCTGCTGCACGAGCTCGCCCATTCGGCCATGGCGCGGGCGCGGGGGATCGAGGTCGAGGGGATCACCCTCTTCATCTTCGGCGGTGTGGCGCAGACCCGGATGGAGGCCAGCCGGGCACTGGACGAGTTCCTGCTCACCGTTGTCGGGCCGCTCTCGAGCCTGGCGCTCGCCGCCGCCTTCTACGGCCTCGGCCTGGCCGCGGAGGCGGCAGGGTGGCCGGAGCCCGTGTCGACCGTGGCCGTCTTCCTCGCGCTGCTGAACCTCGTCCTCGCCGTGTTCAACATGTTCCCGGGCTTCCCGCTCGATGGCGGGCGGATCTTCCGCTCCATCGTGTGGGGCGTCACCGGCAACCTCGAGCGGGCCACGCGCTGGGCCACCTGGGGAGGGCGCGGCTTCGGCTGGCTGCTCATCGCCTTCGGCGCCGTGCAGCTCTTCTACGGCTACCTTCTGGCCGGGCTGTGGTCGATCTTCATCGGCTGGTTCCTCTCGCACGCCGCCGCCTCCGCCTACCGGCAGTTCGTGGTGCGGCGCACGCTCTCCCGGGTGGAGGCGGGCCGTGTGATGGCCGCGAATCCGGTGGCCGTGGACCCCGACATGACGGTCGGCGAGCTGGTGGAGCGGTACTTCCTCCAGCGTCCCGAGGGCGCCTACCCCGTGGTGGCGAACGGCGCCGTGCTGGGGCTGGTGGGCGTGGAGGACGTGTCGGGGCTCACGGCCGAGGCGCGGGCGGGCACCCGGGTCGCGGAGGTGATGCGCCGGGCCGGCGAGGTCCCGGTCGCCAAGCCGTCCGAGACGCTCGACGCGATCGTGTCGCGGGTGGATCGGTCCGAGGAGCGGGTGCTGGTGGTCGAGGACGGCCGGCTGGTCGGCCTGCTGGCGCTCGGGGAGGTGGGCCGCTGGATCGACCGGCTGCGTCAGCTCGGAGACGGATGACGAAGGCGCCCCGCCCCGGGACGCTCGAGGAACGGCGGGACCGGGCGCGCCGTCTGGCGCCGATCCTGACGCAGACCTACCCGGACACGACCGTCACCCTGGACCACGAGAACGCCCTCGAGCTCATCGTAGCCACCATCCTGTCCGCGCAGTGCACGGACGAGCGGGTGAACCGGGTGACGCCCCACCTGTTCGACCGCTACCGGAGCGCCGAGGACTACGCGGACGCGGAGCGGGAGGAGCTCCAGGCCATGATCCGGCCGACCGGCTTCTTCCGGAACAAGGCGAAGCACATCCAGGGCATGGCCCGGCGGCTCGTCGAGGAGCACGGCGGCCGGGTCCCGGACACCATGGAGGCGCTGACGGCCCTGCCGGGCGTGGCGCGGAAGACGGCGAACGTGGTGCTCTCCAACGCCTTCGGGAGGCTCGAGGGCGTGGTGGTGGACACGCACGTGAAGCGGGTCGCCCGCCGGCTCGGCCTCACCGACGAGACGAGCCCCGTCAAGGTCGAGCGCGACCTGATGGAGGTGCTCCCGCGCGAGGAATGGCACGGCTTCGCGTGGCGCCTGATCCTGCACGGCCGTGCGATCTGCACCGCCCGAAAGCCGGCGTGCGGCGAGTGCCCGCTCGCCGAGCTCTGCCCGAGCGCCTTCACCTTCGACTGAGGCGGTCCGAGGGAACGCGCCGGCGGCGCGGGACTACCGGAAGGCGTGGAGAGGGACGGACTGAAGGACGCGCTGCGGGCCACCGGGCGCGAGCTCGGCTTCGCGCAGGTGGGCTTCGCCCCCGCCGAGCGGCCGGCCCACGCGGACCATTACCTCCGCTGGCTCGAGCGCGGCTGGCACGGCGAGATGGGCTACCTGGCGCGGGAGGACGCCGTCCGCCGGCGGCTCGCCCCCGCCGAAGCGCTGCCGGGCTGCCGCACCATCCTGGTCGTCACCCGCCGGTACGCGGACGAGGAAGGGGCGGGGCCCCCGGCCGGGGCCGACGATCCCCTGCGCCCGGTCGTGGCGCGCTACGCGCGGGGCCGGGACTACCACGAGGAGTTCGAGGAGCGGCTCGCCCGCCTCGAGGAGGCGATCCGTGCGCTGGCGCCCGGCGAGCGCGTGCTGCCGTACGTGGACTACGGGCCGGTGCTCGAGCGGGACCACGCGCAGCGGGCGGGGCTCGGCTGGATCGGGAAGAACACGGTCCTGATCCATCCCCGGCTCGGCTCCTACCTGCTGCTCGGGGAGCTGCTCACCACCCTGGCGGTGCCGCCCGACGAGCCCTTCACAGCGGACCGGTGCGGGAGCTGTACGCGCTGCATCGCGGCCTGTCCCACCGACGCGATCCGGGAGGCGCGCGGCCTGGACGCCCGCCGCTGCATCTCCTACCTGACGATCGAGCTGCGGGGGCCGATCCCCCGGGAGCTGCGGCCGCTCATCGGCAACCGCGTCTTCGGCTGCGACATCTGCCAGGAGGTCTGCCCGTGGAACTCGGGGCGCTCCCGGTCCGCTCACGCCCAGGGGGACGGTCCCGAGCCCGGCCGACCCGTCCCGCCCGCCTCCATGATCGATTGGGCCGAGGAGCTCCTCGCCCTCGACGACGCGGGGTTCCACGAGCGCTATCGCGCGAGCGCCCTGTACCGGGCCCGGCGGGCGGGTCTCCTCCGCAACCTGTGCGTGGGGCTCGGCAACGCCGCCCGGCCGGAGGCGGTGCCCGTCCTCCGGCGCGCGCTCGCGGACGCCGCCCCCCTCGTGCGGGGGCACGCCGCCTGGGCGCTCGGACAAATTCCCTCGCCCGACGCGCGGGCCGCGCTGTCCGACCGACTCGCCGTCGAGGCGGAGGAGCGGGTGCGCGGGGAGCTCGAGGCGGCCCTCGCGGCCTGATCGCGCTCCGGGTGGCCGTCGCGGCCTGCTCGCGCTAGGGACCCCCCTCGCGGCCGGATCGCGCCGCGCCGAGGTGGAGCTATTCTTACCCATTGTGGGCCCACGACTTGCAGCGTTTCCCGTTGCGCACCGTAGGCCCCTCGGAACCGGGGCCGACCAAGACTTCGAGGAGGGAATCATGCGCATCATTCCGACGCGGATACACGGCATGTTGGACTATCTGATCGGTGTAATCCTGATCGCGGCACCCTGGCTCCTGGGCTTCGCCGCGGGCGGCGCCGAGACGTGGGTGCCAGTCCTCGTCGGCGCCGCGGTCATCCTCTACAGCCTGATCACCGACTACGAGCTCGGCGCGATACCGATGATCAGCGTGCCGACCCACCTGCTGCTCGACATCGCGGGCGGCGCGTTCCTGGCCGTCTCGCCCTGGCTGTTCGGATTCGCGGACTTCGTGTTCGTCCCGCACCTGGTGGTTGGGCTGCTCGAGATCGGCACGGCCGCCATGACGGAGCGGGCGCCCCGCTACCGTCCGACACGCGCCGCCTGATCGGGGGGTCAGGGCCGGGCGCCGGCCGCCCTTCCGCGGACGTCGACCGCGATCTCTCTCCAACGTCCCCGGCGAAAGACGGCCCAGCTGAGGATGCAGCGCGCGACGTGGCCCAGGAGGATGGCCATCCAGATGTGCCGGGCCTCGAGGGTCGCGGTGGCCTGGATCGCCCAGCAGAGGCCGAGCGGGAGGACGACCTGCGAGATCAGCGTGATGTAGAGCGGGTTCCGGGTGTCGCCGGTGCCCTGTAGCCCGCCCGTGTAGGCGAGCGCGACCGCGACGAACAGGCCCGAGACGCTCAGATAGCGGAGCAGCTCGACCCCCAGCTCGACCGCGATCGGATCGGTCATTCCGAAGGCGCCCAGGAGCGCCCGCGGGACGAGGAGGAAGAGCAGCCCGCAGGCGAGGGCGCCGCCGGCCGCGATCCGGGCGGCGACGTGGACCGCGGCCGCCGCGCGCTCGGGCCGGGCGGCGCCCAGGTTCTGCCCGGCCACGGTGGCGGCCGCCCCCATGAGCCCGACCGCCGTCCAGATCACCAGCGAGAAGAGCTCCGTGTAGCCGATCGCGTAGGCGGCCTGGGCCCGCGCGCTGTAGGCGAGGGATCCGACGAAGGCGAGCAGCGCCACCCCCGCCGCGTTCATCGCCACCCCCTGCACGCCCGCCGGAAGCCCGAAGCGAAAGAGGGCCCGGATGATCGGCCCGTCCGGCCGCCGGGCGCCTCGGGGTGGGAAGCGCACGACCCAGCCGCCGCGCGCCATCCGGACCAGGGCGAAGCAGGAGATCCCGCCCATGGCGATCACCGTCCCCATCGCCGCCCCGGCCGTGCCGAACGCGGGGATCGGCCCGAGGCCGCGGATCAGGACGACGTTGAGGACGATGTTCGAGGCTGTGGCGATGACCCCGAGCCGGAGCGGCGTGCGCGGGTCGCCGGCCGAGCGCAACGCGCCGCCGAGCATGAAGAAGACGAGCAGGCCCGCGCTGAACACGAACATGATCCGGAGGTAGGGAAGCGCCTCCGCCTGCACCTCCGGCGCCGCGTTCACCAGCTCGAGCAGCGAGGGGGCCAGCCAGTAGCCAAGAGGCGCCAGGACGACGGCCGAGATCGCCAGCGCCGTGATGAGTGCCTGGTAGACCGCCCGGTTCACCCGCTCCGGGTCTCCCGCTCCGGCGAAGCGGGCCACCAGGACGCCCATGCCGGTGAACAGGGACGAGACGAAGACGATGACGACCAGGAAGACCTGCCAGCTCACCCCGATCGCCGCGTTCCCCGTGTAGCCGACGTAGTTGCCGACCATCGCGTGGTCGACGATGCCCTGCAGCCCGCCGATCACGTTCTGGAGCGCGGTCGGCCAGGCGATCCGCCACACCGCGGACCCGAGCGGTCCTTCGGTGATCGAGCGATCGTAGGGCGTCGGCTCGGGCCGGCCGGCCGCGGGAAGCAGGGGCGTCGGATCGGCCGCGCCGGGGTTGGCCGTGGCGCCGGGGTGCGTCGCCGGGCCGGGGTTCGCGTCCGGTCCGGATGTTACCGTGCGGGCGGGCGGCTGCTCGATCGGTTCGGTCATCCCGAGTGAAGCCCTTGATCGTTCCAAATCGGAGCGCGGGGCTTCGCGTTCCGCCACCGCCGCCCGGGCGCGCGCCGGGGCGCGTGGGGCGGCCCGCGCCCCCCGGATCGCACGTCAAACCCGCCAGGCCCGGCCGTGTGCCCTGGCATTACGGCCCGGCCACCCGCCCGGCCGGAGCCGGCTCTGGCGGGCTGGGGCGCAGACGCCCTGTTGACGGGTTGACGCCGCGGATACGTGTATATACACTGTTTATCCCGGCATCCGCGGCTCGACAACCGCTCGCGCCGTGCCGCTCTTCGCGAAGACCGGCCTCAGGGGGAATCGACTCATGGCGACGAATCGACCGTATCGGACCCATTTCACCACCCCTTCCACCCGGGAGTTCGTGGCCACGCGCGTCGTGGACGCGCCTCGGGACCTGGTATGGCAGACGTGGACGAGACCCGAGCACGTGCCGCACTGGATGCTCGGTCCCGGCGACTGGACCATGCCCATCTGCGAGATTGACCTCCGCCCCGGCGGCAAGTGGCGCTTCGTGTGGCGGAGGCCGGACGGAGGGGAGATGGAGATGACGGGCCGCTATCGGGAGGTCGTGCGCCCGGAGCGGCTCGTGAACACCGAGAACTGGGGCGGCGACTGGCCGGAGACGCTGAATACGCTGGTTCTCACGGAGGAGGACGGGCGGACCACGATGACCTGCACGCTGCTCTACCCCTCCGAGCAGGCGCGGGACGCCGTGTCGGCCACCGGGATGAAGGAGGGCTGGGCCCAGAGCTACGACCGTCTGGATGCCTACCTCGCGGCGCGGGGGGCGGCGCGCGCGGGGGATCGCGCGTGAGCCGGTTCGCTCGCGAGCCGGTTCGCCGTCCCGGTGCCGACGTGACCCCGTCCCGAGGGAGATGAGAGCGCCCGGCCGGGCGGCCGGGAGAACGCACCACGCGAAACAGGGAGACACGACCATGGCGGCAGGATCGAACCCGAGGCCGATTCCGGAAGGGTACCACACCATCACTCCGTACCTGTACGTGCGGGGCGCGACGGAGGCCCTGGACTTCTACCGACGGGCGCTCGGTGCGGAGGAGCTGTTCCGCATGGACGCCCCCGATGGGAAGATCGGCCACGCGGAGATGCGGATCGGCGACTCCCCGTTCATGCTGGCCGACGAGGTGGAGGCGTGGGGCAACCGCTCTCCGCTCTCGCTGGGCGGCAACGGGTCCTCGCTGATGATCTACGTGGACAACGTGGACGAGGCGTTCCAGCGTGCGGTGGACGCCGGCGCGAAGGTGAAGCGCCCGGTGGAGAACCAGTTCTACGGCGACCGGGCGGGCGTGATCGAGGACCCCTTCGGCCACGTGTGGACGATTGCCACGCACGTCGAGGACGTGCCGACCGAGGAGCTCGAGCGGCGGATGAAGGAGATGATGTCCGAGGCCTGACCCGCCGGACCCGCCTCTCTCGACGCGTCTCCGATCGGCCGCGGCGGCGGCGTCATCCGTGTCGATTTCCGGCGGCCCGTCCGACGTAGAGGGCCCGCGCGGCGCTCGGTCGGCCGGGCTATTCGGGCGGCCGACGGAAGAGGAGCGACGCGTTCACGCCGCCGAAGCCGAACGAGTTGCTGAGCGCGTGCTCGAGCTCCCCCGCCTCGCCGCCGGGCGGCACGAACCGCAGGTCGCAGCCCTCCCCGGGGCGGCACAGGTTCAGCGCGGGCGGCCACCAGCCCCGGTGCAGCCCCAGGAGGCAGATCGCGGCCTCGATCGCGCCCGAGGCGCCGAGCGCGTGGCCGTAATACCCCTTGGTGGCGCTCACCGGGAGGCGGTCGGTCCGGCCGCCGAACACTGAGCGGATGGCCTCGGCCTCGGTCGAGTCGTTGAGCGGCGTGGAGGAGCCGTGGGCGTTCACGTGCTCGACCCGCTCCGGCTCCACCTCCGCGTCGGCGAGGGCGAGGCGCATGGCGCGGGCCGCCTCGGTCCCGCCCGGACGGGGGCGCGTCATGTGCCACGCGTCGTTGGTCGTGCCGTAGCCCCGTATCTCGCCGTAGATTCGGGCATCGCGGCGGCGGGCGCGCTCCCATTCTTCGAGCACGAGCACGCAGGCGCCCTCCCCCATCACGAAGCCATCGCGCTCCGCGTCGAAGGGGCGGCACGCCACCGCCGGCTCGTCGTTCCGGGTGGACATGGCGCGGATCAGCGCGAAGGCGCCGAAGGACAGGGGGGCGAGCGGGGCCTCCGCGCCCCCGGCGAGCACCAGGTCCGCCTCCCCCCCGCGGACGAGGCGGAAGCCGTCGCCGATCGCCATGCTCCCGGAGGCGCAGCTCATGGCGTTCGTCGAGTTCGGGCCGGTGAAGCCGAGCTCGATCGCCACGTTGCAGCTCGCGGCGCCCCCGAACACGGAAAGGGCGAGGAGCGGGTTCACGGCGCGTTTCCCCCCGCTCAGGAAAGCCCCGTGCTGCTCCTCCGCGTAGCCCACCCCGCCGAGCGCGGTCCCCATCTGGACGGCGGCGCGGTGGGACGGCTCGGCCTCGGGGTCCACCCCGGCGTCCTCCAACGCCATGACCGCGGAGCAGAGGGCCAGGGCGCTGTAGCGGTCGAGTCGCCGCGCGCGGCGCTCCCCGAGACGCTCCTCCGGGCGGAAGTCCTCGATCTCGGCGGCGATGCGGGTGCGGAAGGGGCTCGCGTCGAACCGGGTCACCGGCCCGACACCCGAGGCCTCGCGCCGGAGGCCCCGCCACAGGCCCTCCACGCCCTCCCCGATCGGCGTGATGCAGCCGATGCCTGTGACCGCCACCCGGCGCGGCGCCGTCATGCGTTCCGCCTCCGCAGCCGGGACGTGCGGCCGCGGCGTGGCGTCAGCGGCCCGCCGGCTCGGGAGCGCGTCGGGCGGAGGGCTCCGCTTCGGGTCGCGGCGTGGATGCGACCGGCACCTCGCGGGTGGCGGAGAGCACGCCGCGGCGCTCCGCCGCGCGCTTCACCCCGGCCAGCGTGCGGTCGGCGATCGCGTGCACGAAGTGCGGGCCGATCACCTGGCGCGCCGCGTAGCCGCCGATCAGGGGCCAGGGCGGGCCCTCCCATTCGTGGACGATCGAAATCCGCACCCGGTCTCCCGCCGGCTCGAGCCGCCACAGCACGCGCATGCGACGGGTGATGCCCCTCACGTGGCGGTAATGGATCCGATGCCGCTCCGCATCGGCGGCCATCTCCGACTCCCACCAGGTCGGCCACGGAAGCGGCCCGAAGCGCCGGGTGGCCTCCATGCGCACCCGACCTCGTCCGAATCCGTCCCGACGGAGGAAGGAGACGCGCCGGTAGTGGGGGAGGATCTCCGGCCACCGCTCCACGTCCGCGGCCAATCGGAAGCACGTCTCCAGCGGCGCCCGCGCCAGCGTCTCGTTGTACGTGTACATGGCGGCATCGCTCCTTCGAACCTCGGCCGGCCGAGCGGGTCCCCCGCCGGGGCGCCGCGCCGGGAGCGGACCGGCCGCTCGCTTCGCGGGCCGCTCCTCGCCGACCGTCTTTTCTATATCGATGCACGGCCCGGACCGTGGGGCATCCGGGCCGACCGCGGGCCGCCCCGTCCGGAGCGAGGAGGCGTCCGCCACGCCGCCAGCAGCCGTCCCGGGCTCCACAGCGTGCGAGGCGGCACCCGATCTCCGGTCACCTCCACCAGCAGGTCCGCCAGACCCGGCCTGCGGGCGAGAAGACGCGCGAGCCGGTCGATCGCCCAGGGCCGCGTGACCGCGGCGTCGATCAGGCGCTGGACGCGGCGGGAGGGCGCCAGGAAGCGGCGCAGCGCCCGCGCGTACGCCTCGCGTTCCGCGCGCTCTTCCGCCGGGTGCCGGAGGATGCGGGCGGCCGCCGCCGCGGCGAGCCGTCCGGTGACCAGCGCCCGGTGGATGCCCTGCCCGGTGAACGGGTCGAAGTAGCCGGCCGCGTCGCCCGCCAGCAGGATGCCCGGCCCGGTCATTCTACGGGGCCGGATCTCGAAGGGTCCGGTCACCTCCAGCGGACCGACCGGCCGCGCCTGCTCCAGAGGCTCGAGCGCGCCGTAGCGCGCGAGGCGGCGCCGGAAGGCCCGGGCGCGGTCGCCCGACACCTCCGCCGCCCGGGCCTCCGGCAGCACGACCGTGACGTTCACCCGGCCGCGGCCGAGCGGGGCCATGCCGAGCACCCCCTCCGCCGACAGGCGGAGCTCCCCGCAGCCGCCGAGCGCGGCCGCCGCCGTCTCCGCCTCCTCGAAGCGGCCGACGATGGCCAGGCGCCGCCGCCGCCCGCGCCGCACGCCGCCGAGCAGGCGCGCGACGCGGGAGCGCAGCCCGTCGGCGCCGACGAGCAGCCGGGCCGCGAAGCGCTCCTCGGAGCCGTCGGGTCCGCGGGCGCGGACCTCCACCCCCTCGTCCGCCTCGCAGGCGAAGACGCGCCGCCGGTCGAGCACCTCCGCGCCGGCCCGCGCGGCCGCCGCCGCCAGGAGCGCATCCAGCTCACGGCGCGGGGCGCAGTAGCCGAATCGGGGCGCGGGGTTCGGGGCGCCGCCGAAGCGGCCCAGGAAGGCGCCGCCGTCCGGCGATCGGACCCGCCAGCCCACCACCCGGCCCGCGCCGGCCTCCCCGAGCGCCGCCGCGACGCCCATCTCGCGCAGCAGTGGGATGGCGCCGGGGCTCACGGCGTCGCCGCACGGCTTGGAGCGGGGGAGCGCGTGCGCCTCGAGCAGCAACGTGCGGATCCCGCGGGAGGCGAGCCACCAGGCCGCCGCGCAGCCGGCCGGCCCGGCGCCGACGACCAGCACCTCCGCGTCGCGGCCCCGCCCGGTCACGCGACGCTCCGCACGGCGAGCCGAAGCGGCCGCACGCGCACGCGCGCCCGATCGAGCCCCGCCCGGCGGAGGAGCCCGCGCGCCTCCTCGCCCGTGAAGGCACGGCGGACGGACACGGGCCCGTCCGCCCGGTTGAGCGGCTTTCGACGCCACGCGGTGGCCGCCATGAAGCGGACGGCGGCGTACCCGAGCAGGGATCGCCGGAGGTCCGCCACCGCCCACCCGATCCGCGACACCCGCTCCAGCTCGCGGAGGAACGCGACGGCCTCGTCGGCCTCCAGGTGGTGGAGCACGGCGGTCGAGACGGCGACGTCCACCGCGCCGTCCGCGAAGGGCAGCACGGCGGCGTCCAGCCGGACGAAGCCGACGCCGCCGGCGGCCGCGCGACGACTCCACCGGCGGGTCGCCTCGCGCTCGCGGGCGATCGGCAGGGTCGCGGCGTGGCGGTCCGTCAGCAGGACGCGCGGGCGCCAGCCGCGCCGCGCCAGGCGCCGCGCCAGGCGCAGGGCGCCGGTCCCGTCGCCCGACCCCACGTCCAGGAGCCGGAGCGGCCCGGGCGTCCGGCCGGCGAGGAGTCGCAGCACCTCCCGCCGGAGCAGCCGCTCCCCGCCGGACCAGCGGTTGGCGCGCGCGATCGTCCGCAGGGCCTCCGACAGCCGCTCCGGCGGGCAGTCCGGACGGTCCATGCGCTCCGGCAGGCGGTGCGGGGCCGCGCGGGCGCGCGAGGCCCGAAGCCCGGAACGGCGCGAACCGGAGCGGTGAGGGTCGGAGTCGCGCGAACCGGAGCCCCGCGAACCGGCGTCGACCGAGACGGACGAGCCGCCCTCCGCGGACGACCGTGTGGGCGGGATGGGCACCGCGCGACGCGCTCCTGTCAAGTGATTCCGTTCCGGCTCGGCGGACTCCGAGCGACGACCGCCGGGCGAGCGGCCCGGGTGCGGCGGCGAGTTCCTCCTCGGCCGCCGAGGCCGCCATTCCGCGGGCTCCGCGGCGCAGCGAGCGCCAGAAGCGCGCCACCGCTCCCTCTTGACGTCCGCCTTCCGACCGGTGAAGTTTAGATTAGACTAAAATAGCGGGAGGGGAACGGGCGTGCCACCGGAGCGCATGACACGAAGGGACTGGCTCAAGCTGGGCGCCGCCGGCGTGGCGGGGCTGTCCGGCGCCGCCGTGCTGCGACAGGCGTCCCGCGGAGGCGCCGCGCGGGCGCTGGCGCGGGCCGGGGTCCAGGCGCCTCCCCAGGACATCCCCCACCACGCGATGAACAGCGCCACCGGCGACGTCCGTCCCACCGACGGCTTCGATCCGGACGCCTTTCTGGTCGACTTCGACGGCGGGCGCATCGGTCGGACGCCGGATGGCCGCACGCGGCGGGACTGGCGCCTCGTGGCGCTCGACCGGGAGATCGAGGTGGCGCCGGGCGTCTGGTTCCCGGCCTGGACCTACAACGGACACGTGCCGGGCCCCACGCTCCGCTGCACCGAGGGCGATCTCCTCCGGGTCGACTTCCAGAACGCGGGCTCGCACCCGCACACCATCCACTTCCACGGGGCGCACCCCCCGGAGATGGACGGGGTGGAGCCGGCCGTCGCGCCGGGGGAGAAGTTCATCTACGAGTTCGAGGCGAAGCCTGCCGGCCTGCACCTGTATCACTGCCATGCCGTTCCGCTCCGGCGGCACATCCACAAGGGCCTGTACGGCGCCTTCCTGATCGACCCGCCGGAGGGCCGCCCGCCCGCCCGGGAGATGGTCATGGTGATGAACGGGTTCGACACGAACTTCGACGGGGAGAACGAGGTATACGCGGTGAACACCTTCGCCTTCTACCACCAGGCCCACCCGATCCGGGTGGGGGTGGGCGACCCCGTCCGCGTGTTCCTGGTGAACCTCACCGAGTTCGACCCGGTCAATTCCTTCCACCTGCACGCCGCCATGTTCCGGCTCTACCGCACCGGGACGCGCGGCGACCGGTGGGAGCTCACCGACACCGTCATGATGTGCCAGGGGGAGCGCCACGTGCTGGAGTTCGAGCTCGAGCATCCCGGCCTCCACATGTTCCACGCCCACCAGAGCGAGTTCGCCGAGCTGGGCTGGATGGGTTTCTTCGAGGCCGTTCCGGACCTACCCGAGGACGAGGGCGTGCCGGTCCACCGCTATGAGTGA
>CAZTGV010000023.1:21511-30193 GCA_964613475.1 uncultured Gemmatimonadota bacterium
GACGCTTCGGCGCTGGGCGCTCGGGCTCGCCCCGCTCCTGCTGCTCGGACTGCTCGTCGCGCTCTTCCTGCGGGTCGACCCGATGGCGCCCCTGCGCGCGGCCTTCCCGCCCGTGGAGGAGCTGACGATCGAGCGGGTCGCCTTCCCGGAGCCCGACCGGCTCCGCATCCACCTGGTGAACGGCGGGCCGGAGCCGGTGACGGTGGCGCAGGTGCTGGTGGACGAGGCGTACTGGCGCTTCCGCGCCGATGGCGACCTCCGCGTCCCGCGGCTCGCCCGCCGCGTCCTGGAGGTCGACTATCCCTGGGTGGAGGGCGAGCCCCACGAGGTCTCCGTCGTCACCTCGACCGGTCTGGTGTTCTCGCGCGAGGTGGAGGTCGCCACGGTGACTCCGCGGCCGGACGCGCGGTGGGTCGGGACCTTCGCCCTGCTCGGGCTCTACGCGGGCGTGATCCCGGTGGCGCTCGGCCTGCTCTGGTATCCCTTCCTGCGCGGCCTCGACCGCCGGTGGCTCCACTTCTTCCTCAGCCTCACGGTCGGCCTGCTCGTCTTCCTGGCCGTGGACGGCTTCGAGGCGGCCCTCGAGACGGCGGCCGAGGTGCCGGCCGCCTTCCAGGGCGCGGGCCTGATCGTCCTGGGGCTCGGTGGGGCCCTCCTGGCCGTGCGGGCGGTCGGGACCTGGCGGGGCTTCCGGGGGGGCCGGGCCCGGGGCGGGTCCGGGCCGGAGTCGGCGACCGGGGCGGACACGCCAGCGGCGACCGGGGGCGATGGTGCGCCCGCGACCGGCGGCGCGCCGTCGCCGGTGCGCGCGGCGCGGCCGACGGGGCTCCGGCTCGCCTATCTGATCGCCCTCGGCATCGGCCTCCACAACCTGGGCGAAGGGCTGGCGATCGGCGCCGCTTACGCGGTCGGGGAGATCGCCCTCGGTGCCTTCCTGGTGATCGGCTTCGCGCTCCACAACACGACCGAGGGCCTGGCGATCGTCGCGCCGGCGGCCGAGCGGCGCCCGGCCCTGTGGCACTTCGCGGCCCTCGGGGCGCTCGCCGGGATCCCGACCATCTTCGGCGCCTGGATCGGCGGCTTCTCCTTCTCGCCCGTCTGGGCCACCTTCTTCCTGGCGCTCGGCGTCGGGGCGATCGTGGAGGTCGTCCTCCAGGTCGGGGCGCTGGTGCACCGGGCGTGGCCGTCGGGGATCTTCGAGCCGCGGAACGCCGCCGGCCTCGCCCTGGGGCTCGTAGTGATGTACGGTACCGCGTTGCTCGTCACGGGCTGACCGGCGCCGCGTCCCGCGCGGCTCGACCGGCATTGGTCGCGAAAGGAGGCCGCTTCATGAACGGCCCGAACCCCCCGCTCGGTCTCGCCATCCTGCGCGTCGTGATCGGCGTCATCTTCATCGCCCACGGGCTGCCGAAGCTGCTCGGCGGCATCGCCGGGACGGCGGAGTTCTTCGCCGGCCTCGGCATCCCTTTGGCGACCGCGGCCGCCTGGTTCATCGCGATCCTGGAGTCGGTCGGCGGGCTGCTGCTCATCGTGGGCTTCCTGGTGGTCCCGATCGCCATCCTGCTGTCGATCCACATGCTGGTGGCGATCGTCCTCGTCCACGCGCCGGAGGGCTTCTACGTGGTCGGACCCGGCCAGGGCGGCGTCTCGTTCAGCCTGCTGCTGATCGCGGGCCTGCTGGCGCTCGTCTTCGCCGGGCCGGGACTCGCCGCCATCGACCGGGCGCGGCGGCGGGACGCGATCGGAGAGGCGTGAGGGGCCCGCCGTGCTGAATGGGGACGATGTGGTCGAGCGCCTCGAGGCGCTCCGGCGAGAGGGCGCCGGGCGGGACGACCTCCTCCGCGAGACGGTCGCCGCGATCGAGGCGGCGGAGGAGCGCTTCCACTGGGTCGGGATCTATCTCCTGGAGGGCGAGGAGCTCGTCCTCCACAACTACATCGGACGGCCGACCGAGCACGAGCGGATCGCCGTCGGCGTCGGGGTGTGCGGCACCGCGGTGGCCGAAGGGCGCGACATCAACGTCCCCGACGTGACGGCGGTCGAAAACTACCTCGCCTGCAGCGTGGAGACCGCCTCGGAGCTCGTCGTGCTCATCCGGGAGCCGGAGGCCGGGCGGATCCTGGGCCAGCTCGACCTGGACAGCGACCGGCGCGACGCGTTCGCCGCGCGCGACGAGCGGGAGCTCCGCCGGGTGGCGGACTGGCTGGGCCGGGCGCTCGCCTAGCCCCTAGAGGTCGATCACCCGCGGCGCCCGCCGCTCCTCGTCCGCGCCGGGTTCGGCGGCCTCCGCGCGCCGAGCCTCGTCCGCGCGGTCGTTCCGCCGGGGCCGGCGCCACTCCGCCGCGCCGTCCGCCGAGCGCCGCAGCACCTCCTCCTCCATCTCGTCCGGGCGCCCGCGCGGGTCCGCGGAGGGACCTCCTTCCCTGCGCCCGGCGCTTCCCGAGCGGGGAGCGCCGAAGCCCGGACCGCCCAGGACCGTCACGCCGCCGAGCAGCCCCGCCTGGAAGCGGCGCCGCAGCGCCCGGATGAGCCGCCGACGGACGGGTCGGAGGAGGAGCAGGAGACCCAGGGCGTCGGTGACCACCCCCGGCGTGACCAGGACGACCCCGGCCACCAGGATCAGGACGCCGTGCACCAGCTCCGATCCGGGGACCCCTCCGGCCCTCAGCTCCGTCCGGACCGCCCGCCAGCTGCGCAGCCCCTCGCGGCGGGCCAGCCACGCCCCGGCCGCTCCACTGGCGAGCACCAGGGCGAGGGTGGGCGCGGCGCCGATCCACTGCCCGATGCGGAGGAGGAGGAAGAGCTCGAGAAGCGGGACGAGCGTGAAGAGGAGGAACAGCCTCAGCAGCATAGCGCCGGCCCCGGCGGGCCGCTCAGAAGCCGAGCGACGCGCGCACCTTCGGGTCGATCCGGTCGGGCGTCCAGAACGGCTTCCAGACCAGGTTCACCTCGGCCTGCTCGATCCCCTCCACGGACTCGGCGGCCTCCTTCGCGCCAGCGAGGATCTGCTGTCCCGCCGGGCAGCCGGGGCTGGTGAGCGTCATCGTGACCGTGGCCTGCTCCCCGTCCAGGCCGATGTCGTAGACGAGACCCAGGTCCACGATGTTCAGGCCAAGCTCCGGGTCCTTCACGCTCCTGAGCGCCTCGCGAATCTTCTCGCTGACTTCCATCTGCACCCCTTCGCCTCGATGACGTCCGTTCCCGGGCCCACCAGGTCGTCCCGCTCCGCGCGGTCCCGGTCCCGCTCCGCGCCGGCCCATCCTCCCCGCTCGCCCGGGTCCTCACTACCGGCGGGATGACGGCGCGTTCCCCGAGCCGGTCCCCGGTCCGCCCCCAAGTCAGCCGACCAGCTCTCCGATCGCGGCGTCCGAGTCGCCCCGATCCCCCTGCACCTCGGCGATCGCCGCGCGCCGGCGGACCAGGTCCCGGCATTCGTCCAGGGTGTCCGGCGCGTTGATCGCCAGCACGCCCACGATCCGCTCCTCGGCGGCGCAGAAGACCAGGGCGCGGCCGGTCCCCACGTCCCCGCGCACCACCGCGCGATCCGCCTCGGCCGGACGTCCGAACACGTTCAGGCTCAGGTCGAAGACGTCCGAGAAGAAGTAGGAGAGGTGGTCGTAGGCCGTCCGGTCCCCGGCCATGTTGCGGCCGATGCACCGCCCGTGCGCCTTGGCGTGGTCCCAGTGCTCGACCCGGCAGGCGTCGCCGAACACGGGATCGGGAAAGCGGGCCACGTCCCCGGCCGCGTAGATGTGGGCGTGGCTCGTCTCCCCGAACTTGTCCACCACCACGCCGTCCTGCACGGCCAGCCCCGCGCCGGCCGCCAGCTCCACGTTCGGACGGATGCCGATCCCCACCACCACCAGGTCGCAGGGGATCTCGACGCCGTCCTCGAGCAGGACGCGGCGGACCCGGGCCGGGCCTTGCAGCGCTTCGACCCGGGACGAAAGGCGGAAGCGGACGCCCCGCTCCTCTAAGTAGCTCCGTATGAATTCGGCGATGCCGGGGGGCAGCAGGCGGGGCCAGACACGCGCCTCCTGCTCCACGACCACCGGTGACACGTCCATGGCGGCGAGCGAGGCTGCCAGCTCCATGCCGATGAAGCCGGCCCCGATCAGGACGGCGTGCTCCGAGCGTCGGGCCACCGCCCGGATCGCCTCGGCGTCGTCGACCGTGCGGAGCGTGAAGACGCCCTCCAGCTCCATCCCCGGGACCGGCAGCGTGCGAGGGCGTCCGCCGGTCGCCAGCAGCAGCCGCTCTCCGGCGACCGTCTCGCCACCGGCCAGGCCCACGCTACGATCCGCCGCGTCCAGAGACACGGCGCGCGTCGCGGTCCGCACTTCCGCCCGCCCCTCCTCCTCGAACCACCGCTCCGGCTTGACGTGCAGCATATCGCGCCTGGCGGTCGGTGTGCGCACGTACTCCTTGGAGAGAGGCGGGCGGTGGTACGGCGGCTCGGACTCCTCGCCGAGGATCACGATGCTGCCGACCGGGTCCCGCTCGCGGATGCCGTCGACGGCCGCCGCGGCGGCCAGGCCGCCTCCGATGATCAGGTAGTCGTGGCGTTCCATGGCGGGATGCGTGGGGAGCACGAGGCATGCCGGACGGATGCCCCACGATGGCGTCGGCGGGCCGACGGCCTCACGGGTTCACGGGCCGGATCTCCACCTCGCTCACCGTCCCCCGGTCCGACAGCCGGATGGCCCCGAGGACGAGCTCGGCCACAGCCGGCGGCGTCATGATCTTCTCGCGGTCCCGGACCATGTGCTCCTCTCCGTCGAAGAAGCGCGTGTCCACCGAGCCCGGGCAGACGGTGAGGACGCGCACGCCCTCCGGCCGGAGGTCCAGCATCATGCAGCGCGACATGCCCATGACGGCGTGCTTGGAGGCCGCGTAGATGCTGCCCGCCGGGAAGGCGTTCTTCCCCGCCAGGGACGCGATGTTCACCACCACGCCGTCCCCGCGCGCCACCATGTCCGGCACGAAGGCGCGCGAGCAGAGGAAGAGCCCGCGCACGTTCACCCCGAAGATCCGGTCGTAGTCCTCGACCTCGAGCTCGAGGAAACGGGCGAACGTCCCGGTGCCGGCGTTGTTTACCAGAATGTCCGCCGGACCGAGGGCATCCCGCACGCGCGCCGCGAAGCGCGCCACCTCGTCCTCGACCGAGACATCGGTGGGGACCGCCACGACCTCCGGCGTCCGTTCGCGCAGCGCCTCGGCGGCCCGCTCCAAGGGTCCGCTCCGCCGCGCGCAGATCGCCAGCCGGCACCCGGCCTCCCCGAGCGCCTCTGCGATCGCCCGGCCGATCCCGCCGCTCGCGCCGGTGACCACGGCGACCCGCCCCTCGAGCTCCACCCCTCAGCCCCGGCTCCGGTCGTCGACCATCCGGCACCAGATGTGACCGATCAGGATGTGCGCCTCCTGGATGCGCGGCGTCTCCGAGGCCGGCACCGCCACGCAGAGGTCGACCAGCTCCGCCAGCGCCCCGCCATCCCCGCCCGTGAGCCCGACGACGAACGCCCCGAGGCGGCGCGCCGCGCGCGCCCCGGCGAGCACGTTTTCGCTCGTCCCGGAAGTGGAGATCGCCACCGCGACGTCGCCCTCCCGGCAGTGCGCCTCGAGCTGGCGCGCGAAGACGGCCTCGTAGCCGTAGTCGTTCGCCACCGAGGTGAGGACCGAGCTGTCGGTGGTGAGGGCGACCGAAGCGAGCGCGCGCCGCTCACCGGCGAACCGGCCGACCAGCTCGGCGGCCAGGTGCTGGCTGTCGGCGGCGCTCCCACCGTTTCCGAACCAGAAGACCGTGCCGCCCGCCTCGAGGCAGTCGGCCAGCCTTTCCCCGACCTCGGCGATCCGGGGCAGCAGCGGCTCGAGGCCGCGGACCGTCTCGAGGTGCTCGCGGAGGAGGCCGCGCGCGAAGTCGCTCATCCGGGGCCGTCGGCCTCCGCCCCCTCCTCCGGTTCGGTGGGCGCCGTGGAGGTGTGGTCGTGCAGGACCCGCCAGCTCCCCTCCACCCGGACCAGGACCAGGGTGAACGGCCCCCGCGCGACGGGGGTCCCGTCGCGCTCGAGCACCCAGCGCGCGGTGACCAGCGCGTGTCGCTGCCCGAGCGGTCGGGCCCGCGCGTCCTCGAAGCGCAGGCTGTCGCGCGCGGCGCCCGGGAGGAAGCGCGGCGCGTAGTGCTCCCGGATCGCGTCCCAGCCCACCCGGAGCTCTCCGCCGCTCACGTAGGTCGTGGAGGGCGCCCGGGCGAAGGTGGCCATGAACGCCTCCAGGTCGCCCCCGTTCCACGCGTCGGCCGAGGCTTCCAGGAATCGGGTCACCTGCCCTCGTAGCCCCGGGGCGACTCCCGCGCCGTCGAACTCTCCGCTCGCGGGCTCCACCTGGCAGCCGGGGATCAGCGCGGCGGCGGCCAGCAGGCCCGCTGCCAAGGAGGCCGTGGCCAGCGCGCCCCGATCCCGCCCCCGCAGCGTGGCGGCCCGCGCCACGCCGGAGCGCGGGTCGCTCGCCCGTGCGCCGCGGGCCCGGTCCCCGGCGGCTCGACTCATCCGACCTCCCTCCTCCCCGACAGGGCGTCCCGGAAGTGCTCGGCGGTGGCGCCGAGCGCCCGCTCCAGCGCCGGGCTCGGCCCCTCGAACGGGTGGCCGACCCCGAACGTGTGCCCGCTCCCCTCCACCAGGAGGAGCGCGGCGCGCCCGCCCGAAGCGGCGGCCAGCGCCCGCGCGTCCTCGACCGGCACGCTCTCGTCCTCCGTCCCGTGCACGATCAGCCACGGGGCGGCGACGGCCGCGGCGGCGGCCGACACGTCCAGGCGCTCGCGGTTGGCCCGCAGGTCGTCCAGGACGTTCCGCTCGAGCGGCATGTCCTGCTCCGTCCGCGCGTTCCGGATGTAGACGGTGCGGCCCGCCTCCCAGGTCGGGCCGTACTCCCGCTCGTAGCGCTCCACCGAGGCGATCGCCGACCAGGTGACCAGCGCGCCGACCTGCCGCCGGTCGCCGGCCTTGAGCACGCAGGTCGCCCCGCCCCGGCTGTGGCCGAGAAGGCCGAAGCGGCGCGCCGGCGGGACGACCACCTCGCCGAGGCGCCCGACGGCCAGCCGGTCCAGCACCGCCTCCAGGTCCCGGAGCTCGCGGGTGAAGGTGTTGCGGGCGAAGCGGTCCAGCTCGTCGAAGCGGTCGCCCTCCTCCCCGACCCCCGCGCCGGTGAAGTCGAAGCCGACGGTCGGCCGGCCCGTCTTCCCGGCCAGCTCGCGGCAGACCCAGGGGAAGAACCCCCAGTCCTTGAAGCCCTTGAAGCCGTGGCAGACGACCAGGGCCGCCCCGTCGCCGCCCTCGTCCGGGGCTTCCTCGGGGAGCCAGACGTCGCCCCGGATCGTCTGGTCGGCGGGCAGGCAGAAGCGGAAGGGGAGCCGCCGGACGCTCACCCGCCGCTCCGTTCGTCGCCGCCGCCGCCGTGAGCGCCGCCCTCGCCGCCGCCAGCCTCGCCGCCCGCGCCACCCGCTCCGCGGCCGCCGCGCGCCCGCGGCCGCCACGGGCGCGCGGGGGCGCCGGCCTGGGCGTTCGCCGCCCGCGCCAGCACGAAGAGCAGGTCCGAGAGCCGGTTCATGTAGGGGAGGAGCACCTCCGCCAGATCCGGCTGCTCGGGCAGCAGGGCCACGATCGCCCGCTCGGCCCTGCGGCACACGGTGCGGGCCACGTGGAGCTGCGCGCCGGTCCGGGCCCCGCCCGGGAGCACGAAGGCGTCCAGCGGCGGGAGCGTCTCCTCGAGCTCGTCGATCCACGCCTCCAGCGCCGCGATCCGCTCCGTCCGGAGCTCCGGGATGGCGCCCTTCCGCCGCGCCCGCTCCGGATCGGCCGCCGCCAGCCGCGCCCCCACCGCGAACAGGTCCTCCTGCACGGCGGCGGCCCGCTCCCGATCCAGCGCGCGCTCGGCATCCAGCGCCAGAGCCAGGCCGAGCGCCGCGTTCGCCTCGTCCACCGCGCCGTACGCGCGCACCCGCGGGTCCGTCTTCGGCACGCGCGGGCCCCCGAACAGGCCGGTCTCCCCCTCATCGCCCCGGCGCGTGTAGATCTTCACGGACGGATCCTCATGTTCGGGACGCTCCCTCTTCGGCGTCTCCTCCCGACGAGAGCCGCTCGGCGAGCAGCGCGCGGAGCCGGTCGACGTCCTCCCGCAGCGACTCCGCCCGGCGCTGCACCTCATCGCGCGAGCTCGCGGGCTCCAACTCCACGAACAGGCTGGTCGAGTCCTCGATCTCCAGGAAGGCCAGCGTGGTGCGGTATCCTTCCACCCCGGTCGCCCGCTTGGCGATGAGGTCCGCCGTGAAGGCGCGCCCCTCCGCCTCCAGCCGGTCCGACAGCCGGGTCTCGATCGCGTCGCGCCTGCGGTACCGGGCCATGCCCCTCCGGAGGTGTACTGTCGTCGCTCGCCGGTCCGAGGGTCGGAGCCCAAGGCCCGAGCGGTCGGGCCGAGGTCTCTGTGCGAGAGGGTCGAAGATAACGAGGGCGTCCCCCGGCCGCTCGACCGGCCGCGTCCGGATCGCGCCCCCCCCCGCCTCCGGATCCCGGGCCCTCGCGTCCGAACGATGAAACCTTGAAACGGCCGCGCGGTAGAGCAAACGGCGGATGGCGCGCGGGCCGCACGGCGGTTGACAGTTTTCGCCGTCCTGCGTACCATTTGCACCCG
>CAZTGV010000024.1:0-2178 GCA_964613475.1 uncultured Gemmatimonadota bacterium
ATCGATCCTCCCTCCGACGACCGCACGCTTGCATCGGTACGGCGGACCTGAACCCTCGCAGGGCGCGGATCCGAGCCCTCCCAGAGCGCGGATCCGGACGCACCCGACGAACTCAGTGCTCGTGCCTCTCCGACTCTCGGTGATGTTCGCAGGTGGCGCTCGGGTTGAACTGGGCGAACACGCCGTTCGGGTTCTCGCGGAAGACCCAGACGTGCCGGTCGTAATGCGGCTCGAACATGTGGGCCTCGTCCAGTTCCGTTGCCGGGTCGTCGGCCATCAGGTCGTACGGAACACCGTGAAAAGAGGGGGGCTCAGTGTGTCCCGCCGCCTCCCATGCCGCGATGAAGGTGAGGTTCTCCACCGCGACGAGCTCGAGCGATCCGTCGGCCTGCGGCTCGTAGATCAGGATCGCCGGCCGGAGGAAGTCCGTGTGCGTCCCGGTGCCGTCCACCCGTGGATTCGGCGGCTCCGTGATCCCCAGCAGGTCCGGGCGAAAGTAGTGGACACCCATGACGCCGAGCTCGGCGGGAAAGCCCAACATCTCCGCGCGATCGCAGATGTTCATCGGATCGCGCAGGTAACCCTCCGCGAGCGCCACTTCCACGTCGCGGAACCGTTCGGCGGCCTCGCGCACCGTATCCAGGTCGGGCTCACCCGCCTGCGCCACGGTCGCTTGCGGGGTCGGCGCCTCCTGCGCCCGGAGCGGCTGCGCGCCGAGAAGCAGAAGCCAACCGAGGACGAGTGACAGGGTGTTTCGCATGGTTCGCGACTCCGGATCGAGTCACAACGCGGCCACGGACGGGCCGCATGAAGGCATGGAGCCTAAAGGTTTCCTGTTCGCCCCCTCCCGTCAACGCGCGGCGGCGGGTGCAGGGTGGCCGAAGCGATGCCGCCCGCTGAGCGAGCACGCTCGACCCACGCGGCCGCGGAAAGCGACTGGTGCGTGACGGACCCGTGCGCTACATCGGAGCGAACGGGTGGCAGGCTCGCCGACCCGATCGGCAGCGGTCGGACGCGAGCTTTCAGCACGAGCGGAAAAGGAGCGCCTCGAAGTAGAGCGAGGAAGAGATGGGGAAGAGGGCGAAGAGAAAGAGGAGGATGAGGAAGGCGATAGGGGTGCTCGCGCTCGCCGGAGCGGTCGCCGCCGCCTGCGCGCCAACGGACGCCCCGGCAACCCAAGAGCGAGACCCGGTCGCGCCCGCCGATGCCGCGCCGGCCGACCAGGACGCCGCGGCCGCGAACCAGGACGTCGCGGCCGCGAACCAGGACGCCGCGCCGGAGGGCCTGCGCGTCGCCGGCGCGCGGAGCGGCTTCGTCGACACGCCGGACGGCGAGCGGATCCACTACCTGGAGGTCTCCCCGAGCGAGCGGGTCGAGAGGGCCGCTTCCGCGAACCTCGACGACGAGCCGGACGACGCCTCCGCCGCCGCGGACCGCCCCGCCCTGCTCTTCGTGCCTGGCTGGATGCTGCCGGCCGAGATCTGGGCGCCGCAGCTCGAGCGCTTCGGCGCCACGCGCCGGACGGTGGCCATGGACCCGCGGGCGCAGGGGCGCTCCTCGAAGGCGCGGGACGGGCTCTACGCGGCCGCCCGGGCGCGGGACATCCGCGCGGTCGTGGAGGCGCTCGAGCTCCGGCCGGTCGTTCTCGTCGGCTGGTCCATGGGCGTGACCGAGGTCGTGGCCTACGTGGAGCAATTCGGCACCGACGGCCTCGCCGGCGTCGTGCTGGTGGACGGCCTGGCCGGCCTCGACTTCGAGCCGCAGGTGGCGCAGCAGTTCCTCGACTGGGGCGCGGCGTACGTGCACGAGCGCGAGACCACCACCCGGGCCTTCGTCCGGAGCATGTTCCGGACGGAGCGCTCCGAGGACTACCTGGAGGCGCTCACCGAGCGGGCGCTCATGACGCCGACCGACGCCGCCGTGGCGCTCGCGGTGAGCCAGGCGCGGAGCGATCACCGCGCGGCCCTGCGGCGGATCGATCGCCCGACCCTGATCGCGATCGCCCCCGGAGGGCCGTTCACCGCCCTCTACGAGGCGATCGCGGACTCCATCCCCGGGTCGCGGCTGGAGCGCTTCGAGGGCGCCGGCCACGCGCTCTTCGTGGATCGGGCGGAGGACTTCAACGCGCGGCTGGAGGCCTTCCTGGCGGAGCTTTAGCGGCGGCGCGGATCTGCCTAC
>CAZTGV010000024.1:2278-23683 GCA_964613475.1 uncultured Gemmatimonadota bacterium
CCTACGCCGCGCGCCCGGATCGGCCTACCCGGTGCGTCCGGTACGTTTGCCCGCGGTCCGCTCCGGCCGCCGCGGTCCATCGCTCGGCGCGTCGCGGCGCCCGACCCCGATGGGCCGCGATTCCAGCGGCAGCCGCATCTGGAAGCGCGCCCCGCGGCCCGGCCGCGTCTCCACGTGGACGCTTCCGCCGTGCGCCTCGGCGATCCCCTTGACGATCGCCAGACCGAGCCCGGAGCCGTCCGACGGCTCGCCCTTCCAGAAGGGCTCGAAGAGGTGGGGCAGGTCGTCCTCCGGGACGCCCGGCCCCTCATCGGCCACGAACAGGCATACCGAGGCTCCATCCTGCTCCGCGCCGATCGTGACCGCCCCGTTCTCGGGCGAGTAGCGAACCGCGTTCTCGATCAGGTTCGAGAGCGCCTGGAGGATCCGACTGCGGTCGGCGTGGAGGGCCGGGCACTCCGTGGGGGTCCGGAGGACGAACTCCACCTCCGATCCATCCGCCTGGAGCCGCGCCTGCTCCACGGCCTCGGAGAGGAGCTCGGGCACGTCCGCCGGCTCGGGCTCGATCCGGAAGCGGCCCGACTCGATCCGCGAGAAGTCGAGCAGGTCCCGGATCAGCAACTCCGCCCGATGGATCGCACGCTCCTGGGCGTCCACCAGACGGACCCACGGCTCCTCCGCGAACTCGGAGTCCCGCCCCGGGTCCTCGGCCAGCGTCGCGCGCAGCGCCTGCGCGGTGGTCAGCACCACGTTGAGCGGATTCCGAAGGTCGTGGGCCACGATGGCGAGAATGTCCTCCCGGATCCGGATCTCCTCCTGCGCCCGCTCGTGCAGACGCGCGTTCTCGACGGCCAGGCCGGCGCGCTCGCCCAGCTCGCGGGCGAGCTCCAGGTCCTCCTCGTCGAACGGCCGGCCGCCGCGGTGCCGGAAGAAACTGACCGCCCCCAGAACCGACGTGCGGCCGGTCAGGGGCGCGACCATGTAGGAGCCGAGGTCGAGCGCCTCGATCGCCGGGCGCTGCTCCGGGTCGCTCACGACGGCCTGGAGCAGTCGCTCGTCCACCCGATCCAGGATCGCGTCGCCGCCCTGGAGCACGCGAGCGACCGGGTCCTCCGGGTTGGACAGGTCCGGCGGGTAGCGCTCCGTGATCTCGCGCAGGCGCTCCTCCACCGCGGGGTCGGCGGCGGCCACAGCCTGGCGGCGAATGGTGCCGTCCGCTCCGATCAGGTGGACGACGGACCCGTCCGCCAGGGACCGGACCACCAGGCGGGCGATGTCATCCATCGTCCTCCCCGGGTCCAACGAGGCGCCGAACAGGCGGCTCGCCTTCACCAGGATCTCGCGGCGCCGCTCGTGCCGCTCGCGATCCGTGGTGTCCCGGGCCAGGCCCAGGAGGGCCGACACCCGGCCGTCCCGCTCGATTTCGGGGACGATCTGGGCGCGGTACGATCGCTCGCCCGCCGGGCCCTCGAGGCGGAAGTCCACCGCCAACGCCTCGCGCCGGTCCAGCACCGCGCGCAGCGCGCGGCGGGCGTCCTCCGCCCCGGGCAGCAGGCCCGTGCGGCCCACCTCGCGGCCGAGGAAGCGCTCGGCCGGAAGGCCGGTCGCGCGCTCCACGGCCGGGTTCACGTAGACGTAGCGCAGGTCGGTGTCGAAACGGGCGATCAGATCCGGCGCATGCTCCGCGAGGCTCCGGAACTCCCGCTCCCGGCGCCAGGCCTCCCGCTCCTTGACCTCCAGCTCGTCGGTGCGCTGCTGGAGGCGCGCCAGCGCGCCGTGCGCCTCGTTCGCCAGCCAGGCGACCGTCACCACGACCCCCGCGAACACGGCGAGCGCGACCGCGCCGGTTCCCTGGAGCGTCAGGACGCCCTGTGGCGCGAAGAGCCACCAGTCCACCCCGAGAACGGTCAGGACGGTGGCGAAGAGGGCCGGCCCGAGGCCGGCCATCCAGGCGGTCACCACCACGGCGGGAAAGAAGAAGAGGAAGGAGGACTCGTCGAGAAGCGGGTCCAGGGCGACGGTGAGCCCCATGGCCGCGGCCACCGTGGCGGCCGCCAACGCGTAGCCCTTCCAACCGCGGACCGTGAGCGTCACTCGCCTCCGCACGATAGATCTCCGGAGGTCAGGAGTGGGCGCAGGGCGAACGTCGGGCGAGGATCTCACCATCGGCAAACCCGTTGCGCCGGCCCCGCCGAGCTCCGGCGCCGGCCGAGGGGAGCGTATCCGCGCGAGGCTCCAGCATAGTCGGCCGGCGACCGCCGGGTCAAGCCTGCGCGGGCCGGGCGAGCGGCCGATTTTCACCGGCCTCCGAGCCCGGATAGCTTGGGCTCGAGAAACCGAGGGCGACCCGGCGGAACGGGGCGACCCGCGCCGTCCCGCCGCGGCGGAGTGGCAGCGGGCGAAGCGGCCGAGTAGCAGCGCCGCCGCGGCGGAGTGGCAGCGTCGGAGCAGCGGGAAGGCGGGACGTGAGCGAGGCGAGCACGAGGACCGGGGGAACGATCGGCATCCTGACCGGGGGCGGCGACGTCCCCGGCCTCAACCCGGCGATCCGGGCCATCACGATCCGGGCGCTGCGCGAGGGCTACCGCGTCCTCGGCCTGCGGCGCGGGTGGGCCGGCCTGGTGGACCTGGTGCCGGACGCGGAGGCGGACAACCGGGCGAGCGTCCAGGAGCTGACCGAGGACATCGTGAACCGCGCCGGCCGCACGGGGGGCACCTTTCTCCACACCTCCCGCACCCGGCCCAGCCACCTGCCCCGCGAGGCGGTCCCCGAGCATCTGCGGGACCGGTACGACGACGAGGTGAACGACGTCACGCCGGAGATCCTGAAGAACCTGGACTTCCTCGGGATCGACCACCTGATCCCGATCGGCGGGGACGACACACTGAGCTACGCGGAGCGGCTCCACCGGGAGGGGCTGAACGTGGTGGCCATCCCGAAGACGATGGACAACGACGTCCCCGGCACCGACTACTGCATCGGCTTCAGCACCTGCGTGACCCGCACGATCGAGCTCACCCACCGGCTCCGAACCTCGGCCGGCTCGCACGAGCGCTTCCTCGTCATCGAGGTCTTCGGCCGCTACGCCGGCTACACGGCGCTCCTCCCCACCATGGCCGGGGCGGCCGACCGCTGCTTGATCCCGGAGCACCCCTTCGACATCGAGCGCCTCACCGAGCTCCTCGTCTACGACCGCAACCGGCACCCTAGCCGCTACTCGGTGGTCCTCGTCTCGGAGGGCGCCGTCATGAGGGACGAGGAGGGCATGTACTTCGAGTCCCACGAGACGGACCAGTACGGGCACAAGAAGCTGGGCGGGGTCGGCGACCGCGTGGCGGACCGGCTGAAGGAGCTCTCGGTCCGCTTCAACCGCGGCCGGCAGGTGAACGTGGTGAACCAGCGGCTCGGCTATCTGGTCCGCTCGGGCGATCCCGACGCGCTGGACTCCATCGTGCCGATGGCGTTCGGCAACCTGGCCCTGGACCTGGTGCTGGCGAACCGCTGCGGACGGCTGGTGAACGTCCACAACGGAATCTACGACAGCGCGCCGATCGAGGTCGTGACGAGCCGCAAGAAGGTCGTGGACGTGGACCGCTTCTACAACACGGAGCGGCTGCGTCCGCGCTACGAGTTCGAGCGCAAGCCGCTCTTCATCATGACCAGCCAGCTCGCGGACTGAGCCCGCCCGGGCCGGCGCGCCGCGCGGCGCGCCGACGTCCGTCGCAGGGCCCGGGCGAGCTCAGCACGAGTCAGGCGCCCGCGGGGGCGCCCCAGCTCGCCACGACTTCTTCCACGAAGTCCTCGAAGCGCCGCGGCTCCCGCCCCACGATCCGGCGCGTCTCCTCCAGCTCCGCCTCGGTGGCGACGAACCCCTGCGTCTGGAAGTGGTGGTACATGATCCGGAAGTCGTAGGTCAACCACGCGGGCATCACCTGCCTCGCCTGAGCCTCCCACTGCTCCAGGTCGTTCCCGCCATAGGTCACCTCGCGGCCGAGCGCCTCCGCGTAGGCCCGCGCGCAGTCCTCGCCCGTGAGGGGGTCCGGCCCGGCGATGGTGTAGATCGCGTTCTCGTGCCCCTCCTCGAGGAACGCGTTGGCGGCGGAGACCGCGATGTCCCGCACGTCGACCCGCGAGGCGCCCCGGTCGCCGAGCGGCTGGGGATACACCCCGTGCTCCAGGATGGCCTGCCGGAACCAGTGGTCGTTCTGGTAGAAGTTGTTGGGGCGCAGGATCGTATACGCGATCCCGGAGTCCTTGATCGCCCGCTCGATCATGAGCTTGGAGGAGAAGTGCGGGATCTCCGCCGCCAGGTCCGGCGCCTGCACCGAGAGATACACGATGTGCCGGACGCCGGCCCGCTTCGCCTCCTGGAGGGCGAACAGCCCCTCCTGGAGCTCCGACGGAGCCACCGCGTTCAGCAGGAAGAGCCGTTCGGTGCCCCGGAAGGTCCCCTCGAAGGAGGTCGGATCCAGCAGGTCGCCGATCACGCCCTCCACCCCCTGGGGCAGCGAGGCGGCCTTCTCCTCCGACCGGGTCATCACGCGCAGGTCGCGCACGCCGCGGTTCAGCAGCTCGTCCACCACCGCGCTTCCCACCTGTCCGGTCCCGCCCAAAATCAGGTAGCTCATCGATGTCTCCTTTCCCGGATTCCTCGGACCCTCTTCAGATCACCAACAGCACTCCGCGCGCCGGCTCGCCGGTGGCCCGGGAGACGGCGCGCGCGTACAGGCGCACCTGCTCCACGTAGAGGGCGCGGTCCTCGTCCGCCATGGCTCGGTCGGTCTTGAAGTCCACCACCGTCCACCGCCCGGTCCCGGCCCCGTCCTCTTCCCTGAACGCCAGGTCCGCCACGCCCTCGGTGACCGCGCCGTCGGCGTCCGCCGCGAAGAGCGGCGCCTCGCGACGCAGCGCGCCGGCCCGGCCGCGGTCGGCGGCGCGGCGGAGGAGCGGATGCGTGAGAGCCCGGAGCGTCACCGCGGCGGCCCCCTCCGCTTCCCCGGCGGAGGCGCCCACCACCCGCGCCTGCGCCTCCGCCATCCGGCGGACCGCCTCGGCGTCGGCGTCCAGCTCCACGGCCGCCAGCACGCGGTGCACCAGGTCGCCGAAGCGCGACCCACCGGGCCGCTCCTCTGCGGCCGAGCCCTCGGGGCGCGGGATGACGACCACCTCGACCTCCACGTCCGTCTCCCCTTCGGAACCGCGTCCGGGCGGTCCCGGTTCCGGCGGCTCCGGTTCCGGCACCACGTCCAGGTCGACCTCCACTTCGACTTCCACGTCCGGCTCGGGCCGGACCTCCGGCGGCGGCTCGGGCGACGGCTCCGCCGGGCGCTCCGGCGGCACCTCCTCCGGTTCCTCGCGTGGCGCCTCCGCGGCGACCTCCGCGGCGCGCGCCTTCACCGTCCGGACGCGGACCTCCGCCGCCGCGCCCGCCGCCCGGGCCGCCTCGCGCCGGTCCCGCCAGGCCTGGTGGGCGCGGACGCTCTCGGACGAGACGACCCCCGATTCGTCCGCCGCCAGGATCTCGCGCTGCCGCAGCCCGACCGGCTCGCGCCGGCCGAGGTCCAGGGTGGCCGGGTCCCACCAGAGCACGGCCGGGCCGGCCGCGGAGCGA
Source organism: uncultured Gemmatimonadota bacterium (assembly GCA_964613475.1). Classification (GTDB taxonomy): domain Bacteria; phylum Gemmatimonadota; class Gemmatimonadetes; order Palauibacterales; family Palauibacteraceae; genus CAZTGV01. The sequence goes on from CAZTGV010000024.1 coordinate 7,891, forward strand.
TGGAGCCCGGGCTTCACCGCGTCCTCGGGCCGGCCATCGGCCCGCGGGGGCCGCTCGACGACCGTGTCCTCGCCGAACTCCGGCAGGTCGTACTCGACCGGCTCGGGCGCGCGCCGCGCCTCCGACTCCGGATAGATGGCCGGGTTCAGGTACTGCGCCCAGCCCTCCAGCCCGTCGCCGTCGCCGAGGGCCGGGACGACCAGGAGGTCCCGCGCCCGGGTGGCCGCCACGTAGGCGAGCCGGACCGCCTCGGCCTCCTCGCGCGCCGCCTCCGCATCCCGGTTCTCGAGCACGTCGCTCGGCACGGCGCCGCACAGCTTCTCGGCCCACAGGCCGCGCGGCGCGTCCACGTGGCTGGAGGGGTCGGAGAAGGTGGCGTTGCAGGTGGGGTCCGCCAGGATCACGACCGCGAACTCGAGCCCCTTCGAGCGGTGGACGCTCATGATCCGCACGCCCTCGGTCCCCTCCTCCACGATCGGCGCGTTCTCGGCCTCGCCTCGCTCGGCCTCGGCCTCCAGCCGCTCCACGAAGGCGCGGAAGGAGGGCGCCCCATCCCGCTCGAAGCTCCGTGCGCGGTCCACCAGCCGCAGACAGTTGGCCAGCGCCTGCTCGCCCGCCGGCCAGATGGCGATCCCCGCGTGCGCGCGGCAGGCGGAGAGAAACCGGGTCAGCGTCTCGGCGATCGGGCGGCGGTTCCGGGCGCGGTGGAGCTCGGCGATCACGCCGAGCGCCTCGGCCACCGAGCCACCCGCCGCCTCCTCCTCGACCCGCAGCGGGTGCAGGCCGCCGGCGCGCTCCCGGTGCTCCAGCAGCTCGGCGTCCGTGAAGGCGAAGAAGGGGCCGCGGAGGGTGGCGTAGACGGAGAGCGGGTCGTCCGGCCACTCGATCGCCTGGAGCGCGTTCCGGAGGGCCAGGATCTCCTCCCGGTCGTGGAAGCCCTTGCCGCCCACCAGCACGTGGGGGACGCCGCGAGCCTCCAGACCCCGCACGTAGGGGCCCATCACCTCCTCGTAGCGGCTCTGAAGCCGCCGGGAGAGGATGCAGACGTGCCGCGGCCGGAGGGGGACCGGGTGGTGCGGGAGTCCCGGCTCGGTGACCGACCAGCCGGACTCCTCCACCAGCCACTTCACGAAGGCGCAGACCGCGTCCGCGTAGGACTCGGAGATCCGCCACTTCACCGTCCGCCCCCAGTCGGCGTAGGGCGCCGGTGCGGGGAGCGCGATGACCGCGGGCTGGCCCTCCGTCGCGTCGCGGAAGCGCTCGAGCGGGACGTAAGTGGCCTGGCTCCCGTCCTCGGCCGGGCGGATGCCCTCCGAGAAGGCGGCGTTCACCGTCTCCTGGATCCAGGGCACGCTCCGGAAGCTGGTGGTGAGCCGCACCAGCTCCGTGCCCCGCTCCGCCAGCCGGCGCTTCGTCTCCTCGTAGAGCCGGACGTCCGCCCGGCGGAAGCTGTAGATGGACTGCTTCGGGTCGCCCACCAGGAAGAGCTTGCCGGGGAGCGGGCGCACGGCGCGGAAGTCCCTCTCGTCCGGGTCGTCGGCGGCGAGCAGGAGCAGGATCTCCGCCTGCAGCGGGTCCGTGTCCTGGAACTCGTCCACGAAGAAGTGGGTGAAGCGGCGCTGCAGCTCCCCACGCACGTCGTCGTGCTGCACGACCAGGTCGCGGGTGCGGAGGAGCAGGTCGAGGAAGTCCAGCGCGCCCTCCCGTCGCTTGAGCGCCTCGTAGCGGTCGACCACCGGCCGCAGCTCCTCGCGGAGGCGGGCGGCCAGGTCCGCCTCACACGCCTGCAGGATCGCGTCCAGCTCCGCCTTCACCTCGTCCCGGCGGGCCTTCACGTCCTCCAGCCGCAGACCGCGCGCCCGGTCGTACCACTGGCCGCTCCCCGAGTAGGTCCAACCGGCCTTGCGATCGCCCGCCAGCTCCCGGAGCTCCGCCTCCAGCCGGTCCGGGTCCCGCGGCTCGTCCTCCTCGCGGAGGTCCAGCCGCTCCACGAACCGGGCGATCTTCCGGAAGCCCTTGGCGATCCACTGGCGCGGCTCGGGCCCGGGCACGTCGAACGCGGCGAGGTCGCGAAGCCCCGCCACCGCCCGATCGATCGCCTCCGCGTGGGCGAAGCCCTCCGGCCGCTGCCAGGCGGCCGGGAAGTCGCGGTGGTCCACCAGCACCTGCGCCGCGTCGCGCAGCTCCTGGCGGGGGCCGCGCCACCCACCGCCGTAGACCCGCTCCGGCGGTCGCCGCAGGACGCGCCGGACCCCCTCGGGGGGATCGGCCAACGTCTCCTCGAACCAGTCCTGGAAGGCCCGGTCGAGCAGCCGGCCGGCCTCCTCCTCGGGCAGGACCTGGAACTTGGGGTCGACCCCCGCCTCCACCGGGCGCTCGCGCAGGAGGTCGGCGCAGAAGGAGTGGATGGTGCCGATCCGGGCCGCCTCGAGCTGGCGCACCGCCCGGTCGTACGGGGCGCGCGCGGCCGGGTCCTCGAGCCCCTGGCGCGCCTCCTCGATCGCGGTGCGGAGACGGAGCTTCATCTCGCCCGCCGCCTTGTCGGTGAAGGTGACCGCGATGATCCCCTCCAGCGTCCCCTTCCCCGAGCCGATGAGCGCCACCAGGCGCCGGACGAGCGCGGTCGTCTTCCCGGCTCCGGCGGCCGCCTCGACGAACAGACTCGCCTCCAGGTCGTGCTCGATCCGATCACGGGCGGGGTCGTCGGGCAACGGCACCTTCTTCTGGCGCTCCAGGGCCCGAGGGCCGGGGATCGTCCCGGCGCTCGGGTCGATGAAGAGGTCGATCTGAGTGTGCGAGGCGGCGCTCACCGGAGACCTCCGGCCGTCGCGGGGCGAACGGGCGCGCTCATCGCAGGGATCGCAGCTCGGCCAGGTTGCGCGCCTGGCCCATCTCCTTGCGCGCCGTCCGCCGCTCCTCCCACGGCCCGCACACCGGCCGGTAGTCGCACCAACGGCAGGCGCCCTCGGCCGGGAGCGCCGGCAGGAAGCCCCGCTCCAGGTCCGCGCGCACCAGGGCCACCGCGCGGGCCATCGCCTCCCGGGCCCCGTCGTCGAGCGGCACCTCGTGGGTGCGGAAGCCGCCGTCCGAGGTGCAGTAGTAGAGGCGGCCGGCCACCACCCGCCGGTCCGGGAAGAGCCGCTCGGCCGCCAGGCCGTACAGCACCGGCTGCACGGCGCTCCCGCCGTCCAGCACCGCGCCCTCGGTCACCCGGGCGCGGCCCGTCTTGTGGTCCGTGATGCGGAGCGCCCCGTCCGACTCCCGCCGCTCGACCAGGTCGATCGCGCCCCGCACCGCGACCCGCTCTCCCGCCGCCTCCAGCACGACCGGCTCGGCCCGCGAATCCGGGTCCTGCCGCACCCGCTTCGGAAGCCCGAAGGCGAGCTCGAAGCGCCACGGGACGAAGCCGGAGGCGTCCTCGGCCGTCTCCCGCAGCCAGCGCCGCAGGTCGGTGCGGATCGCCTCGATCCCGTCCTCCCACACGCGGTCGATCGCCGGGACCAGCCGCTCACGGTACTCGGCCGCCACCCGGTCCACCGCCGCGTCCAGCACGGCCTGCCCCTCGGCCAGGGTGGCGGGCCGCACCGGCAGCAGCCCCCGCTCGCGGAGGTCCGAGAGGCAGGCGAACTGGATGTCGTGGATCAGCGATCCCTTCTGCAGCGGATCGAGCGTCTCGATCGCCTCCGGAGCCTCGCGCGGCGCCAGCCGGTGCACGGTCGAGAGGAACCACTTGTACGGACAGGTCGCGAAGTGGTGGAGCGCCGTGGCAGATACGGGGCGCGCCCCCTCCCCGGCCGGCAGGTAGCGCCGGAGCGCCGCGGCCGCCTCCTCCGGCGGGTGCACGAGCCCGTCCGCCTCCGACCACTTCCGGACCTCCCAGCGGAAGGCGCGGGCGCGCAGCGCGCGGGCCAGATGGGGGTTCGCGGAGAGGAGGTAGCGGGCGTGCCCGGTGGGATCGTCGCGCGCCGTCCCGTCCCGCTCGACCGCGCGGTCAGGGCCCGTCCCGCTCGCGGCGCGGTCCTGGCCGTCCCGTCCGCGCCCGCCGTCGCGGCCGCCCCGGCGCCGCGGGTAGAGCTTCTCCAGCACCGCCAGGTCGTACTCGGCCTCATCGATCGCGTCCTCACGCCGCTTCGGGGCGGGCCACCCGACGCGCGCGTCCGTCACCTGGTCCGCCCGCCGGGCGAGGTCGTCGAAGCCCGGGAGGGTCCCTTCCGAGGCCCGGAGCGCCTCCAGCGCGTAGAAGGAGGGGACGCGGGGCCGGGACTGGTCGAGGTCGAGACGCGGATAGGAGAGGACGACCCGGCCGGACGCGGCGCCCACGGCGAGGCGAAGGGCGAGCTGCTCGTCCGCCGCGCGGTCCTCGGAGGTGCGGAGCCGCCGACCGGCCCGAGCCGCGATCGCCCGCCGCTGCGCGTCCAGCAGGACCGGCTCCTCGGCCACCTTCCTGGGGAACAGCCGGTCCGCGAGTCCCGGGACGAAGACGAGGTCGAAGCTCCGGCCGCGCGCCGCCTCCGCCGGTCCGACGAACAGCCGCCCGTAGCGCGGCCCGTCCTCGCGGAGCCGCAGCTCCAGCAGGTGGTCGGAGAGGACGCGGATCACCTCCGACAGGTCCACCGGGCCGACCGGACCGAGCGGGGCGAGCTCCGCCAGGAGCTCCCGCACCCGGTCGGGGCGGCGGAGCGAGCGGGCGGCGAGCGTGGCGAGCGCCTCCAGCCACGCGCCCCAGGGCGCGGACCGCGGAAGCTCCGCCAGCGCCTCGAGCAGCGGGAGCGCGAAGTCCCGCAGGTGGCCCAGATCCTCGATCCGGCGGCGGAGCCCCTCGGCGGCGGCCTCCGGCGCGGTCGAGGCGCCGGCCCCCGGCTCGGCCCCGTCTCCTGCCCCGTCCAGCTCCAGCCGCACGGCATCGAGCTCCAGCCGGAACCGCTCGGCGAGGCCGTCCAGGCGGCGGCGCCAGCGGTCGATCCCACCCACCACCGAGGCCTCGACGATCAGGCGCTCCCAGCGGCGGGGCGCGCGCAGGGTGCCGTCCACCACCGACGCGTCGGCGGCGGGCGGCCCGCTCGCGCGCGTCTCCGCTACCACGTCGGCCGCCGCGCCCGCCGGCTCCGCCGCCGCGGTCTCCCTCGCCGGCGCGTCGGGCACCTCGCCGAGGGACAGGTACTCGGCGAAGCGCCGCGCCGAGTAGCCCTCGTCGCGGCAGCGGAGCAGCGCCAGGAAGGCCCGGCCCGCCGGGTCCGGCCGCACGACCCCGTGGTCGAAGCGTACCGGCACCCCGGCCCGGGCCAGCGCCTCCTCTAGGTGGGCCCGGTACTCCTCCGGCGCCCGCAGGAGGACCGCCATCCGGTCGAAAAGGACTCCCTCCTCCGCACGGGCGAGCGCCCGGCGCGCGATCTCGACGCACTCCCGGTTCTCCCCCGGCGCGGAGAAGATCCGCAGCGTCTCGTCCGGCTCGCCGGGAGGCGGGCTCGCGTCCTCGAACAGGTGCGCCCGGAGGCGGGCGAGCGCGGTCGAGCGGCCGCCGTCCGCGCCCTCGTCGCCGTCCCGACCGCCCCCGGCAGCCCCGCCCCGCGCGGCGTCCCGGCCGTCGGCGCGCTCCGCGTCTTCGGCATCTCCGGACGGCGCCAGGCGGGTCAGGGTGCCCAAGTCGCCGGCCGGCACGGTGGCGAGCGCGTCGGGCGCCCGCGCCAGGACCGCGGCCCACAGGCGGCGCTCCGCCTCGGTGTGCACGGGCACGTCCAGCAGAAGCGTCGGGCGGTCGAGCAGCGGATGGCGCGCCTCGGGGTCGGCGGCCACCGCCGTGGCGGCGGCGAGCGTCTCGGCCGGGTCCGCCAGCCCCGCCGCCTCCAGCCGGGCGCCGAAGAGATCGAGCACTTCCGCCAGCTCGGGCGCCTCGGGCCGGACGTGCGCCGGCTCGAGCCGCGCCAGGCGGAGCTCGGCCACGCAGTCGGAGAGGGCGCGGACGAAGCCGGGGGTGTCGGCGACCTCCTCGTACCGGCCGAGGGCGTCGCGCGCGGCCAGGTCGGCGACCACCCGCGCGGTCACCGCCTCGGCGCCCGGACCGGTCAGCGGGACCCGCCGGGACGCCGCGAGCCGCGCCTCGGCGAGCTGGCGGGCGAGCAGCGAGGCGCTGGTCGGCCGCCAGCCGAAGGCCGCGCCGCGGGGGGCCTCCCGGGCCGCGCCGTACAGCAGCTCGCGGGCGGCCTCCAGGGAGGCGCCGGCGACGACGACCTCGGTGGCGGAAGGGTGGGCGAGCAGCCAGCGCCGCGCCCGGTCCAGCCGGTCGGCCGCGGACGGGGAGCGGAAGGGGCGCGCGGCCGCGGACCCGGCGATCGGGGGCGGTCCGGGGCTCGCTGGGGCGTTCGAGGGCGTCAACTCGGGTGGCGCGGGTCGGCGGCTCGGGGGTTCTCGGACGAGGGAAAAGCTACCGCCGCGGCGACCGCGGGGACAGGGTTCGGGCGGAGCCGGCCGTCGCCGGGCGTGGTGCGGAGCCGGTCGCCGGCGGCGGCGGGGGCCGGCCGCGCCCGACCGGTCGGCGGGTCAGCGCCCTCCGGAGCTCCCCGCCGACTCCTCGGCCGTCCCTCCCTCGGCCGTCCCTCCCTCGGTCGCTCCGGCATCCGACGCGCCCTCCGGCGCCGCGTCAGGAGCGCCCTCCGCCGGCGGCTCCGCGCCCGGCCCGGCGCCCGGCGGCGCGGCCGGCTGGGAAGCCATCTGCTCCTGCAAGTGGGCCACGATCGCCTCGGCCCGGCGCACCAGCGAGTCCGTCCGCGGGTCCACCTCGTTCATGGCCGCGATCATCCGCTCCTGAAAGCTGTCGAGCGCCGCGCTCATCGCCTCGGTCTCCAGGACCCGTTGCTGCGTCTCCTGGAGGGAGGCCTGGATCTCCTGGTGCTCGATCGCCAGCTCCTGCGCCTGCGCCTCGTCCCCGCCCTCCTGGGCCGCCTCGAACTCGGCGCCGATCTCCTCCGCCCGGTCCATCTTCGCCTGCGCGTCCGGATCCAGCTCCTGCATCTCCGTCTCCAGCTTCTCCTGCAGGGAGTCGCGGCCGCTCTGGAGCTGCGGATTCGACATCGCCTGCTGCTGGATCCCGTTCAGCTCCTGCTGGATCTGCCGGAGCTCGGCCATCAGCGCCTGGGCGTCCGCATCCTCGGAGATGGTGAACGCCTCGTCCGACCCGTCCCGGTCGCAGGCGGTGGCCAGCGGCAGGAGGAGCAGGAGGAGGGCGGCCCCGATCCGCGGGAGGAATCCCCGCTGGCGGGTGCGGCCGGGGCGGGCCCGGCGGCCGCGGCGCGCCGTGCGGGCGGCCCCGCTCGGTCCCCGGCCATCGAGCGTCGTATGTATGCTGCGCTGCATGCGTGGCATCTCCCATCGGGTGACACAGGACCGCGCGCCGACGGACGTCGACGCGGTCGCGGAACACCGACCGTATGCGGGGGCGGCGCGTTTGTTCCTGGCTCGTGCGCCGTTCAGGCGCGTCAGGAGCGCTCGATCCGGAGCGGAGAGTCGTCGAGCAGCCGATCGAGGGCGTCGCTCCAGGTTCCCCGTCCCTCGAGGTGGGACCGGTGATATCCGAGCAGGGAGGCCCGCGTGGCCATGGTGATCGCCGCGTCGACCCGGATCAGCGCGTCCAGCACGGACTCCTCCGGGCCCCAGCGCTCGAACAGGTAGTCGGCGATCGCCAGCCGGAGGTAGTGGTACTCCCGCAGGACGTGGGCCTCCTCCAGGCCCTGCCGGCTCCGCTCGGAGCCGTGCCGGGCGATGTCCTCGATCCGGCCCCGGACCGCCTCGGGATCGGCCGGGATCCGGAGAGCGGTGGCCGCCAGGCCCTCGATGACGGCCGGAAGGTGGTCCACCCGCCACTCCCTCGGGAGGCCGCTCCAGGGCTCCTCGCGGACCCGGTCCTCCCACCGCCGGACCACGCCCCCGGTGTTCGCCTGCAGGTCCCGGCAGATCTCGTCCCGCCCCGGGACGTCGTTCGCTTCTGGCTCGTCCACTCTCTTCGCCCTCGCCGTCGCGTTCCTGTGTCGGACGTCCTTCCTATCGGCGCGCCCCCTCACGGCGCGGGCCCCGACGCGAACGCCGGGATCAGCCAGCGGTCGAAGAAATCCCGCATCCGGCGCGTGTGCCGCCGGTCCCGGCGCGCCAGGTCCGAGGTGGCGACGATCGCCAGCTCGAGCCGCGGAACCAGCACCAGGTACTGCCCGCCGTACCCCCAGCCGAAGTAGGCGCGCTCCCCGCCCCACTCCTCGATCCACCACAGGTACCCGTAGCGATGACCGTTCCACGGGGAGGTGGCCACCGGCCGCCAGGCGGCCAGGATCCACGCCCAGGGCACCAGCTCGCGACCTTCGTGCCGCCCGGCCGCCAGGTGCAGCTCGCCGAAGCGCAGCAGGTCCCGTGGCGTGAGCGCCATGTTGTTGCCGCCCAAGTGGATGCCTCGTGGGGAGCGGTCCCAGGCGGCCACCCGGATGCCGAGCGGGTCGAACAGCTTCTCGCGGGCGTAGTCGAGCGTCGAACGACCCGTGACACGGGCGAGAACGGCCGACAGGAGGTGCGTGTTCCCGGTGCTGTACCCCCAGCAGGCACCGGGCGCGCACTCCAGGGGACGGCGGAGCGCGTCGGCGACCCAGTCGCGCGAGGCGACCCAGCGCCCGTAGTTGCCGAAGCTGGTCGACTCGAGGCCGGCGGTCATGGTGAGCAGGTGCCGAACGGTGATCCGCCGCTTTCGTGGGTCCGCTTCGGGAGGGAACGCCTCCGGCAGGAGCTCGGCCATCGGCTGGTCGAGCGACAGGAGACCCTCCTCCACGGCGATCCCGACCAGCGGCGCGAGGAGCGTCTTGGAGACGGACTTCACGTTCACCGGCCGGTCCGGCCGCATGCCGCGCCAGTAGCGCTCGACCACGAGCTCCCCGCGCTGCGAGACGAGCAGGCTCCGCAGCGGCGCCAGCGCGTCGGCCCGGGCGAGGGCGTGCGCGAGCCGGACCGGGTCTCCGGCGGCGGGCGTCGGCGCCTCGACCGGCGGCGGCCGGTAATCCTCCTCGGGCGGATCGGCATCCTGGCCGGCCGCCGGCCCGGGTGCGAGCGCCCCCGCCAGCGCGAGCGCCCCCGCCAGCGCGCGCGCCCCCGCCAGCGCGCGCGAGCCTCCGCCGGCGAAGCCGCGCCCCGCCGGGCGGTCCGCCGGCGGACCGATCAGTCCTTCCACCCCCGGGCGACCACGAACTCGCCCGGAATGTCGTAGCCGTCGCCGGTCCGGTACGGCTCGATCGAGGCAAGGTACTCGGCGTGCGCCTCCTCGCGCGTGGCGTGGTCGAACCGCGCGTACGCCAGCGCGACCGGGCCACCCGCGAAGGCGGCGCCCACCGCCTCCTCCGCCGAGTCGTACAGGAGCCGCGCCGACAGCCGCTCCGTCTCCACCCTTCCGAGTCCGGCCGCGGCCATCGACTCCGCCAGGGTGTCGCCCGTGCCGAGCTGGAAGAACAGGGGGCACACCTCGGTCTCGACCCGCGCGTCCACGATCGGGAAGATGTCGGCCCACCCGCAGGCCCGGCGGGCGCCCCACACCGCGACGACCGCGCGACCGCCGGGCCGGAGCGCCCGGCGCATCTCCACCAGCGCCGCCTGCGGGTCCGGACAGTACATGAGCCCCAACCCGCAGAGCGCCGCGTCGAAGGTGCCGTCCTCGAGCTCGAGCGCCTCGGCGTCCATGCGGGCCGCCTCCACCTGGGGCAGCTCGCGTCCCCCCGCCTCCTCGCGCAGCATCTCGACCATGGCACCCGAGAGGTCGGTGGCCAGCACCCGGCCCTCGGGGCCGACCGCCTCGGCGGCCGGGAAGGTGACGAGCCCGGTGCCGCAGGCGACGTCCAGCGCCCGCTCCCCGGGCCGGAGCGCGGCCATCTCCAGCATGCGGCGCTGGGCGGGCGCGAGCTGGGCGCTCCAGAAGCGCTCGTAGTGCTCGGCGGCGCGGTCCCAGCCGTAGCGCTGCACCCGGCGCTGCAGGCGGGCGTCCATCGCCTAGGCCTCTTCCGCGGATTCCGCCTGTGCCGCGGCGGTCGAACGGCCGGCCCCGGCCCGCCGGCCCGGGTTCAGCCGCACCTCCCGGCGCAGCGTCATCGGCTCCCGCCAGATGGTCAGGTACGAGCTGTAACGGTCCGCCGTGTCGAGCACCCGGCGCACCTCCTCCTCCGGCGCCTCGCTCTCGACCGTGACCACGTACCGGACCTCCGGATAGGCGGGGGAGACCTGGTCATCCACGCCAAGCTCGCCCCGCACGTCGTAGTCGGCCTGCACCTCGACTTCCAGGCGGGTCAGCGGCACGCCGAGCCGGGCGGCCCACATCGCGTAGCCCACGGCCAGGCAGGAGCCGAGGCTGGCGCGGCCGTAGGTGCCGGGGTTCGGGCCGGCGTTCGTCCCGCCGGACTTGGGGGACATGTCCACCGTGAGCCGCCAGTCGCCCTCCTCCACCTCGCAGCGGAGACCCTCGACCAGCCGGACGCGGGTGACCGCGGTCCCCTGCCCCACCCCGGGGCGGAGGGAGACGGCCTTCACGTTTCGCTCGAGCGCCGTGCGGATCTGTGCCTGCGTATCCATCGGAGTCCTCGGTCGGGCGGATCGGATGTCCTCGGCGGCGGCGGAGCGGCGAAGTGTCCCGTAGCATCCCGCAGCCTACGATACGGGCGACACGAACTGCAAGGGATCCTCGCCGCCCTCGGAGACCGCGCAGGCGCCGTGCGACAGCTCGACCGGCTCGAGGAGCTCCTCCGCAGCGAGCTCGAAGTGGATCCGTCCCCCGAAACCGTCGAGCTGCGCGCTTCCTTGACCCTTCCTTGACCGGCGCCTCGACGCGGCGCCGCTATCCTGCCGATGAGCAACTGACCGAACCCGCTGCTCTGACGAAGGAGGTCCCATGTCGTACCACACGGCCCGCGTCGCCCGGCCGGCGTCGGCGATCCTGCTCGCCCTGGCCGCCGTCGCCTGCGGAACGACCGCGCAGGAGCGGATCGCGGACGAGGACCCGGACCCGGCAGTGGCCGGCATCGACCCGACCTCTTCGGCGGGAGAGCGCCCCGTGTATCCGACCGAGAGCTACATCCGTCCCCCGAAGGTGACTCCCTCCCCGCACGACCTGGTGTTCGGACGGGATCACATGGTCCACTTCTACGACGCGCCGGGGGAATACGGATACGTACTGGAAGGTAGGGATCACGGATTCGCGGCCCTCTCCATCATCACCACGGACACGTGGCCGGGCGGCGGTCCTCCCCTGCACAGGCACGACACCGAGGAAGCCCACGTGCTTCAGGATGGTCGCTACCGCGTCCTGATCGGCGAGCGTCGCTTCGACGTCACCGGACCCGCGGCCGTGAGGATCCCGGCCCGCGTTCCGCACACGTTCGTGAATCTCGGCGAAGACATCCTCCACGTGGTCGGGATCCTCCCTGGTGACACCATCACGTACGAGGAGCTGGGCCCGAACCCGCTGCTGTCGGAACCCTGAAGCGAGCCCTCCGGCCTCCGGCCACCGAGCTCGCCCGGTCGTCTCAGGGTGAACAGTTGACAGTAGCTGATAATTGGTTATAGTAGTTCCATGGACATCGCTGACGGCGACCGGCCGCCCACCCAACCGTCGGATCCGCCCCTCGCGCGGGAGACCGACCCGCCCCACGGGGGCTCGACCGGGGACGCGGTGTCCCGCGCCGCCCACGGGGCGATCCGGCGCGCGAAGCGGCGGCGCGATGCCGAGGTCACGCCCGACGACCTGCTCATCGCCCTGCTCGGCGAAATCTCGCGCTTCGGGATCGCCCGGATCGGCCAGTGGGCGATCGACGTGGTCGCTCTGGCGGGCGACGGAGCCGGGCCCGAAGAGCCTGAAGAGGGGGTCCATCCCGGCGACGTCGCGCCGGCCGGCGGCATCCGCCCCCGCTACGCCGCCGCCACGGTGGCGCTCTTCGAGCGCGCTTCGGCTATCGCGCGCCGCGACGGCTCCCCGATCACCCGGGTCGTCCACCTCCTGGTCGCCTTCACCGACGAGGAGGGGCTCATGGCCGCGCTGCGCGGGGCGCACGGCTTCACGGGAGCGGAATGGCGCGCGGCGCTGGCCGAGCTGGATCCGTCGCTCGACGGCGGCCCGACGGTCCGGGCGGACGGCCGCTCGAGCGCCCGGATCCCCGAGCTCCTGAGCGTCGACGACGCCGCCGAGTTCCTGGGCGTCCACGCCCAGACCGTCCGGAACTACATCCGGAGCGGCAAGCTCCCGGCCTACCGACTGGCCGGCGAGCGCTTCATTCGCGTGCTGCGCCGAGACCTGCTCGCGCTCCTGGAGCGAGTCCAGGTCGAAGACGCGTCGGCCGCGCCGATGCCAGGATGACCCACTCCGAGGAGGAGACCCGAATGCCCCGATTCATGGTCCACCGGCACCTGCCGGGCGCCACCGCGGACGCCATCAAGGCGGCCGGCGTGCGCGCCAAGACGTGTTGTAACGAGATGCAGTCGGAGGGAACGGACGTGCGCTGGATCCGCAGCTTCTACGTGCCGGAAGGCGATCGGACGTTCTGCGTGTTCGACGCGCCCTCCCGTGACCTGGTCGCCCAGGCGAACGAGCGGGCTCAGATCCCCTTCGTCGAGATCACCGAGGCGATGGAGATGACGCCGAGCCAGGTCTGACCGAAGCTCAGCCGGGGCCCAGCCGCGATCCGGCCGGCCCGGCTCCCGCTCAGAGCGTGTCCCGGGCGGCGATCGAGTCCGCGCGCGCCTCCGCCCGCCGGAGGATGCGCGCGGCCTCCTCGTTCGCCTCCTCGAGGATCCGCTCGGCCTGCGCGTCCGCCTCCCGGCGCAGCCGGTCCGCCGCGAGCCGCGCGGCCGCCTGCGCCACGGGGTCCTCCGCGCCCTCCACCAGCGAGTCGGCGCGGGCGTAGCCCTCCTGGCGAACGGACTCCGACAGCCGTCGCGCCTCCTCGCGCACCTCGGCCGCGCGCGCCTCGGCCGCGCGCAGCACCTCGTCCGCCTCGGCGCGGGCGCGCTCGCTCACCGCCTCCCGGGCCTCCTCGCCCTCCCGCTCCACGTCCTCCAGCCGGCGCTCCGCCTCCTCGCGGAGCGCCTCCCCGGCCTCCCGCGCCGCCTCGCCGGCGGCCTCCTCGACCGCCTCCCCGCCGTCGAGGATCCCGCCCACGTCCGCCCGCACGGTGGGGTCCTCCACCGTGCCCGTGAGCTGGACGCCTACCTGGACGAGGTCCGCCGCGTCGAGGACGTCGCCCGCGCGGCCGGCCCGCTCGAGCAGCTCGGACACCGCGCGCTCGGCCTCCGAGCCCAGGATCGCCCGTGGCACCTCCAGGCGCAGGGCGTACTGGAGTGAGCCGTCCACCCCGTTCGAGCCGCCCACGGTCATGCTGAGGTCGTCGAGCTGGACGGTGAAGGGGCGAGCGTGGAGCCGCCCGCCCTGGATCTCGATCGAGGCGTCGATCGGCCGGAGTGTCGGGTTCTGGAGCCGCGGCAGCGAGAGCGTCTCCGCCACGCGCTCGAGCGGCGGGAAGCCCTGCAGGGTGAGCGCGGACGTCTGGAGCGTCCCCTCGCCTCGCAGCGTCTCGAAGCGCGGGAGCATGTCCTCGCGCAGCGCGCCGGACAGCCCGAGCCGCGTGCTGAAGGTGCCGCTCGCGTAGCGCGCCACCGGGGCCAGCGCGCGGACGGTCGCCAGCGTCTCGAAGGCGGCGGGGATGTCCAGCCTGTCGAGCTCGAGGTCGACCTCGAAGGCCGGACGCGTCACGTCCGTCGTCTCGTAGAAGCCGCGGATGCCCAGCCCGCCGCCGAGGATGCCGGCCCGGAGATCCTCGATCGAGAGCCGGCGGTCCTCCATCCGGAGCCCGCCGCGGACGTCGGTGAGGGTCAGATCCCCGTATCCGAGCGAGTCCACGCTCACCTGGAGCGCGAAGTCCACGTTCCCGGGGACCGGGATCACGTCCAGCTCGGGGTCGTCGGAGCGCCACTCGTCCAGGTCGATCCGCCGGCTGTCCAGCGTCATCCGGCCGCGGAGCTCCTCCTCCCGGAGCGCGAAGCCGAGCAGGTTGTCCAGGAAGCCGGCGAGCCGCAGGTCGCTCGAGCCCACCTGGCCGCGGAAGGTCGTGATCTCGGCGTGCTCGGGCGAGAGCCGGAGCGCCGCCTCCTCGATCGCCACCGGATGCGGCACGGCCTCCCCCCGCACGGTCACGTTCCTGGCGTCCACGCCGCCGCGCGCGCTCACCGCCTCGTACCGGCCCGCCTCGAGGGCGGACAGCCGCGCCCGCATCGCCGCGTCGGCCACCAGGACGCCGGAGAGCGCCTCGATGTCCTCCAGCTTCACGGTCCGCTCCAGGTCCGCCAGGTCCAGCGTCCCCGCCACCTCCAGGTCCACATCGGGGTCGGAGACGGGGGTGCGGAGGACGAGCGAGGCGTCGATCGGATCATCCCCGATCACCGCGTGCAGGCGGCTCAGGGTCACCACCGTGCGGTCCAGGTCCCCGCCGGGGTTCTCGACCGAGAGGTCCATCTGGATGTCGCGGGCCGGCAGGTCCCTGTCCGGATACCGGAAGCGCCCGTCCCGCACCGTCGCCTCGAGCGCGAAGGCCGGAAAGGCGTCCTCGGCGTAGGTGCCCTGGACCCGGCCGTTCACGGCCATCGTGCCGTCGGTCTCGAGCGACTCGAAGTCGCGCGCGTACAGCGCGGGGACGAGGGACAGGAGGTGGCGGAACTCGGACTGGGGCGTCTCGAAGGCGAGGTCGAGGTGGAGCGGCGCCGGCGCCGCGGCCCCGTCCGCCGCGCCCGGCTCCGCACCGTCCCCGCCCGCCCCGCCACGGCGCTCGATCACGCCCGTGAAGGCGAGCGGCAGGTCGTTCACCCGCAGCTCGTTGTCGCCGAGGACGAAGCGCCCGGCCTCCGTGTCGGCCTCCACGTCGGCCGCGAGCTCGAGACGGGCTCGCTCCAGGTACGGCATGCCGGCGAACCGGACGGTCGCCTGGTCCGCCTGGAGGCGGGTCCGCAGGTCGAAGACCTCTCGCGAGAAGTCGCCGCGGAGCGACTGCTCCACCCCGCCGAGAGCGACGACCAGGCCGGTCTCACGATCGCGGAGGGTGAGGACGCCGTCACGGACCGTGAACCGCCGGAGCTCCACCTCCAGGGCGCGGTCCGGCTCCGCCTCCGGCTCGGGGGGCTCCTCGCGCGCTATGTCCCAGTTGGCGCGACCGTCCTCCAGCCGCCGCAGGCGCACGACGGGATCGTCCACGTCCACCGAGCGCACGACGATCGGCTCGCCCCGCCGGACGTTGCGCCACACGCTGCCGAGGTCGACGACCACCCGGAGCCCTCCGATGGAGGCGAGCGTGTCCCCCGCGAACGCGTCCACCCCCGTGACGGTCAGGCCCTCGAAACGGACGGAGGGATGGGGGAACGTCGAGAGGAGGCCGAGCCCGAGGTCGTCCCACGCGACCTCGGCGTCCACCGACCGCTCGATCCCCGCCCGCGCCCGCTCCTCGATCCGGTCCCGGAAGAGGAACGGGACGAGGATGAGGACGAGCAGCAGGAGCGCCAGGATCGCCCCGGCCCCGATCGCGATTCGTCGGCTGCGTTCGTTCATTCCGGTAGTCCCCGCCTCAGGCCGGCTCGGTCGTCCGGTCGTGTGATCCGTGCTTCGGCCTTCTCGAACGTGGGGCCGTCGGGGGCCGTCCTGCCACGGAGCCCCTCGACGCCCATCTCCTCATGTCCCTCATACATCGCGCCACTTGTACCCCGAGGCGCGACGAAGGGCCCCGGAGGCGGGTACGGCGGGCAGGCG
>CAZTGV010000024.1:23783-28713 GCA_964613475.1 uncultured Gemmatimonadota bacterium
TGAGAGGCCGAAAAACGCCCTCGTATATTGGTGGTGTGCGGCGGCGATCTCCCGCAGCCGCAGTCTGGCAGAGGGGCTTTCGATGGGATACGCGACATCGGTCGAAGTCGGGATCGGGTCGGGCCCGGCCCTCGCCCGGGCGGTGTTCGAGGTGCCCCGGGCCGCGACGGGGCGGACGGAAGCGTTTCATATGAAACGTCCGAGTCGGAGGGCGCGGGCTTCCTCGCCGCGGAGCTGGACGCGCTCGAGGAGCTTTCGGGCCCCCGACGCCTAGTGAGGCCTACTCAGGGCCAGGAAGGATTTCCACGAATGGGCCGGAGCGTGCGGACATTGTGGACATGGTAGATAGAGCCGCCATTGCCGGAGCGCGTCGAGGGCGCGACGCGCTCCGGAACGGTCCGCACCGCAGGAAGCGCGAGCCTGGACCTCGGCCTGGGACCTCGGCTCGGCCTGGGAGCTCGGGCTAGGGCCTCGTCTGGCCGCTGCCACCGCCCGCCCGTCGGACCGCATCGGCCCGCAGGAGGGCGAATTCGACGGAGTTGAAGTTGAACGAGGCCACCTCACCCATCAGCGCGCGGGCACGGTCTGCATCGCCGGCCGCCTCGTGCGCCAGGGCCAGGTTGTATTTGACGTAGATGTCGTTCGTATCCGCCTGCTCCAGGTGCGCGATCGCCTCGCGGGCGCTCCCCTGCGCCAGCGATACGAGGCCCATGAGCGCGTGACAGGGTTCGGCGGCACGCGGGTTTCCGGGACGATTCGCCGCCTCCATGCATTCCCGGACCCGATTGGATGCGGCCGAGAGATCCCCCTTGCGCACCGCGATCAGACCGGCCAGGTACGTGGTCCCGACCCGCTGCCCCGTCCGGAACTCCTCCGTGCCCACGAGCTCCGCCTGCTCCACCTGGAGAGGCGACCGCTCGGCCAGGGCCCGCTCCGCGGCGGCGAAGTCTCCGTGGTGCGCGGCGACCATGACCAGGTTCTGCAGGGCGAAGAGCTTGGCGCCCCGCGCCCGGTCGGCAGCCAGATCGAGTCCGTCCACACCGTCCACGATGCGCCGGATCTCCCGAACCGCCGCCGCGCCTTCCCCGGCGTGCACCCGGGTGAACGCCCGATACACGGGGAATGAGACCCGCTCCGCTTCCCGGGCCAGCGGGATCGCCCGGTCGTAGGCCGCGCGCGCCATGTCGTAGTGACCGAGGAAGCTGTGGATGTGGCCTTCCTTGAGGGGCGGAACCCCATCCTCGGGATCGAGCTCGGCGGCGCGGCGGTAGGCCGTCCCGGCTTCCTCCAGCCGCCCTCGGGCGCGCAGCACGTCTCCCAGATTCTCGTGCGCGTTGGATTCTTCAGGAGCCAGGGCGACCACCTGGCGCGCGTGCTTCTCCGCCTGTGCGAGGTCGTCCCGCTGGTTCTGGAAGGAGAAGCGGAGCCCATCCCATCCCGCCAGGAAGGTGGAATCCAGCTCGACCGCGCGGCGGAGGGCGGCGCGCGCGTCCTCGTGGCGGTTCAGCGCCTGGAGCGCCCCCGCCCGGATCGTGTGGGCGCGAGGGCTCTCCGGGTAGGTCTGGGCGAGCTGATCGGCCAGGCCGAGCTGGCCTTCCAGGTCTCCGTCCAGCCCCCGCTGCGCCATTTCCACCTGAAGCCGGACGCCGTCCGGCGCGCCCGCGAGGCGCTCGGCGGCCCGGTCCAGGTTCTCCTTGAACTCGTCCAGGGACCCGGCCGAGTTGGCGACCATGAGGTGGCCGTAGGCGAACTCCGGATCCGCGGCGACCGCGGCCCGGAAGTGCTCGTTCGCTTCCCGGAAACGACCGGCGTCGAGCATGCGCTCGCCGACCTGGAAGTGCTCTCTGGCCGAGGCGTCGGCCGTTCCCAGCGGGATCGCTCCGGGGGCGTCCCCGGTCCCAGCCTCCGACCGCGCGCATCCGGAGAGCGCGGCGCCGAGGAGCAGCACGACACCGAAGAGGAAGGGGGAAACGGAAAGAAGCGGGAACGGCACGGCACGGCGCCCTGCCCGATGGGTCGGGAGAGAAGAACCGGACATGCGAACCTCCTGCGGCCGAGGCGTCCCGCCGGCTGCCGGACGCGCGAGCGCCAGGAACGACGGACAGACGCGAATCGGCGCGAACAGGTCAGCGACGGTAGGCGCTCCGCCGAACGGCGGGCCTCACGCCGCGAGGGAACGGCCGGAGGACGCTCGCGCATCCCCCGCGGCCTGTCAAGCAGGAGAGCTTTCAGCGTGCGGTTGCCGGCGGGTCGGATGTCGCGCCGAGGACCGGACGTCAGGTCGGGATACGCGCCTCACCCGACTCGAGGGCCTGGCGGAAGCGCTCGGCCTCGACCAGGCGTTCGAGCTGCCGGTCCTGCTCGTCCAGCCGCTCTTCGAGGGCCAGAAGACGCGCCGCCAGCTCGTTCACCCGCTCCTCGCGGCCGCCGCGGATGGCGGCGGTAAGGTCGTTCAGGAGCGGTCGCAGAGCATACCGGGAAACGAGACCGATCATCGGAACGCCGATCACGAAGAAGATGGCGACAATGGGAATGAGTGCCTCGATCGCCGTCATAGAAGGTCTCCTCGCGTCCTCATTGGAAGCCGTGCACCGCCAACCGATCTACGAAGCGATCCGGACACGAGTTTCGGGCACCTTCGTTTCGGGCACTCTCACTTGGGGCGCGGCAGGTGCAGCACGACAAGAGACGGATCAGCCGGCGCGGCGGATCGCCTCGACCAGCTCCTTCTTGCTCATCTTCGAGCGACCGGCAATGTCGAGCGCCTTCGCGCGCTCGTAGAGCTCCTCCTTCGTGCGCCCGCCGAGGTCTTCCTCGGCGCCGGCGGCGGCCCGGGCCCGGCCGCGCCGCGGACGGGTGCCGCGCCGTTTCCGGCGCTCCCGGGCCATCTCGCCCCGAGCCACCTCGCCCCGGGCCTCCTCCCCCGCGCGGCGGCGGCCCCCGTCCCCCTCGCCCGTGGCTGGCCCGCCGCGCTCGTCGCCCCCGTCCGGCTCAGCCCTCCCACGTTCGGCGGACTCCGCGGCGCGCATGCGCGCCTTCAGCACCTCCAGGATGTCGATGACCCCTTCGACCTCGGACGGCTCGTACACGTCCTCGGCCGGGGTCGCGACGTCCTCGCCCGCCTTCACCTTCCGCTCAACCAGCGCCATGACCCGGTCGGCGTACTCGTCCTCCAACTCGGCGGGATCGAGCCCGTCGGCCTCGGCGCGGCGAATCGCCCGCTCGAACATCGAGACCGTCTCCTCGTCCGGCGCGTGCTCGGCCTCCTCCGGCTCGGGGAGCCCGACGTCCGCCGGGCTCCGGAGCTCGTCGTGGAAGCGCATCGTCTCCGCCCGGAGGATCCCGTCCTCGGACAGGATCGCGATCAGGTACTCGCGACCCCGCATCACGAAGGTCGCGATCCCCGCGCGGCCGGCCCCCTCCATGGTCTCGGACAGCAGGCGATAGGCCTTCGTCGTATCGCCGCCGGGGGCGAGGAAGTACGCGCGCTGGTAGTAGGCCGGGTCCAGGTCGGAGACGGGAACGAAGCGGCGGAGGTCGATCTCGCGGGACTTGGCCGGCTCGAGCCGCTCCAGCTCCTCGTCACGCACGAGCACGAACTCGCCGTTCTCGAGCTCGTAGCCGCGCACGATCTCGTCGGACTCCACCTCCCGCTCGTGATCCGGGCACCAGTACTGGCGCTTCAGCGGGGTGCCGTCCGGGGCCACCATGCGGAGCGAGACGCCGCTGGAGCGGTTGGCGGCGTAAAGCTCGACCGGGACGCTCACCAGGCCGAACGTGATGACGCCCGACCAGAAGGGCCGGATCCGCGGCGCGGCGCGGGCGGCGCCGTCGCCGTCGCGGCGGCGGTCAGGCACGGATCGTCCTCACGCCGCGCCCCGCTCCCGGGCCGCCTGGAGGCTCCGCTCCAGCACCGCGGCCAGGGACTCCTCGGTCGGCCGGCGCTCCTCGTACTCGGCCATCTCGACCGTCTTGCCCTCGGCCTTGGCCTCGATCAGCTCGCGGACCCGGTTCCGGTACGTGTCCGCGTAGCGCTCCGGCTCGAAGTCGTCCTCCAGCGCGCCGACGAGCTGCGCGGCCATCTCGAGCTCGCGGGGCTCGGCGGCCCGTCCGCCGGGGGCCTCGAGCCGCGAGGCGTCCACCACCTCGGCCGGGTGCCGCATGGTGACGATCATCAGGTGGTCGCCCTCGAGCCGCAGGGCGCCGCGGTACTCCTTGTTCCGCATCGTCCAGCGGGCCACGCCTTCCACGCCCCGTTCTCCCATCGCGCGGGCGAGGCCGAAGTAGGCCGGCTCCCCCCCGTCCGGGCCCAGCCAGTAGGGGCGGTCGAACCAGGCGGGGCCGACCCGGCCGGCCGGCAGGAAGCGGGTGATCTCGATGTCGCGGGACGCCTCGGGCTGGACCTCCTCCAGCTCCTCCTCGTCGAGGATCACCAGTCGCCCGTCCTCCAACTCGTAGGCGCGGCGGATCTCCTCGTAGGGGACGGGCTCGCCGGTGCCGGGATGCACCATGCGCTGCTGCACCGGGACCCGGTCCTCCTCGTGGAGCAGCCGGAAGCGGACCTGCCGGTCCTCGACGGCGGAGTAGAACTTCACCGGGACCTCGACCCCGTCGAAGCGGATCACGCCTTTCCAGATGGCTCGCGCCGCCATGGTCGTCCTCCCGCGCGCTTCCTTTCGAAGCGACCGACTTCTCGAAGCGACCGACTTCGAAGCGATCGATCCGCCGGAGCGCTCGGCCGCTCGGTCGATCGGCCGCCCTCCTACCCTCTCGCGCACCGCCCGTGCCATCTCAGGCGATCGCGCTCTCCTCCTCCGAATCCTGCACGAAGAGGCAGGACGACCGCGTGTCCCGGAGCAGCCTGCGGGCCGCCTCGAAGTCGGGCCCGCCGCCGAGGCCGAAGATGCTCAGGTCGGCGACCGGAGCGAGG
>CAZTGV010000025.1:0-6827 GCA_964613475.1 uncultured Gemmatimonadota bacterium
TCGATCGGATGCGGCAGGTAGACGACGAAGGTGTCGTAGGCCGCCTCGGCGCCCGCCTCCCGCATCCAGCGCACGGCCGAGTCGCGGGCCGCCCGCGCCTCCGGCGTGCCGGCGAGGCGCGAGTGGGCGGCCAGGCCGCGCGCCCAGCGGGCCAGCGAGTCGGGAAGGATCCGCTCGGCCAGCGCCCGCTCGTACGCCCGCTGCCCCTCCGCCGCATCGGCGGAGAAGCCGGGGAGCGTCGCTTCGTCGGGCGCGATGTACGCCGGCTGGCCCGAGCGGTCCTCGGCCCGCGCCTCATGGCCCTCCTGCCCCTCCTGGACCGCGGACGCCGCGGGCGGCGCGTAGCCCGCGGCGCCGTAGAGCGCGTGCCCCGGCCCGGCAAGGAACGCGAGCGCCAGGGCCGCGAGCGCGAAGGGCGCCACCGCCGGGGCGAGCGCTCGCCTACTCACGCGCCGGCGTGCCCAGGTGGCGGTCGGCGGCGGCGAGGCCCGTCAGGGTGAGGAGCGGCTCGATCCGCTCCACCGTCCGGCAGTGCGGCCCGATGAGCTCGGCGAGGCCGCCCGTCGCCACCACCAGCGGGTCCTCGGGCTCCCACTCCTCCAGGATCCGGTCCACCGTGCCGTCGATCCCGTCCACCGTCTGGTAGAAGACGCCGGACTCCAGACAGGCGCGGGTGTGGCGGCCCACCACCCGCTTCGGCTGGCGGATCTCCACCTGCGGCAGGTGGCTGGCCAGGGCGGCCAGCCGCTCGATCCCGGCCCGCGGGCCGGGCGCGATCACCCCGCCCAGGAAGGCGCCGTCGGCGCTGATGCAGTCGTAGGTGGTGGCGGTCCCGAGGTCCACCACGATCGTGTCGCGGCCGAACAGCTCGAGCGCCGCCAGCGTGTTGGCGATCCGGTCCGCCCCGACCTCGACCGGCGCGTCCACGTCCAGCCGCACGGGCAGCTCGGCGTCGCCCTTCAGGAAGCGGAAGGGGAGCTTGAGCCGCCGGCACGCCTCCGACCAGGTGCGGTCCATGACCGGGACGACCGAGCCGAGCATCGCCCGCCGCACCGGCCCCTCCGAGGGCACCAGCGCCCGGTCCAGCAGCCCCTGGAGGAGGAGCGCGTGCTCGTCGCCGGTCCGCCGCCGGTCGGTGGCCAGGCGCCACCAGTGGATCGGCTCCATGCCCCGGTAGACGCCGAGCACCGTCTCCGTGTTGCCGATGTCGACCGTGAGGATCACTCCTCGGGCTCCACGATCGCGCTCGACAGCCGCCGCAGGGCGCCGCGGTCCGGCCGGAAGAGGAGCGCCCCGTCCGGGGCGATCCCCACGCACACCCCGACCGTCCCCTCGTCGTCCCGCTTCTGCTTCACCCGCACCCGGCGGTCCTGCAACCAGTCGTAGCGGTCCAGCAGGTCCAGGGTGGCGCCGTCCACGCTCGGGCTCGGATGCGCGAGCCGCGCCTCGAGCCCCGCCACCACCGCGTCGGCCACCGTCGGCAGGTCCGCCTCCTCATCGTGCGCCTGGACCCAGGTGGCGCGCGCGCGGAGGGCGCGCGGCAGGTCGTCCTTCATCGGCTTCACGTTCACGCCCACCCCGACCACCACGAAGCGCGGGCCGCTCTCCGACCAGCTCGACTCCCCGAGGATGCCGCCGAACTTCTTTCCGTCCGCCATCAGGTCGTTCGGCCACTTGAGCATCGGGGAGAGGTCCTCGAACGCGGTGTCCAGGCGCCGCGCCACCCCGAGCCCCGCCAGCACGGAGAGCACCGGGGTGACCGGGCGCCCCTCGGGCCGGAAGATCATGCTCAGGTAGACGCCCTTCTCGGAGGGCGAGTGCCAGGTGCGGTCCTCGCGCCCGCGGCCGGCCTTCTGCTCGCGGCAGACCACGATCGTCCCGGCGGGCGCCCCCTCCTTCGCCAGGTCCTTCGCCGCGGCGTTCGTGGAATCGATCTTCCCGTAGACGTACACCTCCTCGCGGCCCCAGCGCTCCTTCAGCGCCTCGGGGTCGAGGCCCGCCCAGCGGGTGACCGTCCGCCGCTTAGCCACGGGCGCCTCGCCTCATCCGCGCAGCTCCGGGAAGACCGCCGCCGCGGCCAGGTAGGCGAGGCCCACCGCCCAGCAGTAGTACGCGAACCGGTGGAACGTCCGGGTGCGGAGCATCCTCACGAAGATACGGATCGCCGCCACCCCGGACAGGAGCGCCGCCAGGAAGCCGAGCGCCAGGGCGAGGCCGCCCACCTGCGCGGCCACCGCCTCCGCGTCCCGCAGCTCGAGGATCGCCGCCCCGCCGATCGCCGGCACGGACATGAGGAAGGAGAACTCGGCCATCCGGATCACGTCCACCCCCATGGCGGCGCCGGTGGCCACCGTGGATCCGGAGCGCGAGACGCCGGGGAGGATGGCCAGCGCCTGCGCGACGCCCACCCCCAGCGCCTGCGCGGGACCGGGTCGCGGATCCTCGGCCAGCGGCGCGGTGCGGGAGATCGACCACACGAAGGCGCCGGTCACCAGCAGCATGGAGGCGGCGAGCAGCGGCGCCTCGTAGGTGCCGTGGAAGAAGTCGCGTCCCATCAGGCCCGCCACCCCGGCCGGTACGGAGGCGAGCAGGAGGAGGAGCACGTACACGACCGCCTCCCGCTCCCCGGTCAGCACGCCGCGGGCGAGCGCCCCCACCCGCGCCCGGTACACCCACAGCACCGCGCACAGGGTGGCCACGTGCACGACCACCTCGAAGAAGACGCCCGGCAGCCGCAGGCCGAGCACCGCCTGGGCGAGCACCAGATGGCCGCTGCTCGACACCGGCAGGAACTCGGTGAATCCCTGGACGAGGCCCAGGACCACGGCTTCCGCCAGGCTCACCGCCCGCCGGCCGCCCCGGCCGGCGCGTGGCCGACCACCTCCTCGTAGAGCCGCTCGTACTGTGGGACGACCTTCTCGGCCGAGAACCGCTCGACCGCCCGCGCCCGGCCCTCGCGCGAGGCGGCCTCCCAGACCGCCTCGTCCCGGAGCGCCGCCAACGCGCTCGCCGCCATCGCCTCCACGTCGCCCACCGGGTGGAGCCAGCCGGTCACCCCGTGCTCCACCACCTCCTCGAGCCCGCTTCCGTTCGTCCCTACAACCGGGACGCCGGAGGCCTGGGCCTCGAGGGCGACCAGGCCGAAGGACTCCTGCTCGCTCGGCAGGAGGAAGAGGTCCGCGCAGGCGAGCAGCTCGGCCACCGACTCGAGCTTGCCGAGGAAGAGGACGTCGTCGAACACCCCGAGCGACTCGGCCGTCTCCGCCGCCTGCGGCCGCTCCGGACCGTCCCCGATCAGCACCAGCCGGGCCGGCATCTCCCGCGCCACCCGGGCGAAGACGCCGATCACGTCCCGCACCCGCTTCACCGCCCGGAAGTTCGAGATGTGCATGAGGATGCGCTGACCCTCAGGCGCCAGCGATGCGCGCCGGCATTCGTACCGGTCCCGCCGGTAGACCTCCGGGTCCACGAAGTTCGGGATCACCCGGATGTCCCGGTGCGGGCACTCGAAGGCGGCGTGGGTCTGCTCGCGCAGCCACTCGGAGACGGCCGTGAGGACGTCGGAGCGCTCGATCGAGAACTTGGTGATCGTCCAGAACGAGGGGTCCTGGCCGACCAGCGTGATGTCGGTGCCGTGGAGGGTGGTGAGGAGCCGCACGTCCCCGCCCTCCTCGCGCAGCATCTCGCGCGCGATCCACCCGGTGGTGGCGTGCGGGATCGCGTAGTGCACGTGGAACAGGTCCAGCGCGTGGCGCCGCGCCACCTCGTGCATGGTGACCGCCAGGGCGAGCGAGTAGGGCGGGTACTCGAACAGCGGGTAGCGGTTCACCTCCACCTCGTGGAAGAACACGCCCTCCGCGAAGTGGGTGAGGCGGAACGGCTGCGCGTAGGAGATGAAATGGACCTCGTGGCCGCGGCGGGCGAGCTCGATCCCGAGCTCGGTGGCCACCGCCCCGGATCCCCCGTAGGTGGGATAGCAGGTGATCCCGATCTTCATCCCGCGCCGCGTCCTTCCCCGGTCCGCCGCTCCGGCGGGCCTCGCCGCCCGACCGGCCTCAGGCCGGGGGCACGCCGCGGGACCGCCAATCCTCCACGATGCGCCGGGCAAGTTGTCCGGTCGGCCGTCGCGCGTCCAGCCCGACCGCCGAGGGAGGAAGCTGGTGCCGGTACCAGGTGCGCTGCCGCCGCGCGTAGGCCCAGGTGGCGCGGACGATCCGCTCCACCGCCTCCTCCCGCTCGCGCCGCCCCTCGGCCAGCGCCAGCGCGTCCTCGTAGCCGATCGCGTCCCACCCGTGCCCCCCGGCCAGGCCGGCGTCCCGCAGCCGGCGCGCCTCCTCGGGCCAGTTGGCCTCGAGCAGCGCCTCCGCCCGGCGGGCGATCCGCTCCCGGTGCGCCTCCCGGGGGAGTTCGAGCGCGTAGACCAGCGCCCGGAGCGGCGGGGCCTCGGGCTCGCCGTGCGCGTGCCACCAGGAGAGCGGCCGGCCCGCCAGCAGGGCGAGCTCCAGGGTGCGGGCGGCGCGCTGCGGGTCCACCCGCTCCAGCGTCTCGGCCAGCGCGGGGTCCAGCCGCCCCGCCCAGCGCCGCAGCCACGCCGCCTCCCGCGCGTTCATCCAGTCGCGCAGCGCCTCGCGGCGCGCCTCCTCGATCGCGGGCTCCCGGAACACGGGATCGGTGAGCGCGCGGAGGAAGAAGCCGGTGCCGCCGGCGAGGATCGGCACCCGCCCGCGCGCCCGGATCTCGCGCATCCAGCCGCGGGCCAGGCGGGCGAAGCGCCCCGCCCCGTAACGCTCCCCCGGCTCCAGGAACGCCACCCCGTGGTGCGGGACGGCCGCCCGCTCCTCGGCCGTGGGGGCCGCCGTCCCGACCTCCATCCCGCGGTACGCCTGCCGGCTGTCGAGCGACACGATCTCCCCGTCCACCGCGCCGGCCACGGCGATCGCCAGGCCCGTCTTGCCGGTCGCGGTCGGCCCGACGATCGCGATCGCGGTGGGGCCGTCGTCCTCCCGCGGGCTCACGTGCGGCCGAACCGGCGCTCCAGCTCCTCGAGCGTCAGGCGGACGATCGTCGGGCGCCCGTGCACGTCGTGGCCGGGGAGCTCGGTGGCGAACAGCCGGTCGAACAGCTCGGCCATCTCCTGCCCCGACAGCCGCTGCCCCGCCTTGATCGCCCCCTTGCAGGCCAGGCTCTTGGCGATCTTCTCGTGCTGGTTGCGGGCCGAGTCCACCAGCGGCGAGCCCTCGGTCAGCTCGTGGATCATCTCCCGCAGGCAGCGCTCCGCGTCGAAGTACGGGTGCGGGTTCGGGGCGGACCGCAGGATCAGCGTGCGCTCGCCGAACGGCTCGAGCTCGAAGCCCACCCGGCGCAGCAGGCCCGAGAGCTCCTCGGCGGCCGAGTGCTCCGCTGGCGAGAGCCGCAGGGTGACCGGGAAGAGCAGCCGCTGCGTCTCGGCGCCGCCCTCCCGGAAGCGGACCATCGTCTCCTCGAACAGGATGCGCTCGTGGGCCGAGTGTTGGTCGATGACCAGGAGCCCGTCGCGCGTGGCGGCCAGGATGTAGCGGCCGTGGAGCTGCCACAGCTCGGGGCGGCGCGGCGTCACGCCGGACAGCGGGCCCGCCGGCCCGCCCTCCCCGCCGCCCTCGGGCACGAACAGGGCGAGCTGCGGTGCGCCGCCCCCCGCGCCGGCCGCCTCCTCGTCGTCAGGCTCGCCGGCGCCCGATTCGCGGGCAGGCGCGTCCGGCCCGGCGGCCTCCGGATCGCCGAACGGCGCCCCCGCCTCGCGCACCGCGCCGGCCCGGGCCAGCGGCGCCGCGCTCGCCAGGTCGGCCAGCCGCGCCCGCACCGCGTCGCGCAGGAGCGCCTCCACCGCGGCCCGGTCGCGGAAGCGCACCTCGGCCTTGGCGGGGTGGACGTTCACGTCCACCGCCCCGGGCCGGGCGCGCAGGAAGAGGAGGAGCCACGGCCGCACGCCCTCGGCGACCGTCGTCCGGTACGCCTCGTCCACCAGCCGCAGGAGCCCGGGGTCCGAGAACGGCCGCCCGTTCACGAACAGGAAGCGCCGGGCGCCTCCGCGGCCGGCCGCGTCCGGGCGGTCGGCCATCCCCGCCAGGGCGAGCCCCTCCCGCTCGGCCGAGAGCGGGATCATCCCCTCCGCCCGCTCTCCGCCCCACACGGCGGCCACCCGCTCGCGCAGCGCGTCGGCGGCGGGGAGCAGGAGCAGCTCGCGCCCGTTCGACTCCAGCCGGAAGCGGACGTCCAGGCGTGCCAGGGCGAGGAGGAGCAGCGCGTCGCTGGCCGCCCGCGTCTCGGCGGCGGCCGAGCGGAGGAACTCGGCCCGGGCCGGGACGCTCTGGAACAGGCTCTTCACGGTGACGGTGGTGCCGCGGCGGCGGGCGATCTCGTCCACCCCGCGCACCCGGCCCGCGGTCACCCGGATCCGCGTTCCCGGCCCGTCCTCGGGCGCCGTCTCGAGCTCGAAGCGGCTCACCGCGGCGATCGAGGGAAGCGCCTCGCCGCGGAACCCGAAGGAGGCGACCGCCTGCAGGTCGTCCGCCTCGCGGATCTTGCTGGTGGCGTGGCGGTCGAGCGCCAGCAGCGCGTCCTCGCGGGTCATCCCCTCGCCGTCGTCCGCCACCCGGATCTCGGTCTTCCCGCCGTTCCGGAGACGCACCTCGACCCGCCCGGCGCCCGCGTCGAGCGCGTTCTCGACCAGCTCCTTCACGACCGAGGCGGGACGCTCCACCACCTCGCCGGCGGCGATCTGGTTCGCCACGTGGTCGGGGAGGATCCGGATCCGCGGGCTCACCCGTCCTCCCGGCCGGTCCCGTCCG
>CAZTGV010000025.1:6927-15440 GCA_964613475.1 uncultured Gemmatimonadota bacterium
CGGCGGGCCGAGGCCGTAGAAGGCGCGGGCGTTGGCCCGGGTGCGCCGCACCAGCGCGTCCTCGGGCTCGCCCCGGAGCGCCGCCAGGCGCGCGCAGGTGTGCCGCACCCAGGCGGGCTCGTTCCGCCGGCCGCGCATCGGGACCGGCGCCAGGTAGGGGGCGTCCGTCTCGACCAGCAGCCGGTCCGCCGGGACGCGGCGGGCGCGCCCCTCCAACCCCTCGTCCCCGAAGGTCACGATCCCGGAGAAGGAGACCCACCAGCCGGCCGCCAGGCCGGCGTCGAGGAGCGCGTCCCCGCCGGTGAAGCAGTGGAGCACCCCGCGCACCCGGCCCTCCGCCTCGCGGATCGCCGCCGCCGTGTCCTCGTCCGCCGAGCGGGAATGGACGACCACCGGGAGCCCCGTCTCCGCCGCCAGCGCGAGCTGCGCCCGGAAGCTCCGGCGCTGCGCCTCGCGGGGGGAGTTGTCGTAGTGGTAGTCGAGGCCGGTCTCGCCGACCGCCACCACCTCCGGCGCGGCGGCCAGCTCGCGGATCGCCTCGAGCAGGGCGGGGTCGAAGCGGCGGGCGTCGTGCGGGTGGAGCCCCGCGGTGGCCCACAGGCCGTCGGTCTCGCGGGCCAGCGCCACGGCGGCCGCGGCGTCCTCGGGGTCGGTGCCGACCGTCACCAGCTCGGCCACCCCGGCCTCGCGGGCGCGGTCCAGCACGGCCCGGCGGTCCTCCTCGAACCGCGCGTCGGTCAGGTGGAGGTGGGAGTCGAAGGCGCTCTCCCGGCGGTCCACCGCCCCGCCGCCGACCCCGCGCGCCTCCTGGGGTCGGCCCCGGCTCACCCGGCGGCCGCGGCCCCGGCGGCCTTCCGCCGCCGGTACCGGTGGATCTCCAGCAGGGCCGGCGAGGCGACGAAGATCGAGGAGTAGGTCCCGATCAGGATCCCCAGGATGAGCACCAGGGCGAAGGGCCGGATGACCTGGCCCCCCAGGATGTAGAGCGCCAGCAGGGCGACCAGGGTCGTGCTGCTGGTGAGCACCGTGCGCGGGAGCGTCTCGTTGATCGACCGGTTCAGGGTGTCGATGTACGCCTCCTTCTGCTTCTTGCGGAGGTTCTCCCGCACCCGGTCGAACACCACGATCGTGTCGTTCAGCGAGTACCCCACGATGGTCAGGATCGCCGCCACCGTGGCCAGAGTGATCTCGATGTTGAGCAACGAGATCAGGCCGAAGGTGATCAGGATGTCGTGGATGGTGGCCAGCACGGCCGCCACCCCGAAGCGCCACTCGAAGCGGAACGCCAGGTAGATCAGGGTGAGCACGAACGAGAGCAGGATCGCCTGCAGCGCCTTCACCTGGAGCTCGCCGCCCACCTTGGGGCCCACCGCCTCCACCCGGAGGATCTCGAACTCGTCCGCCCCGTAGCGCTCCGCCAGCAGGTTCTCGAGCTGGACGCTCACCCCCTCGCCGGCCGCCTCCTCGAAGGTCGGCACCCGGAGGACGAACTCATCGGTGCCGCCGAAGCGCTGGATCTCGCCCCCGGTGAAGCCCGCCGCGTTCAGCGCGTCGCGCAGCTCGCCGACCGAGGTCGGCTCCTCGAACTGCACCTGGACGAGCGTGCCGCCGGTGAACTCCACCCCGGCCCGCAGCCCGCCGTGCAGGAGGATGGACAGGAGGCCGAGCCCGATCACCACCGCCGAGACCACGTAGGCCTTCCGACGGAGCGTGAGGAAGTCGTAGTGCGCGTCGCGGAAGATCCACATACGAGGTCAGATGCTCACGGGTTCGGTGGGCGCGCGTCGGCTCAGATAGATCATGAAGAACGTCCGGGTCACGAAGAGCGCGGTGAAGAAGGAGGCCACGATCCCGATGCACAACGTGACCGCGAACCCGCGCACCGGCCCGGTCCCGAACTGGAACAGGATGATGGCGGTGATCAGGGTGGTCAGGTTCGCGTCCACGATCGCCGACAGCGCGTTCGCGAAGCCCTGGTCCACGGCGGTGCGCGGCGTCTTGCCGACGGCCGCTTCCTCCCGGATGCGCTCGAAGATGAGGACGTTCGCGTCCACCGCCATCCCGACCGACAGGATGAGCCCCGCGATCCCCGGCAGGGTGAGGGTCGCCCCCAGGCCGGCCAGCCCGCCCAGGATGAGGAGGACGTACACGGTCAGCGCGGCGACCGCCATCACCCCCGCGGCCCGATAGTAGCCGATCATCAGGAAGATGACCGCCACGATCCCGATGCCGAAGGCGATCGCTCCCTGCCGGATGGAGTCCGCCCCGAGCGACGGTCCGACCGTCCGCTCCTCGACGATCTCGATCGGCTGCGGCAGCGCGCCGGCCCGGAGCACCAGCGCCAGGTCCTGCGCCTCCTGGAAGGAGGAGCCGGTCCCCATCTCGATCTGGGCGCGGCGGCTGAGGGTGGTCCGGATCACGGCCACGCTCTGCACCCGCTCGTCCAGCACGATGGCCATGTTGTCGCCCACGTGCCGGCCGGTGCCGCGCTCGAAGATCCGGGCGCCCCGCCGGGTCGTCTCGAAGGGGACGATGGGTCGGTTGAAGGTCGGGTCCCGCGCGGCGGGGCCGGCGTCGGCCAGGTACTCCCCGGTCAGGATCGGCTCCTCGAACAGCACGTAGAGCGGCCGGTACGCGGCGCCCCCCTCGCCGACCGCCTCCACGCCCCAGCGGACCTCCAGCCCGCGCGGGAACTGGCTCCGGACCGCCTCGAGCGCCAGGTAGCGCTCCACGGTCGGGACGTCCTGCTCGGGCACGTAGAACTCGCCCGGGTAGCGGCCCTCGAGCAGGAGCGAGCTGAGCGGCCGGCGCGCGGGCGCCGCGGCCGTGTCCTCGGCCGCCCCGGCGGTGTCCGACCCTTCCTGGGCCGCCGGCGCGTCCTGACCGGCCGCGTCCTCTCCGGCCGCGTCCTGCCCCTCCTGCCCGGCGCCGCCCGCGGCCTCCTCCTGCCCCTCCCCCTCCGCCGAGGCGAGCGCCGCCTCGCCACCCTCGGCCTCCCCGGAGCCGCTCCCGGAGGCGCCGAGGATCTCGGACAGGTCCGCCTCGTCCTCGAGCGGCGTGTCGCGGAGCTCCTCCTCGCCCACGGAGGCGACGATCGCCCGGTCGAGCCGCGGAAGCGCCTGCCGGAAGGTGGGGCCCTCGTCCAGGATCTTGAACTCGAGGAAGGCGGAGCGCTCGACGATCGACTTGGCCCGCTCCGGATCGTCGATCCCGGCGAGCTCCACGATGATCCGCTCGTCCCCGACCTTCTGGATGGTGGGCTCGCGGACGCCGAACTCGTCGATCCGATTCCGGATGGTGGTGAGGGTCCGGTCGATCGCGTCGGCCCGCGCCTCCGGGGTGAGGGTCCCCTCGGGGTCGGCGACCTCGATCGCCAGGTGCATCCCGCCCTGCAGGTCCAGGCCCAGGTTCAGGGGGGAGATGCGCTCGCCGCTCGGGCCTTCCTTCGGGATGAGGGCCCAGATGCAGAGCACCACGAGCCCCGCGATGAGGATCAGCCTGCTTTTGATGGTGTCGAACATCGCGCTCCACTCGTCGTGCCGCCGCCCCGCGTCCGGCGCGACTCTCCGGGGGGCCTTCCGGGCGCGTCCGGGCGCTCCGGAGCCGCCCCGCTCGAAGCCCGTGAAGCTAGGCGCGCCTCGGACCGCGGGAAAGCCCGGCGGCCGGATCGCCACCGGTGACTCCGGATACCCTTCGCGGGCCCGGAGGTCCCGACCCCGCCTCCCGGGGTCCGCCTCCGCCTACGCACGGCCCGCCTCCACCCGTCGGGGCCTCGGGCGGTGCCGAGAGCGGGAGGGAGCGGGCCGCTCAGCCGCCGAAGACGAGCGGCAGGAGCAGCGCCCCCGCGAGCGTCACCACCACGATCATCAGCAGGTTGAGCCACAGGCCGGCGCGCGCCATGTCGGCCATCTCGAGCCGGCCGCTCCCGTACACGATCGCGTTCGGCGGCGTGGCCACCGGAAGCATGAAGGCGCAGCTCGCCGCGAGCGCCGCCGGGGCGGCCAGCACCAGCGGATCCCAGCCGGCCCGCACGGCCACGGCGCCGAGGATGGGGAGGAAGGCGGCGGCGGTGGCCGTGTTGGAGGTGAGCTCGGTGAGAAAGATGATGAACGCCGCGACCAGCGCCAGGAAGAGCGGCAGCGGCCACTCGGCGAGGCCGGAGGCCGCCTCCCCGATCCACAGGTTGAGCCCGGTGCGGTCGATCGCGGCCGCCAGGCTGAGCCCGCCGCCGAACAGGAGCAGGATCCCCCACGGCAGCCGCTCCGCCCACGCCCAGCTCATCACGAACTCGCCCGCACGCAGGTCGCGCGGGATGAGGAAGAGCGCGAGGCCGCCCGCCATGGCGATCCCGGGATCGGTGAGGCCCGGCACCCAGCGCTCCAGCAGCGGACGGACGACCCACAGCACCGCGACCGCCGCGAAGACGACGGCCACCGCGCGCTCCGGCCCGCGGAGGGGTCCGAGCCGCGCCAGCTCCCGCTCGATCGCGCCGCGCCCGCCGGGGATCGCCTCTCGTCCGAGCGGGAAGGCGACGCGGGTGAGAAGCCAGAAGGTGAGCGGCAGCACCACGACCACCACCGGGAGGCCGAACAGGAGCCAGCGGGCGAAGCCCACCTCCACCTCGTACGCCTCCAGCATGAAGGCGGCGAGGAAGGCGTTCGGCGGCGTGCCGATCAGGGTGCCGAGGCCGCCGATGCTGGCCGCGTAGGCGATCCCGAGCAGCAGCGCCGTCTCCAGGTGCCGGCGGGCCCGGATGGCCGTGCCGGATCCCTTGTCGCCGGCCACCATCCCGAGCACGGACACCCCGATCGGCAGCATCATCATGGCCGTCGCCGTGTTGCTCACCCACATGCTGAGGAAGGCGGTGGCCGCCATGAAGCCCGCCACCAGCGAGGCCGGGCGGGTGCCGGCGCGCCGCAGGATGGTGAGCGCGATCCGCCGGTGCAGCCCCCAGCGCTGCATGCCGAGGGCGATCAGGAAGCCGCCCAGGAAGAGGAAGATGATCGGGTTCGCGTACGGCGCCGCCGCCTCCGTCGCCCCGCCCACCCCGAGCAGGGGGAGGAGGATGAGGGGGAGGAGCGCGGTCGCCGGGAGCGGGATCGCCTCGGTCAGCCACCACACCGCCATCAGCGCGGCCAGCGCCGCCGTGCGCCACGCTTCCGGGGACAGGCCGGCCGGGGCCGGGACCAGCAGGAGGGCGAGAAACGCCAGCGGCCCGAGCGCCAGGCCGACCCGGCCGCGCGCGCGGTCGGCCGCGTTGCCGAACGCCTCCGTCCCGTCCGTCGGTCCGGCGTCGCGCGTTCCGTCCGTCTCTCCGATGTCGCGCGTCCCGCGCGGTTCCCCGGATGCGGCGTCGCTCGCCATGGAGCGACAAAGGGACGCGAGCCCGGGGCGCGCACAAGGGCGGCGGCCCCCGGCGGCGACCCGGGCGGCGGCGCCCGGCGGCCCGCCGGCGGCGGCATCCCGGTTCCTTCCGCGCGGCGGCTCCTTCCGCTAACCTGATCCCGTGAGCGGGCGGGCACGGCCTTCGCGCCACCCGGACCGCCGGGGGGAGCGACCGGAAACGCCACCGCGGCACGCCGCGCCGAGGAGGGGTCGAGGGATGAGCGACCACGCACGCAGGCCGAGCCACGTCCATCCGGCGAGAGCGACCCGCGCCCCGCGGCGGCGGGCCCCGCGCCGGGCGGTCGCCGCCGCCTGCGCGGCGCTCGTCGCCTCCGCGCTCGCGGCCCCCGCGCTCCTCGCCGCCCAGGAGGAGCCGATGGGTCGTGGCGGGGTCGAGATCCAGGCGATCGGCGGCCTCTTCTCGCCCGGGACCCCCGACTTCGCCTCGGGCGCGACCGCCTTCCAGGTGGACGCGGCGGCGCTGGTGGGCGGACGGCTCGGCTGGTCGGCGCCGGTCGGCCTGTTCGTGCAGGCCGAGCTCGGCTACTCGCCGGTCACCCTGGTGGCCGGGGACCGCTCCCAGGACCTGAACACGCTGCTCTACGGCGGCACGGTCGGCTTCAACTTCCAGGCGAGCCCGCGCGTCCAGCTCTTCACCCTCGCCGGGCTCGGCGCGCTGCGGTGGGACTACGGCTCGACCGAGCTCCCCGCCGAGGTGGACATGGCCTGGCAGGGGGGCGGCGGCCTCCGCGTCTTCCTGAGCCGGAGCGTCGCCCTGCGCGCCGACGTGCGGGACCGGATCGCCCCGGACGGCATGTCGGCGATCCGCCGGCAGCTCGACCCGACCCTGCCGGCCGAGGAGTCGCGGACGGTCACCCACAACTGGGAGTTCGCCCTCGGCCTCTCCCTCTTCCTGGAGACGGGACCCGGCACGCGCGACGCCGATGGGGACGGGGTGCCGGACGACCGCGACGCCTGCCCCGGCACGCCGGCGGGGGAGACGGTGGACGAGCGCGGCTGCGCGCTCGACGGCGACGGCGACGGGGTGCCGGACGACCGCGATGCCTGTCCCGGCACGCCGGCGGGCGCGGAGGTCGACGACCGCGGCTGCCCGACGGACGAGGACGGCGACGGGGTGCCGGACGGGCTCGACCGCTGCCCCGGCACGGCCGAGGGCACGCCGGTGGACGAGCGCGGCTGCGCGGTGGAGCCGCCCGAGCCCGAGGTGGAGCCCGAACCCGAGCCGGAGCCCGAGGAGGAGGCGGAGGGGATCGAGCGCGAGCTGCTCGAGGAAGGCCGCATCGTCATGCGGAACGTCTACTTCGACGTGGGGAGCGCCAGCCTGCGTCCGGAGTCGCGTCCCGCGCTGGACGAGGTCGCGGAGGTGCTGCTGCGCCATCCCTCGCTCCGGATCGAGGTGCAGGGGCACACGGACGCGGTGGGCCCGGCGGACGTGAACCGCCGTCTCAGCATGGCGCGGGCCGAGTCGGTCCTCCGCTACATGCTGGAGCGGCACCCCGAGCTGGAGCGCGCCCGCTTCTCGGTGGCCGGCCTGGGCGAGGAGCGCCCGATCGCCACCAACCAGACCGACGAGGGCCGGCAGCTCAACCGGCGGGTGGAGTTCGTGGTGGTGGGAGAGCCGTGAGGCGGCGCGCCCTCGTGGCCCCGGCTGACGGCGGGCCGCGGGCGGTCGGAGGCGTCTCCGGAGCCTAGTCGAAGCTCCGGCGGAGCGCCGCCCGCGCGGCGTGGTAGCCGCACATGCCGTGGACGCCCCCGCCCGGCGGGGTGGACGAAGAGCAGATGTAGAAGGCGCGGACCGGCGTCTCGTACGGGACCAGCCGGGCCACCGGCCGGGTGAACAGTTGCCGGAGGTCCTGCACCCCGCCGTTGATGTCGCCGCCCACCAGGTTCGCGTTCCGGCTCTCCAGCGCCGCCGGACCCATCTCGTGCCGCTCCAGCACCACGTCCCGGAACCCCGGCGCGAAGCGCTCCACCTGGGCCTCGATCCGCTCCGTCATCCGCACCGTCGAGCCGTTGGGCACGTGGCAGTAGCCCCACGCGGTGTGTCGGCCTTCCGGGGCGCGCGCCGGGTCGAACAGGC
Organism: uncultured Gemmatimonadota bacterium; assembly: GCA_964613475.1. GTDB lineage: Bacteria > Gemmatimonadota > Gemmatimonadetes > Palauibacterales > Palauibacteraceae > CAZTGV01. The sequence goes on from CAZTGV010000025.1 coordinate 14,414, forward strand.
TGGGCTGGGCGAGCAGCACGAAGGGCCGCTCCGGATGCGCGTCCTCCCACACGGTCGCCTCGCCCACCGCCACCTCCTCCAGGGTGCCGCCCAGGTGCACGGTGCCCGCCCCGGCGCACGCCGCCTCGCGCCACGGGATCGGCTCGGAGAGCGCCCAGTCCAGCTTGAACGCCCCCGGGCCGTAGCGGTAGCGGCCGAGACACCGCCGGTAGCCGGCGGGCAGGCGGTCGCCGGCGATCGCCAGGAGCTGCCGGGGCGTGACGTCGAACAGCACCGCGCGGGCGGGCGGCAGGTCCTCGAGCGAGCGGACGGGCCGGCCGGTCTCCACCTCGCCCCCCAGGCTCTCCAGGTAGGAGACGAGCGCCGCGGTGATCCGCCCCGCCCCGCCGGCCGGCAGCGGCCAGCCCACGGCGTGGCCGGCCGCCCCCAGCACCAGCCCCACGGCCGCGCTGGCCGTCCGCTGGAGCGGCAGGAAGGAGTGGGCGGCCAGGCCGGCGAACAGGGCGCGCGCCGCCGCCGTGTCGAAGCGCGCCCGCGCCAGCCCGTCCGCCGAGCGGAGCGCCAGCAGGCCGAAGCGCGCCAGCCGCAGCGGGTGGCGCGGCGGCCGTAGCGGCGCCAGGAGCTCCTCGGCCAGCTCGTCCCAGTCCCGCGCCACGAAGCCGAACAGCCGCTTCCACGCGTCGCCGTCCTCGCCCAGCCCCCGGGCCGTCTCCTCGATCGAGCGCTCCAGGAGCGCCGGCGGGCCCTGGTCCAGCGGATGGGCGAGCGGGGTCGGCGGATGGATCCACGACAGCCCGTGCTCCTCCAGCGGAAGCTCGCGGAAGAAGGGGGAGCCGGCGGCCATCGGGTGGATCGCCGAGCAGAGGTCGTGCAGGAAGCCGGGGCGGGTGAGCGCCTCGGTCCGCGCGCCGCCGCCCGGCCGCTCGTTCGCCTCCAGGACGAGCACCGAGCAGCCGTGCCGCGCCAGCAGCACGGCGGCGGCCAGGCCGTTCGGCCCCGCGCCGACGACGACCGCGTCCAGGCTCAC
>CAZTGV010000025.1:15540-28303 GCA_964613475.1 uncultured Gemmatimonadota bacterium
AGCGCCGGGACGCTGAGCAGGATGATGACCCCGGCCACCGGCCACATGAGCGGATAGCCCGCGTACTCGGGCACCAGCGGCGTGCCGATGTCGATCGCCGCCCCGATCAGGATGGGCGTCACCAGTCGCGCCAGGCCGAGGGAGACGATGTAGACCGCCGTCTGGCGCCCGGCCGCCGCCTCGCCCGCCAGGGTCGAGAACAGCGGGAACGGGAGCGCGATGAAGGCGGCGGCCGCCAGCCCCGCCACCGCGAGGAGGGCGATCGCGCTCGGCACGTCCCGCACGAAGAAGCCGAGCAGCATGGCCACCCCGGTCGCCGAGGCGCAGATCGCCAGCACCTTCCAGCGGCCGTACCGGTTGCCGAGCCGGCCGATCAGGATCGCCCCGAGCCCCAGTCCGCCGAGCAGCACGCCGAGCACGAGCGACGCCTCGGCCATGGTGATCCCGAGCACGACCAGGGCGAAGATGAAGATGAAGGGCCGGATCCCGTCCACCGCCCCGGTCCACAGGGCGTTGGCGACCAGGAACCAGAGGACCGCCGGGCGGGCGGCGAAGCGCTTCCAGAAGGAGCCCTTCGTCCCGCCCTCCCCGTGCAGGTCCCCGTCGGGATCCCAGCGGCGCGCCGACCGGTCCTCCGGCGCGGCCACGACGGTGAGCCAGGTGCTGGCCAGCACCAGCGCGGCCGCGACCAGGAAGGGCAGCGGCTCCCACAGCGCGAACAGGAGCCCGCCCCCGATGAGGCCGAAGGCGAGCCCGCCGGCCTGGAAGGCGCCCCGCACCCCCTGCACCGGGGCGCGGCGCTCGTCCGGGACCGCGTCGATCATCAGCGCCCACAGCGGCGTCGTGTGGCCGTGCAGGGCCGCGAAGAAGAGGAATGCCCCGGCCGCCGGCAGCCAGAAGCCGTCCAGGAAGGGCGTGACGATGAGGGCCGCGGCCATCACCGGCGCGGTGATCCACAGGAAGAGGGCGCGGCGGCCGTAGCGCTCCGCCCAGCGGTCGGGCATCAGGTCGCTCAGGGTGCCGATCCACAGCGGGATCAACATGGCCAGCAGCCCCTCGCTCCCGATCACCATGCCGATCCACACCGTGGAGGGGGCGTGCGGCTGGAGGAGCACCGGGAGGAGCACGACCATGATCGTCTGGGCTCCGTTGGAGCCCAGCGTGCCCGAGGTCAGGCCGTACTCACGGAGCTTGCGCAGGCGGTCGGGAGTCACGACTCCCCTATGTACGGGGGGGCACCGGCCCCGTCAACGCGAGTGCAGCCAAAAAAAACGGGGCCGAGCGCGTCGGCCCCGCTCTCTCCGCCCCGGGCCTCGCTGTCCCGGGAGCGGGCTCTCGTCGCTCGTCCGGGTCGCCGCTTACGACCCGGCGATCTCGATCCGGCGCGGCTTCGCCTCGGCCGCCTTCGGGAGCGTGACCCGGAGGATGCCGTTGTCGAACCGGGCGTCCACCGAATCCGCGTCCACCGAGCGCGGCAGGCTGAAGCTGCGGGTGAACCGGTCGTAGGAGCGCTCCCGCACGTGGTAGGTGGGCCGCTCCTCGCTCTCCTCCTGATGCGTGCGCTGACCGCTCACGCTGAGGATCCCGTGCTCCACCGTGACATCGATCTCGTTCCGGCTGAAGCCCGGCATCTCCAGCTCGAGCACGAACTCATCATCCGTCTCGTACAGGTCCGCCGCCGGCGTCCAGGCGCTCCAGGTGCTCAGCGGGCGGTTGAAGAAGTCGTCGAAGATCCGCTCCACGTCGCCGCCGAACAGGTCGCCACGGCGAAGGTTGGAGCGCGGGGTACGGGTGATCGTCGGAAGCATCGCTCACCTCCTGTGTTGTGTGTCTGACTACCGCTCGTCACGGAACGATGATTCCACGGAACCGCCGGCCGGCCGCACCGCCTTCGACCCTTCGCGCTGTCGGCCGAGAAGCCGGCCTCGCTGCGGCCGCCGGCGACGGTTCCGACGTTTCCGGGTCCCTTGAAAGAGCAACCCGCGTGCCGCTCGAACGGGGGGTTTTTCTGTCAGTTAGACCGAAGCGGAGGGGTCCCGGCTGGCAAGGATGGCACGGGGTCTGTCAACTCGACAGAGGCCCCTCAGGGACGTGCCGACGGGCTCGGCAGAATCGAGATTCGAACGAAGGGCGTGGTCCCCTCCAGGGCTCCCAGGACCCGAGCCTCGATCGCGCGCCGCAGCGCGCCCTCGAGGGTCGCCTCGTCGATGGGGACGCCCTCCCCTGCCGTCCGCTCGGTGACGACGTCGATCAGCATGGCCTCTCCCGCCGCCTCCCCCACCGCCCGGCCGTTCCCGCGCTCGGGCCGGGTGAAGCGCGCCCCCGCTTCCACCAGCCGCAGCCCCGCGGTCTCGCGCACCGCCTCGCGGACGGCCACCAGCGCCTCCCGCGACAGGTCCGCCTTCCGGAGCTCCGGCCCGCGCGTCGCCTGCCACCCCAGCAGCCCCAGCGCGAGGACGGCGGCCGCCCCCAAGGCCCCGGCGCGGAGCCACCGGTCGCCGCCGCGCAGCCCCGGCTCGGAGCCGATCCCCCGAATGGCGAGGGAGAACCACCCGCCGAGCAGGATGCCGACGTAGGTCAGGACGAGGATGAAGCCCATCTGGCCCGTGTAGTCCCAGCGCCGGATGGCGACGGACAGCCCGAGCACCGCGGCCGGCGGCGACAGGGCGACCGCGACCAGGAAGCCGGTCGCCGTCGCGGTCACCAGGCTGTCCCGGTCCGACTGCACGAGCGCCTGCGCGCCGGCCGCCCCGCCGACCACGGCCAGCAGGAGCGACCAGAGCGACAGGTTCGTGATCTGCTCCATGGTCGATGAGGACGCCTCGAGGCCGTAGGCGAGCCCCAAGCCCAGCGCGGCCGCGGCCAGCACCGCGATCCCGACCCAGAAGCGAACCAGGCCGCGCCGGAGCATCGTCCCATCCCCGATCGCGATCCCGACGACCGACACCATGGCCGGCGCGCCGATCGGGGCGATCAGCATCGCGCCCACCAGCAGGTAGCCGATGCTGAAGATCACCGCGTACGCCGCGACCAGGCCGGAGAAGAGCGCGTACAGGAGCATGCTCTTCCAGCTCCCGACGCTCTGGAGGGCGCTCAGGGTGAGCTCGAGCGTGGAGAGGCGGGTTACCGAGCGGAGCGCCTCCTGCACGCTGGACAGGGGAGTCCCGAAAGGCAGCGTCCCGCGCGGGAGGAGCGTGAAGGCGGCTTCCGGCGCCAAATCCTCGACCGCCTCGACGAAGTCGCCGACCCGGTGGTTCGGGATCTGGGCCACGACGAGCGCGCCGGGCGAGCCGTCCGCGCGCCGCGCCTCGACCGACACGGGGGCCGTGTCCGAGTGCTCTTCGGCCAGGCGGAGGACCTCCTCCGCGTCGTCGGGAGGGATCAGGACCTGGAGCTGTCGCATCGCGGGCCTGCCTTCGGGTGAGCGGCGCGGCGGACCGCGAAGCCCGCGGTTCGAGAACCGTGCCGCCGCTCGGCCCGCGACGCCCGGCCCGCGCGCTTCGACCGGGATCGGCACGCTCCTTGAACGTCGGGGCTGGGAGCGCGGGGGCGCCGCGCCCCCGTCCGTCCCGCCCTCAGGAGGCCGTCATGCGCAGCAAAGCCCGCATCGCCGACCACCCGATCCACCCGATGCTGATCCTGATCCCCGCCGGCGCGTTCGTGATCGTCCTGATCTGCGACCTCGTCTACCTGGTCACCGGCGGCGCCCTCTGGTGGGAGGCGACCCTTCCGGTGCTGTTGATCGGGGTGGCCGGCGGCCTCCTCGCCGCCCTCCCGGGGCTGGTCGATTTCTTCGCCCTGGCGGAGGCGCACGGTGCGAAGCGGATCGGCTGGTGGCACGCCGGACTCAACGCGCTGGCGATCGTCGTCTTCGCCTACAACGCCTGGTGGCGCTGGCAGACCGCCGCCCCACCGGCCGAGGGCGCGCACCTCGGCTTCTGGCTCACCCTGGGGGGCGCCGCCCTGATCGCCGTCTCCGGCTGGCTGGGCGGCACCATGGTGTACCGGCACGGCGTGGGCGTGGAGGAGGGTGCCCCGGTGGACGGAATCGCGGCGCGGACCGCAGGCGCGGAGCAGTCGGGTCGGCGGCGGTCCGAACGGCCCGCCTCGCGGCGCCCCCAGCGGGAGCGCGAGCGCCAGCCGCACCGGCGGCCCAGGCTCTAGCGCGAGGCTCCGGGGAGCCGGGCCACCGCCGAAAAGGGCTTTCTGACCGCCTTTACGTCAGGCCGCTACGTCAGGGCCCAACGTCGGGGGTCTCTTCAGGGCTGGAAGGCAAAGCGGACGCCCACCGTGAGCGGCAGCACCCACCCGCGCGAGAACGGCTCCACGAACTGCGAGCGCTCCGCGAAGGCGGCCGTGTCCTGCTCGTCGAAGAAGAAGAGGTAGCCGCGGCCGTCCACGAACACGTTCACCTCCGGCGTCACCTGGTAGCCGACCGCGCCGCCGAAGTTGAACACGAAGTAGGACTGGTCGAACGTCACCGACGTGCCGTCGCCGAAGCTCTCGGTCGCGTCCACCATGGCCGCGCCGCCCGCCACGAAGAGCCGGAAGGTGAGCGGCAGCATCTGGAAGGCGGGGCGGGGGAACACCAGCTCAGGCCCCGTCGTGAGGTGCACCATGTTCATGGCCGGCGAGGGCACGACCCCGTGGATGTCGCGGGTGTCGTTCAGGAAGATGCCCTCCACGCCGGCCCGCCAGCCGAAGTTCTCGTGGAACAGGTAGCCGATCGTCCCGCCCGCCATCACGCCCATGTCGGCGACGTCGCGGAGGTCCCCGGCGGGGAACGCGAAGCCGGTCTGCGCCTCGATGGTGAGGCTCCCCTCCGGCGGATTCTCCTCCTGCGCGACCAGGGGCGCGGCGCCCCAGACGGCCGGACCCAGCACGAGCCCGACCACGAGCGCGCCCACCCACGGTGCCATCGAAGACTTCACGAGCCCCCCTCTCCGCCACCCGGTTCCCGAACGCGATCTCACGAGACTCTCATGAGGTCGAGGCTGATCTTCACCTGCACGGGCACTTCCTGGGCGACCCGCTCGCCCTCGTCCTCGTCCACGACCACGAGCTGTCCGCCCGGGCACTTCATGCTGGCGCTGGCCGCCGCGCGCAAGCGGCTCCCGATCAACGTCCCGTTCAGATGGTTGATCTCGTCCTTCGCCTCCCCCGCGGCGCCGTCTCCCTCCGGATCGCTGCAGCCGAACGGCTTGACGTCGCCGAAGTCGAACCCGCTGCCCACCAGGAAGTCCTCGAACATGTTGCCGTCCGTGCCCGGCACCTCCAGCCCGAAGTCGATCCCGCCGTCCTGGCGGACGTCGATGTCGGTGATCGACCCGGACATGGTCGAGCCCGCGGCGCAGTCCCCCTCCGCCAGCACGACGTAGGTCCCGCGGAGGAACTCGACCAGGCCGCTCTCCGAGGTCCGGATGGTGATCGTGATCCATCCGGGACAGACGCCCGACACCTCATCCGGCTCGCCGAGCGCCGCGTCGAGCGCCTGGTAGAAGATCGTCCAGTCCCCCTCGTAACGGTCCACGGTGGTCACCGCGCCGTCGCCCAGGCCGCCGTTCGGCGTCTCGTCCTCGACCGGCGCCGACGGGCCGGTCGTGCAGCCCGCCGCCAGGAGGAACGACGCGAACGCGGCGAGGACCGACCACGCCGCCCCGTCCTTTCGCCCGCGCACGAACGCCTCTCCCACCTGTGCCTCCGATCCTCGGGTCATTGGACACCTCCGCTTACGGCGAGACGCGACAGGATGATCGCCAGCCGGTCGAAGCCCACGCCGTCCAGCGACCCGGTCACCACCGCGCCCTCCACCAGCGTGCCGTCGAGCTGGATCGCCTGGTCCTCGGACAGCCGCAGGGTGAGCGAGACGTTCGGGTGCCGGTGCTCGCCCCGCACGACCACCGGAAATCCGGACGATCCCGCGTTCAGCATCCCGGTGCCCTGCACCTGACCGAACCGCCCCTCGGTGATCGACAGGGTGAGGCCGACCTGCTCGTTGGCACCGGTCCAAGAGCCGCTCAGGTCCGGCACCTCCGGCCCGGTGGTGCTCGAGCAGGCGAGCGCGAAGGCCGCCGCGCCCAGGAAAAGAGTCAGAGAAAGAGTTCGTACGCTCCGACCGCCTCTGCCCATCATACCCGTGACCTCGGTCAGGAAGGATTCGCCGCTGGTCCGCCCGAACACCGCGCCGCCCGACTGCGACGGGGTCCGACCTGCGGAAAATCCGTGCCCATCGCATGGTCCGCCAGCCGGCGAGGCGCCGCCGCCATGCGGCCCCCTTCTATGATCATAGTCACGCGTCAGATAGCGTTGTCTTTCGATCACCGCGCGAAGCCGATCCGCCGGCGCCCGAGGGACCCCGAACGTCGGGCATGGTGCAGCGCCGCAACACGGCCCGGCGAGGTGTCGTCGCGCTCCCACACCGGGCGCCGCGCGCGCTGGGAGTCAGCCGCCGAGCTCAGCGGCGGCCCGCCGCACGCGCCCCAGCAACTCCCGAAAGCGCGGCTCGCCCCGGAGCGTGTCCAGGAACCAGTCGTGCTCGGCCAGGAACGGATAATTCAGCATCCCGAGTTCGACCTCGCGCTCCAGCCACTTCAACGCCCGCTCGCTCTCGCCCGCCAGGGCGTAGCAGTGCGCGAGCTCGCGCGCGAACATCTCGCTTCCGCGGGCCGCGGCCTCGAACGCGGGCGTAATGGCCTCCAGCGCCAGGGCCGATTCACCCCGGAGCGCATGCGCGAGCGAGCGCGCCAGCGAGCCGAACGCCGTCTCGGGGAAGCGCTCGGCCGCGGCCTCGAGCGCGGCGACCGCCTCCTCGAGTCGGCGAGCGTAGGCCAGCGCCCAGCCGAAGAACACGGCGCCGAACGGACTCTCGGGATCCATCTCGCGGCAGCGGCGATACGGCTCGACCGCCTCGGCGAACCGGCCCTCGAGAACCGGAACGAAGCCCTGAACGCCCTGCGTGAGGGGCGTGAGCGGGTCCAGCTCGGCCGCGCGCCTCAGCAAGGCGCGCGCATCGGCGTTCCGGCCGGCGTGCGCGTAGACATAGCCGAGCAGCAGCAGGGTATCCGGATCGTCCGCCTGGATCGCGTGCGCACGCTCGCCGGCGCGTATCGCTCCCGCCAGATCGCCGCGGTAGAAGGCGACCCACGTCTTCAGCCAGTGCCCGCGAGCGGAGTCCGGGTTCAGGGCGAAGACCTTCTTCGCGAGCGCCTCGACCTCCCCGAGGTCGGCAGGCTTCGGAGCGCCCCCGGACTCCAGGTGGAGGACCGCGATGTGCCCGAGCGTGCTGTAGAGCAGCTCGTTGTCGCCGACGATGTCGAGCGCGGCCCGGATGTACCGTCTCGCGCGCTCCAGCCCGTCTCGCGAGAAGCGCCAAGCCTCGTACCGCGCACGGAGATAACACTCGTACGCCCTCGCATCGGCGATCGGGCGGTCCGCGAGCGCCCGGGCCTCCGTCGGCGACAGGCGGACGCGCAGCGCTTCCACGATCGCGCCGGCTACCTGCTCCTGCATCTCGAGCACGTCCTCCATAGACCCGTCGAACGCGCGCGCCCAGAGCTGGCGGTCGTGACCGGCTTCGACGAGCCTCGCCGTGATCCGCAGGGCATCGCCGGTCTTGCGGACCCCGCCCTCGACCGCGTAGCGCACCCCCAGCTCGCGGGCGATCGTCCGCACCTCCTTGCCGCTCCCCTTCAGGCGCATGGCCGAGGTCCGGGAGATCACCTCGAGCGCGCGGATCCGGGAGAGGTCGGCGATCACTTCCTCGGTCAGCCCATCGCTGAGGTACTCGTTCTCGGGATCGGGACTGATGTTCACGAACGGAAGCACGACGATCGACGGACGCGCAACCTGTCCGAGGCTCGCCTCCGAAAGCCGGCGCAGGTCCAGCAGAAGTACGGCCGCGTTGGCCGGGCGCAGGTGAGCCTCCTTGGATAGACACCGGTGAACCAGACGCGCGAGCTCCGGCGGGACTTCGGACCGCAAGGTCTGCAGCGGCACCGGGTCAGCGCGGCGGATGGCGACGACCACCGCCTCCTCCGAGTCACCGCGGAAGGGCCGGGTTCCGGTCAGCATTTCGTACAGCACCACGCCCGTCGACCAGAGGTCCGACCGACCGTCGACCGGATCGCCCCGAGTCTGCTCGGGGCTCATGTAGGCGACGGTGCCGAACCTGGCGCCTTCCCCTCCGGGCTCGGCTCGGGCGCCAGCGGCCACGCCGAAGTCGAGGATCTTCACCAGGTCGCGGTTGGTGACCATCAGGTTGGAGGGCTTGATGTCCCGATGAACGATCCCGACCTCGTGCGCCTTGGCCAGTCCGTCCACGAGTTGAGTTCCGTACGCGAGCGCATCGCTCAGGGACAGCGGCCCGCGGGCGATCTTCCGATCGAGCGTCTCGCCCTCGTAATAGGCCATCGAGATATAGAGACGGCCGCTGCCCGGATTCTCCGGCTCTGGCTCGATCGCGCCGATGTCGTGGACCACCGAAATCGCGGGGTGATCGAGCGCCGAGACGGCCCGAGCCTCGCCCTGGAGGCGTGCCCGGGCCTGGGGGTCCTCGCTCAAGTGGGCGGGAAGGAACTTCAAGGCCACGAGCCGGCCCAGCGTGAGGTCGCGGGCCTTGTAGACGACCCCCATGCCGCCGCCGCCCACCCGCTCCAGGACCTCGTAGCGGTCCGCCACCCGCTCCAGCGGCGAAGCCTCCGCGTCCCCGCTCGCGAACGCCTCCAGGGCGCCCGGCAGCACCTCCGCACCCAGTTCCTCCAGGAACCCTGGAGCCTCCGCGTGCGAATCGAGGAGCGAGGCGAGCTCGGAAGCCAATTCGGCGTCGCCGGCACACGCTTCTTCGATGAAGGCGGTGCGCGCCTCTTCGGGCAGCGCGAGCCCGCGCTCGAACAGCTCGCCCAGGCGATCCCGATCCGGGTCTCCGCGGGCCTCGCTCATCGCTCGGGAATCTCCCCGGACACCGGGTCGGAACGCCCCCGGGACTCGGCGGACGTCATGGCGCGATGCAGCCAGGCCTGCGCGACCGCCCAGTCTCGCTTCACCGTGCGCGGCGAGACTCCGAGGGCGCCGGCCGTCTCCTCGACGGTCAACCCTCCGAAGAATCGGCACTCGACGACCCGGGCCTGCCGAGGGTCCCGCGCCTCGAGCCGCTCCAAGGCCTTGTCCAGGGAGAGCAGCGCGAGCGACCTCTCCTCGGTGAGGGCGGCGGCGGGAGGCGCCGTCAGCGCCTCGATCGGGAGTCTCCGCAGGTCGCCGCCGCGCTTGTTCGCCCTCCGCTCTCGGGCGTAGTCGCACAGGATGTGGCGCATCGCCCTGGCGGCGAGCGCCCGGAAGTGGGCGCGGCTCTCCACTTCCACCCGCTCCTGGCCGACCAGCTTCATGTAGGCCTCGTGCAGCAGGGCCGTGGTGTTCAGGGTATAGTCGCCCTGCCAACGTCTGCGCTGGCGGCGGGCCAGATCCTTCAGCTCCCGGTAGACCAGCGGGAGCAGCCGGTCGAGTGCGTCGGAATCCCCGGCCCGCAACTCCCGGAGGAGTCGTCTGACCGTCTCCTGCGTCCCGTTCACCCGTGAAAGGTAACGGCGGCCCTCTCGAGCGCTCCAGCCTCCCCGGGAGGGCCCCGGACGGGACCCACCTCGACGTCCGCGCCTTCGGATCGATGGCCCGCTCCTCCTCCGGTTCCGCGTACCCACCATTGAGGGTGCCCGCGAGCCGACCGGTGGCCGCGGCCGTGCCGAGGAACGTGACGCGAGAGGGAGATCATCATGAAGAGGCTTCACATCGGGCCGTGCGTTCTCGCCACCGTGCTCCTGTCGTTCGCCGCGTTCGTCCCGGAGCAGGCGGTGGTCGGGAACGCGGCGATCGGGAACGCAGCAATCGGGAACGCGGTGATCGAGAACGCGGCGATCGAAACCGACCCGCGCATCCTTCCCAACGACAATCGTCGCCCCGCGGGGCGCCTCCAGGATGGGGTCCTGACCCTGCGCCTGGAGGCGCGCCGGGGCATGTGGCACCCACACGGCGCGGAAGGGCCCGGCATCCCGATCGGCGCCTTCTCCGAGGAGGGCGGCCCGCTCCAGATCCCCGGACCGCTGGTCCGCGTGCCCATCGGGACCGAGGTGCGCGCCACGGTCCGTAACGCGCTGGAAGAGCCGCTGGCCCTGTTCGGGCTGGGCGCCGCGCGCGGTTTCGGAGGCGACAGCGCGCTCGTGCGGCCCGGTGAGCGGGTGGAACTCCGGTTCACGGCGGATCGGCCGGGCACCTATTACTACGTGGGAAGGACCGGACAGCCGGGCGTTCCGGCCGCCGAGCTGACCGGGAGCCTGCACGGCGCGCTCATCGTCGACCCGCCCGGCGCCGCCGCGCGCCCGGGAGACCGCATCTTCGTCATCTCGTCCTGGTTCACCTTCGACCGGAGCAACTTCAGCCATCTCTCCGATGACGCGGTGCTCACCTTGAACGGTCTCGCCTGGCCGCACACGGAGCTGGTCGAGGCGGTCCAGGGCGACTCCCTGGAATGGCGCTGGATCAACATGACCGCCCTCCAACACCCGATGCACCTGCATGGCTTCCACTTCCGGGTCGACGCCCGGGGCGACGGGGTCCGGGACACCCTGTACGCGCCCCAGCGGCGCTGGCTGGCGGTCACCGAGCACGTGGCTCCGGGAAACACGCTCACCACGACGTGGTCTCCGGAGCGCCCGGGGAACTGGATCTTTCACTGTCACATGCTGGGCCACATGAGCCCGATCGAGGTCATCAACACGCCTCCGGCCGAGCGAGCCGCCGCGCACCGCGGAGCCTCGGCCTCGCACCAGATGGGCATGCTGGTGGTGGGCATCCGGGTCGAGCCGTCCGGCGACCGGCTCGAGGACGCTCGCGAGGCGCGCCGGATGCGGCTCCTGATCCGCTCGCGGCCGGCGGTCTACGGCGAGAACCACGGTTACGCCTACGTCCCGGGCGGGTCCCCCGAGGAGCGGGACCCGGACGCTTTGCCGCTGCCCGGGCCGACGCTCGTGCTGGAGAAGGACCGGCCGGTCGCGATCACGCTGATCAACGATTCCCACGAGCCGGCCGCCGTCCACTGGCACGGCATCGAGCTCGACAGCTACGCGGACGGTGTCCCGGGCTGGAGCGGCGAAGGTGAGCGGATCATGCCGGCGATCCCACCCGGGGACTCCCTGACCGTACGGTTCACGCCTCCGCGGGCCGGCACCTTCATGTACCACTCGCACTTCAACGAGATGCAGCAGATCGCTTCCGGGCTCTACGGCCCGATCGTGGTTCTGGAGCGGGGCGAGCGCTTCGATCCGGAGACGGACCGGGTGCTCGTCCTGAGTGACGGCAGACCGTGGACGAGCTTCACGCTCGATTCGACCGTTCCACCGACCTTCCTCAACGGAACCGCGGATCCGGCGCCGATTCGCCTGCGGGCCGGCACGCGCTACCGGTTTCGGGTGGTCAACATCCTGACCGAGTCCGCCGCACGGCTGGCCCTGCTGGACGGGGAGGAGCCGGTCCGGTGGCGGGCCGTCGCCAAGGACGGAGCCGACCTGGCCCCGTGGCAGGCCACCGTCCGGCCAGCGCGGCTCACCACCCTGCCGGGCGAGATCCACGACTTCGAGTTCACGCCCACCGAAGCGGGAGAGCTGACACTCGCGTTCGGAAAGGCGCCGCCGTGGGACACCTGGAGACGAGTGCCGGTCCTGATTCGCTGAGGCCCGCTCGAAGGCTTGCGATCATGATTCGCTGAGCCGTCTGCGAGCTGACGACCTGATTCTCCGAGGCCTTCGGCAGGTGGCACTCGGCCGGGCCGCCCGGCCGGGCGGGGTGCCCACCGCCGAATTGTGCCGCCGGATGCAGCCCCCTACAATGGGGGACCTTGCAGACCCAGTCCCGCACTTCGGCGAACCAAGGTCCCCGGGACCTCTTCGGCACCCGGCGGACGGCCGCACCTCTTCCCCATCGACGCTCACCTTGATCAGAAAGGTCCCGATGAGCAGACTCGTGCCCTTCGTCACGCTCCTCCTCGCTCTCCTGCTCTTCGCTCCGCCGCTCCTCCCGCACGCCGGGCTGGCGGCGCAGGAGGCAGAGGACGATGAGGCGGAGACGACCTTCGCGCCGCTCGCCTTCCGCGCTATCGGGCCGGCGATGAACGGCGGGCGGATCGCCGACATCGACATCCACCCCGGGAACCGGAACGTCATGATCGTGGGCGTGGGCTCGGGCGGCGTGTGGAAGACGGTGAACGCGGGCACCACCTGGGAGCCGATCTTCGACGACGAGGGCTCCTACTCGATCGGCAACGTCCTCATCGACCCGAGCGATCCCTCCGTGATCTGGGTGGGGACGGGCGAGGACGTGGGCGGCCGGCACGTGGGTTACGGGGATGGTGTCTACCGGAGCGGCGATGGCGGCGCGACGTGGGAGAACATGGGCCTCCGGGACTCGGAGCACATCTCGACCATGCTCGTCCACCCGGAGGATTCCGACGTCCTCTGGGTCTCGGCCGAGGGGCCGCTGTGGACCTCCGGCGGCGAGCGGGGCCTGTACAAGACCACCGACGGCGGCGAGACGTGGCGCAAGGTGCTGGGCGACGACGAGTGGGTCGGGGTGACGGACGTCGTGATGGACCCGCGCGACCCCGACCGCCTGTACGCGGCGACCTGGCAGCGGCACCGCACGGTGGCGGCCTACATGGGCGGCGGCCCGGGCTCCGGCATCCACCGGAGCACGGACGGCGGCGAGACGTGGCAGGAGCTCACGC
>CAZTGV010000026.1:0-9857 GCA_964613475.1 uncultured Gemmatimonadota bacterium
GGGCCCGCGGCCGCCTCCGGGCCCGCGGCCGCCTCCCGCCGGTCGGCCGCCGCGCCCGGCGCCGCGCCCGGCGCCGCGCGCAGCACCCGCCGGACCTCGGCCACCAGGTCGTAGTCCCCCGCCCCGGTGACGCGCGCCTCCACCAGCGTGCCGGGCGCCAGGGGGCGATCGGCGAGGAGCACGGTGTCGCCGTCCACGTCCGGCGCCTGGGCGCGCACCCGACCGAGCGCCGCGAAGGGGGGCTGCGCCGCCGAATCGGCGGGCGGCGAGAGCCCGAGGGCCGCAGCGACGGAGGCCGGCGCGGAGGCGAAGGAGGAGGCGCCTCCGCGAGGGGTCGCGAGGCCGGCCGGCCAGGCATCCGCCAACTCCTCGGCCGACAGCGGGCGGTCCACGATCGCCGGGCGCAGCCGGCCGACCTCGGCGGCCATGCGCTGGGCGCTCACCGCCCGTTGCACCTCGATCACCTCGGCCAGGCGCGCCCGGGCGACGTCCTCCGGGACGAGCCCGTCCTCCATCGCCGCGGCGCGGGTGCCCTCCTGCGGCGAGAAGGCGAACGCCCCGACCCGGTCGAATCGCGCCTCCTCGAGGAAATCCAGGAGCGCGCGGAAATCGGCCTCGGTCTCCCCCGGAAAGCCGACCAGCACCGTCGTCCGCAGCGTGAGCCCGGGAATCGCTGCACGCATCCGGCCGATCTTCTCGCGCAGACGGTCCCGCCGCTCGGGCCGGCGCATGCGCGCCAGCATCCGGTCGCTGGCGTGCTGGATCGGCATGTCGATGTAGGGGACGATCCGGGGCTCGGTGGCCATCAGCTCGAGCAGCGGCTCGCGGATCCCGGCCGAGTAGATGTAGAGCAGCCGGAGCCAGGGGATCGCCGTGCCCTCGAGCAGGGCGCGCAGGAGGGAGGTCAGGTCCGTCCCGTCGCGACGGTCCCGTCCGTAGTGGGCGAGGTCCTGGGCCACCAGCGCCAACTCGACCGCGCCCCGCGCCTCCAGTCGCCACGCCTCCGCGACCAGCCGCTCGGTCGAGAAGGAGCGGTGTCGCCCTCGCCACAGGGGAATGGCGCAGAAGGCGCACCCGTGGTCGCACCCCTCGCTCACCTTCAGGTAGGCGACGTGCCGGTCCCCGGCGACCGGCAGGCGGGCGCCGGGATGGTCGGCCAGCGGATCCCCGAGCAGCCCGCGGCTCCGGAGCTCCGGCACCAGACGGTCGAGATCCCGCAGGCCGAGGAAGAGGTCGACCTCCGGCAGGGCGTCCCGCATGGCGTCCCGATGGCGCTCCACCATGCACCCCACCGCCACCACGGCCCGGACGCCACCCTCCCCCTTGAGCGCGGCCGCCTCCAGGAGGGTCTCGATCGATTCCTCCTTCGCGGCGTCGATGAAGCCGCAGGTGTTCACGACCACGACCTCGGCTTCCCGGAGGTCCCGGACGCGACGAGCGCCGTGGCCGACCAGGGTGGCGAGCAGGCGCTCGGAGTCGACGGTGTTCTTGTCGCACCCGAGGCTCACCAGCCCGAGGCGCACGCCGGGAGCGCCCTCGCTCATCCGGCGAACACGTCGGCGTCGGCGGGAGGCCGGAAGTGGAAGGTGTCGTCCGGGATCGGCGCGTTCGGCTCCAGGTCGCGGAGCGTGACCGTGCGCACCGTCTCGTTCTCCTCGACGATCTCGAAGCGGCGCACCAGGTGGTCGGCCTGCGCGATCCACACGCGGACCCGCCGGTACGGCGAGCGGCCGAGCGGCCGCAGGTCGATCCGGTGGGTCTGGACCCCGGCGACCGTCTCCTCCGCTCCGTAGGTGGCGGCGTAGCCCGTCCGGGCCTCGGACAGGATGCGCGCCAGCACGTCCGCGGTGCCGGCGGAGGTCGTCTCGGCCTCGAGCGACCGTCGGATCACCTGCTTCGGGTTGGTGCTCGGGTAGTAGAGCCACAGGTGCACGCCGTCGGCGACGATCACGTCCTCGGGCGGCTCCTCGAATTCCATCTTGAAGCGGCTCCGGCCCTTCTGGTACCAGATGCCCGTTCCGTGGCGGCGCCGCTCGAGCAGCGGCACGTGGACCTCCTGCTCGAAGTTCGCCCGCAGGGACCGCAGGGAGGCGTACGCCGACTCCGCCCGCGCCAGAATCCGGTCCACCCGGGGATCGCGGGCGGCCGGGGCGGCCGGGGCGGTCGCGTCGTCGCCCGACCCGCCGGCGCGCGTCGCCGCCTCCTCCCCGCCCTCGCCGACGCTCGGCCGCTCGGAGGCGTCGCCCCGGCGCTCGGCCTCGGGGGCGGCCGCGCCATCACCGAGCGCCGGGCGACCGCCCACGCCCGGGCCGTCCTCGCCCGCGGGCGCCCCCTCCGCGCCGCCCTCGCGGACGCCGGTCCCGCCGACCGCACCGGCCCGGTCGGCTTCCTCGTTTCCGGGCTCGCCCGTCCCGCGCGGAGCCGGATCCCCGGGCGACCCCGGCGCACCCGGCGCCGCGCCGGCCGCGGCCGCGCCGGCCGTCGGACCCGCGGTCGGCGGCGCCTCGCCGCCGCGCCCCAGGCCTCCCCAGGCGAGCGCGACCGCCGCGGCCGCCGCCAGCAGCACGGCGGCGAGGACGAACACGGCGCGTGCGGATCGGTCGGAGCTCATGGGCTCATCGGCGATGGGGTCGATCCGGGCCGCCGGGCCCGGCGCGGGCCGCGATCCCGAAACGGCGGTCCGGCCGCGGGCCGGCGGCGTTCCGCGTTGAGTACACGCCCTGCGGGGGGCCGTTCCTGGCGCCGGGCCGCGGGCGCGGCCCCGGACCGCCGCCCGCGCGCGGCCCCGGGCGTCGGCTCCGGCCGCCGGCCTCAGGCGTCGGCGATCCGGTCGTCCAGCTGCTCGAGCCCGACCAGGATCTCGCGCGGCTTGGAGCCCTCGGCCGGCCCCACGATCCCGGCGTGATGGAGCTGGTCGATGATCCGCGCGGCGCGGCCGTAGCCGATCTTCAGGCGCCGCTGCAGGAGGCTGGTCGAACCCGAGTCGTGCGTGATCACGATCTCGGCGGCCTGCCGGAAGAGCTCGTCCCGGTCCTCCAGCACCTCCTCCACGACGTCCACGCGCGAGGCCTCCTCCTCCAGCTCGCGGACCACGTCCAGGATGTCGGGCTCGACCGTCTCGAGGGCCTCCCGGCGCGCCGCGTGTTCCCGGTACCAGGCGAGCAGACGCTCCGTGTCGGCGCTCGACACGAACGCCCCCTGGATGCGCACCGGGTCCGCCTCGCCCGGCGGCAGGAAGAGCATGTCCCCGTTTCCGAGCAGGCTCTCCGCCCCGTTCTGGTC
Organism: uncultured Gemmatimonadota bacterium; assembly: GCA_964613475.1. Lineage (GTDB taxonomy): Bacteria > Gemmatimonadota > Gemmatimonadetes > Palauibacterales > Palauibacteraceae > CAZTGV01. Next base: position 3,283 of record CAZTGV010000026.1, read on the forward strand.
CAGGATCGTGCGGCTGTCCGTCTTGGAGGCGACGCGGAAGGCGATCCGGCACGGGAAGTTCGCCTTGATGAGCCCGGTGATCACGTTCACCGAGGGGCGCTGGGTGGCGACGACCAGGTGGAGCCCCACCGCGCGCGCCTTCTGGGCGAGCATGGCCAGCGGGGTCTCGACCTCCGCCTGCACCGTCATCATGAGGTCCGCCAGCTCGTCGATCACCAGCACCACGTACGGGAGCTCCTCCTCCTCGTACGGCGCCGGCTCGGCGTCGTCCGTGCGAGGCGGGCGGAGGGCGGTCCCCTTCCGGACCCGCCGGTTGAACTCTCCCACGTTGCGGCAGCCGTTGCCGCTCAGGAGCCGGAAGCGCCGGCGCATCTCGAACACCGCCCACTTGAGGACGGAGGCCGCCTCGTCGTTGTCGGTCACCACCGGGTGGCGGAGGTGGGGCAGGTCCCGGTACACGCTGAGCTCGACCATCTTCGGGTCGATCATCAGCAGCCGCAGCTCGCGCGGCGTGTAGCGATAGACCAGGCTGGTGATGAACGCGTTGATGCAGACGGACTTCCCGGTGCCGGTCGCTCCCGCGATCAGCAGGTGCGGCATCCGCGACAGGTCCGCGCAGCGCGGCCGCCCCGCCAGGTCTCGTCCCAGGGCGAGCGGGAGGTCCGCCCGGGAGCGCCGATAGGCCGGAGACTCCAGCACCTCCCGCAGGTGCACGATCTCGGGCTCGGGATTCGGCACCTCCACCCCGACCGCTCCCTTGCCGGGGATCGGTGCGACGATCCGCACCGACGGCGCCCTCAGCGCCAGGGCGAGGTCGTCCGCCCGCGCCGCGATCTGGCCCACCTTCACCCCGGCGGCGGGCACCACCTCGAACTGGGTCACCACCGGACCGGTAGTCCACCCGCCGATCTCGCCCTCCACCCGGAAGGTGGCGAGCTTCTCGATCAGCACGTCGCCGAGCGAGCGCAGCGCGCGCTCGTCCAGCCCGCTGGCCCGGCGCGACGGGGCGGTGAGCAGCTCCACCGGCGGCAGCTCCGTGGCCTCCAGGTCGCCCGGATCGAACAGGGGGAGCTCCTCCTGGGGCTCGGGGGGGCCGCCGTTCGCGCCCGTTCCGTCGGCCCGCGCCGTCTCCTCGGCCGTCCGGTCCGCGCCACGCGCCTCCCACGGCGTGGAGGCCTCGTACCTGCCCTGGGCGAAGAGCTCCCGGGCACCCGCCCAGCAGGCGGCGGCCAGCCGGGCCGAGGCCTCGAGCGCGCCGCGAGCGAGCCGCCACGCTCCGATGACGGCCCGGACCGGCGACCAGCCGAGCCCGAGCACGGAGAGGGCGAGCAGGAGCGCGGCGACGATGATCGCGGCGCCGGCGGGGGCGAACAGCGCCTCGAGCCCGGCTCCCGTCACCCGGCCGACCCAGCCCGCGCGGGCCTCGGGCGTTCCGTCGGGAGCGCCGAGCAGCCAGACGGCGGCGGGAAGGAGCCCCAGGAGGCCGCCGGCCAGCACGCTCCCCCGGAGCGCGAGGTCGCGTCCGGTCAGGCCGAGCAGGTGGACGCCCCACAGGAGCGCCGGCAGGGCGAGGAGCGCGGCGGCGGGCCCGAAGACGAAGGCGCCCCACCGGTGCAGGAAGTCGCCGGCCGGGCCGACCGCGCCCCCTTCGCCGGCGAGCGCCGGATAGACGATCGCCAGCGCCAGGAGACCGCCCAGCGCCACCAGGCCGATCCCCAGCGCCTCCCTCCGCTGCCGCTCCGTCAACATGCGGCCCTCCTCCCCGCGCGTCCCCTCCCGCGGCGCTCCCGCCGACCAAGATGGCCTCCGCCGGCTCCGCCGTCGACCCCGGGGCCGACGTTGCTCAGGCGGACGCGCGCATCCGCTCCACGAAGCGCGTGTCGACCCGGCCCGCCGCGAAATCGGGGTGCGCCAGCACCTTGCGGAGGAAGGGGATGGTGCTGGCGACCCCCTCGAGGATGAACTCCTCCAGCGCGTGGTAGGCGCGCACGCGCGCCTCCTCGCGGGTCTCGCCGTGGACGATCAGCTTGGCCAGCATGGAGTCGTAGTTGGGCGGCACGCGGTAGCCGTCGTAGATGTGCGTGTCCACCCGGACGCCCGGTCCTCCCGGCATGTGGAAGGTGGTGATCACGCCGGGCGACGGCCGGAAGCCGGCCTCCGGGTCCTCCGCGTTGATCCGGCACTCGATCGCGTGCCCCCGAAAGGCGGGCGGCTCCCGCACCTCCACCTGCTCGCCGGCCGCGATCCGGATCTGCGCCTTGATCAGGTCCAGCGAGGCGACCACCTCGGTGACCGGGTGTTCCACCTGGATGCGTGTGTTCATCTCCATGAAGTAGAACTCGCCGTCGGGCGCGAGCAGGAACTCGACCGTCCCCGCCCCCCGGTACTCGATCGCGCGGGCGCCGAGGACGGCCGCCTCGCCCATGCGCGCGCGCAACTCCGGCGTGATCCCCGGACCCGGCGCCTCCTCGATGAGCTTCTGATGCCGTCGCTGGATCGAGCAGTCCCGCTCGCCCAGGTGCACGATGTGGCCGTGCATGTCCCCCAGCAGCTGGATCTCGACATGGCGGGGGCTCTCCAGGTAGCGCTCGAGGTAGACGGAGGGGTCGTTGAAGGCGGCCTCCGCTTCGTTGCGGGCCATGGTGAAGGCACGGCGGAAGCCGTCCGGGTCCGGGGCCACCCGCATGCCCTTCCCGCCCCCGCCGGCCGCCGCCTTGATCATCACCGGGAAGCCGATCTCGCGCGCGGCGGAGAGCGCCTCGTCCTCGTCGTCCACCGCGCCCTCCGTCCCGGGGATCACCGGGACGCCGGCTCCCATCATGGTGCGGCGGGCCTCCGACTTGTCGCCCATGCGCCGGATCTGCTCGGCGGTGGGACCGATGAAGACGAGGCCGCTGCGCTCGCAGATCTCGGCGAACTCGGCGTTCTCGGCCAGGAATCCGTACCCGGGGTGGATCGCCTCGGCCCCGGTGATCTCGGCGGCGGAGATGATGCGGGGGATGTTCAAGTAGCTCTCACGGCCCGGCGGGGGTCCGATGCAGATGTCCTCGTCCGAGAAGCGGACGTGCAGGCTGTCGCGGTCGGCTTCCGAATAGATGGCGACGGTGCGGATGTCCAGCTCGCGACACGCCCGGATGATCCGGAGCGCGATCTCGCCGCGGTTGGCGATCAGGATCTTGCGGAACAACGCCTTCAGCCCGCGCGAGCCCGGACGGGCCGGCGCCCGCCCGCCCCGCGTGCTCGGCTCATCCCCTCCCGGTCCCGTCCAGCTCGATCCGGAACAGGAGCTGCCCGTACTCGACCGGATCGGCGTTCTGGACCGCGATCTCGCGGATCACGCCCGACACCTCGGACTCCAGCTCGTTCATGAGCTTCATCGCCTCGAGGATGCAGAGCGTCTGGCCCTTCTGCACCCGGTCCCCCACCTCCACGTAGGGTGGCGCATCCGGCGCCGGCGCCCGATAGAAGGTTCCCACCATGGGCGAGGTGACCCCGTGGAGCGACTCCTCCCGCTCCGCGGCCGCCGTCTCCGCCTCATCCGCGGCCGCGGACGAGGCGGCGGCCGGCAGGGAGGCCGCGCCGGCCGGCCCGGCGCGGCCCGCGACGGCCGATGCCGGAGGCGCGGCGGCGCCCCCCGCGTTCCCCCCCGGCGGGGACTTGGCGATCCGCACCCGGGTGGCGAAGCGGGACACCTCGAGCGAGTCGATCCCGGATTCCTCGACCAGGTCGATGAGGCGGCGGAGCCACTCGAGGTCGATCATCCGGTGACCCTCTCCACGTACTTGTCCTCGGTGCGGTCCACCCGGATCACCTCCCCTTCCTCGATGAAGAGCGGCACCTGCACGACCGCCCCGGTCACCAGCGTGGCCGGCTTGGTGCCCCCGGTCGCCGTGTCCCCCCGAATCCCAGGATCGGTCTCCGCCACCTCGAGCTCGACGAACTGGGGCAGCTCCACCGCCAGGACCTTCCCCTCCCTTGTGAGGGCCTCCACCTCCATGTTCTCCATCAGATAGCGGAGCTGCGCCTCGCCGATCGCGGCCGCCGGCAGCGGCGTCATCTCGTACGTCTCGGCATCCATGAAGTAGTAGAGCTGGCCGTCCGTGTAGCTGTACTGCATGGGCCGCCGGACGAGGCGCACCTCGTCGACCTTCTCGCCCGCCCGGAAGGTACGGTCCACCACGCCCCCGCCGAAGACCTGCTTCAGCTTGGTACGCACGAACGCGCCCCCCTTGCCGGGCTTGACGTGCTGGAAATAGACGATCTGGTAGAGCTCCCCGTCGAGCTCGATCACCATGCCGTTGCGGAAGTCGGACGTATCGGCCATGAACCTGGTTCAGAGTTCCACGAGGTCCTTGCGAAGACCGGTGAGCGGGCGGGGCCCGCCGCTGGTGACGACGACGTCGTCCTCGATCCGGACGCCGCCGCGGCCCGGAAGATATACTCCCGGTTCCACCGTGACCACGTGGCCCGCCCGCAGGACGTCCTCCGAACGCCGCGACAGGCGGGGCGCCTCGTGAACCTCGAGGCCCAGCCCATGGCCCGTCCCGTGGCCGAACCGGTCGGCCAGGCCGTGCGCGTCCAGCGCCTCCCGCGCGGCCGCATCCACCTCGGGCCCCGCGGCACCGGGCGCCAACCGCCGGATCGCCCGCTCCTGGGCCTCCGCGACCGCCGCGTGCAGGTCGCGCTGCCAGGGCCGGGCGGCTCCGAGGACCACCGTGCGCGTGAGGTCCGAGCGGTAGCCTTCGGCCACCCCGCCGAGGTCGATGAGGACGAGGTCGCCCTCGCGGAGCCGCCGTCCGGCGGGCTCGGCGTGCGGCAGCGAGCTGCGGGGCCCGCTGGCCACGATGGGAGGAAAGGCCGCCCCGTCGGAGCCGGCCCGTCGAAGGGCGTATTCGACCTCGGCGGCGACCTCCCGCTCCGTCATCTCTTCCTCGACGCCCTCGAGCGCCGCCCCGAGGGCGCGCTCCGCCATGCGGGCGGCGCGCCGGATCCGCCGGATCTCCCCGTCGTCCTTCACGGCCCGGGCCGCTTCCACCAGGGACGGCACCTCCTCCCACAGGACGTTGCCGCAGCGCTCGCCCAGCTCCCGGCGGTCCCGGACGGTCAGGTGCGCGGCCTCGAAGCCGAGTCGTCGGGGCGCGGAGGCGGCCGCCAGATGGTCCGCGACCTGCGCGAGGAGCCCGTCGCGCACGATCCGCGGCACCACGTCGGGCGGGAGCTGGGCGTCGGCCTGCTCCTCGTAGCGGAAATCCGTGAACAGCGTCGCCGAGCCGCCGCGACCGACGAGGAGCAGGGCGCTGGAGCCGCTGAACCCGGTAAGATACCGGATGTTGGGAAGATGGGAGAGGAGGACTCCGTCCAGCCCCGCCTTCCCGAGGCCGTCGCGGAGCGCCGACAGCCTGGACGGACGGCGGTCGGCTTCCGGCGCGCCCGCGGGACCGGGACCGTTGGGGCCGTCCTCGCGGCCGGTCACCCTCCCTCGGCCAGGTGGTCCAGCAGCGCGTCCAGGCCGAGGAGGTAGCTGCGCGCCCCGAAGCCCGCCACCACGCCCAGCGCCCGGTCGGCGAGCAGCGACTCGCGGCGGAACGGCTCGCGCGCCAGGATGTTGGACAGGTGCACCTCCACGAACGGCCGACCGGTGGCGACCAGCGCGTCACGGAGCGCCACGCTGGTGTGCGTCAGCCCGCCCGCGTTCACGAGCCATCCGGCGGTCCCCTCCGACCGCTCCTGGATCCAGTCGACCAGGGCGCCCTCGTGGTTCGACTGGAAGGCCGCGATGACCGCGCCCCGGGCTTCGGCCCGCTCGCGGAGCAGGCGCTCGATCGCCTCCAGCGTCGTTCGGCCGTAGATCTCGGGCTCGCGCTGGCCGAGGAGGTTCAGGTTGGGGCCGTGGACGACCCCGACGCGCACGGTCACGGCCATCGGACGCTCATCGGACGAGCGCCCGACCCGCGCCGTCCCGCTCCAGCCACGCGTCGAAGGCGCTCGGCCGCGGCTGGGTCGGCGCCGCCTCCTCCGTCGCTCGCCCCTCGAGCAGGGCGCGCAGGTAGCGGCGGATCGTCGGCCCGCCGCCCGCGACCGCGCCGGAAGGCTCCCCGCCGGCGACGGAGGGCTGCCCACCGGCGACGGAGGGCTCCCCACCCTCCGCCGCGGGCGGGAACGGCGCCTCGGGCGACGCCGCCTCGACCGTCTCGCCAGGCCCTGCATCCGCGTCCTCTTCCAAACCCCGTTCCACGGGGCCGGCGACGGCCTCCGCGTCCGGGTGTCCGATCCGGACCCGCACCTCGTGGAGCTTCGCGCGGATCCGCTCGTCGCCCGGCCGGAAGCGGAGCAGGCGGGCGTAGACGCGCTCGGCCTCCTCGAACAGCCCCTGCCGCATGTAGAGCTCCGCCATGGTCAGGGTGTCCAGCGAAGGCTCCGCCTCCTCGACCTGCTCGACCTTTCCGGTCGTTCGGACTTCCTCGGCCGCCTGAGGAGCCTCCTGGACGCCCGCCACTTCGTCCTCGGCACCCGCCCCTTCGTCCTCGGCACCCGCCCTTTCGTCCTGGGGGCCCGCCCTTTCGTCCTGGGGGCCC
>CAZTGV010000026.1:9957-15869 GCA_964613475.1 uncultured Gemmatimonadota bacterium
GTCCTCGGCACCCGCCCTTTCGTCCTGGGGGCCCGCCCTTTCGTCCTGGGGGCCCACCCTTTCGTCCTGGGGGCCCGCCCTTTCATCCTCGGTGTCCGTCCCTTCGTCCTCGGCGCCCAGCCGCTCCATGGCCATGCGCACCTCCTCGTCCAGCGGGTCGACCTCGGCCAGGCGAGCGTACCAGCGGCGGGCGCGCTCGAGATCCCCCCGCCGCTCGGCCATCTCCGCCACCGCCCGGAGGGCCACCAGGTTATCGGGATCCAGGTCCAGGACGCGGTGGAAGGCGGCCACGGAGGCCTCCTCTCGACCCAGTTGTCGGAGCGTCCGGGCCCGTACGATGTGGGCGGAGAGGTATTCCGGATGACGGAGCAGGCCCTCCTCCACCACCTCGAGGGCGCGCTCCAGCGCGCCGGCCTTGCGGTAGCCGTCCGCCAGCCGCGCGAACGCGCGGGTCTCGAAGCCCTCGCCGACCTTCGCTTCCAACCGGCGAAGCTCGTCGTCGAAAGCGGGATCCAGACTGGAATCCGGGGACATGGTCCGGTGTACGAGGGCTCTGACGTGCCGGGCGATCGCGAAAGCTGGGCCTGGCGGGCGCAGGGAAGATACCGGCCCGCTTCCGAGCGTGTCAACGAGCGGAAAGGCCCGTCCGTTGCCCGCTTTCGGGCCCCTCCCTACGTTCCCGCCCGCGCCGACCGACCCGGCCGCGAGCGGCGCTTCCGTCTGGGTGGGTCGGGAGCGCCAGGACCGATCGCGGCCGCCCTTCGAAGGGCGGAGCCGCCGTCCCAGGACGAGGAGCGACGAGCACGATGGTGATGCGGGCGATGCGAGACAGCGCGAAGTGGATGATGCTGATCCTCGGCATCGCCTTCGTCGCCTGGCTGGTCTTGGAGGGGATCCAGGAAGCGGGGATGGGCGGGAACGATCCGAACCCGGTGGTCGGACGGGTCGGCGACCGGCAGATCCGCTACGCGGAATGGAACCGGTACCTTCAGGAGCAGCTCGACCTGGCCCGGCAGCAGCGGGAGGGCGGGCTGACCGACGAGGAGCGGCGCCAGCTCACCGAGGGCGCCTGGGAGCAGCTGGTGAACGACCTGCTCATCCGGCAGGAGCTGGACCGGCTGGGGATCGGGGTGACGGACGCGGAGATCCGGGAGGCGTTCCGGACCAGCCCCCCGCCGGATCTGGTCGCGCATCCCGCCTTCCAGACGGACGGACGGTTCGACCCCGAGAAGTACCGCCAGTTCTTCGCCAGCGGGAACGTGGACCGCAACCTCCTGCTCCAGATCGAAAGCTGGTACCGGGAGAGCCTCCCGCAGCAGAAGCTGTTCAGCCGGGTCTCCGAGGGGGTCTTCGTCTCCGAGGCCGAGCTGTGGCGCCACTGGAGGGACCAGCGCGAGACGGCCCGGGCGCGCTTCGTCAGCCTGGATCCGACGGAGGTCGTGCCCGCCGAGGCGGTCGAGGTGACCGACGCCGAGGTGGAGCGCTACTACCGGGAGCACCAGGACGACTTCGCCCGCCCGGCCAGCGCCATCCTGCACGTGGCGAGCTTCCCGCTCGCGCCCTCGGCGACCGACTCCGCCGAGGCGCGGGAGCGGATCGAGGAGCTCCGCTCCTCGGTCGCTTCGGGGGAGCGGAGCTTCGGGGAGGCGGCGGAGCTCGTGGCGACCGATCCGGAAGCCGCGAGCGGCGAGCCGCGCGTCCGGACGCCGCGGCAGCTGGAGCCGGCGCTCGCGGAGGCCGCGTTCTCCGCCCCGGTCGGCGAGATCTCCGAGCCGGTGACCACCCCCTCCGGATTGCACCTGCTGCGCGTGGAGCGGCGGTGGGACCGGGACAGCGTCGAGCTCCGGCACCTGACCGTCCCGCTCGAGCCGTCCCGCGCGACGGAGGACGAGGTGTTCGACCGGATCGATCGGCTGGAGGCGATCGCGCTGCGCTCCGACCTGCCGACGGCGGCCGACTCGGTCGGCGTGGCCATCCGGCGCGAGGTGACCGTCCGGGCGGGCGCCGAGTTCGTCCCCGGGATCGGCGCGCTCGGGGTCGCCGTGGACTGGGCGTTCGACCCCGAGAACCAGCCGGGCGACCTGAGCCCCTTCTTCGAGGGGCCGGACGCCTTCCACGTGGCCGAGCTGGTCGCCCGACAGCCGGCCGGCACGCGCCCGCTGTCGGAGATGGCGGACCAGATCCGGGACCGGCTCGCCTTCGAGAAGCGGAAGCAGGCCGCCGCCGCACGGCTGGACGAGGCGCTCGCCGAGCTCGCACCCCAGGAGTCCTTCGACGCCCTGGCGGCCCGTCACGGCTGGGAGGTCCGGACGAGCGACCCGTTCCGGCGGATCGACTTCGTCCCGGGTCTCGGTCAGGGCACCGAGGCGGTGGGGGTCGCGTTCGGGCTGGAGCCCGGCGGGCGGAGCGGCGCGGTGGACGCCGGCGACCGGGTCGCGGCGGTGGAGCTGCTGGAGCGGCACGCGCCCGACCGGGCCGAGTTCGAGGAGCGCAAGGACGAGCTGCGCGCCCAGGTCACCATGCAGCGACGCCAGCAGTACATCCAGGCCTGGCTCGAAGGGCTGCGGGAGGAGGCGCAGGTGCGCGACATGCGGGACCGGATCGGCACCTCCACCTCCTGAGGGCGGCGGCAGGCCGCCTAGCGGTCGGCCGGCCGCTTCCCTTCGCGCTCTTCCTCGTCCGATCCCGAGATCTCGTTGCGATCGTCGCCGTCCGTCACCTCGCGGATGGAGTCCTTGAACTCCCGGATGCCCCGCCCCAGCGATCCGCCGATCTCCGGCAGCCGCCGGGCTCCGAAGAAGAGGAGCACGATGAGGAAGATGATGACCAGCTCCCAGATGCCGAGTCCGCCGATCATGAACGCCTCCCGATGTGCGAGGGCCCTCGGCGCGCCGGCCCGTCGAGGCGCCGGCGGGCGAGGGCGCGCGTCCCTCGCCCGGGTCGTGCCGCCGTCGTCATAGACCGCGTCACAATAACGATTTCGCGAACCATGCGACCAGGACCACTCCCACCACGCTCAGGACGTTCGCGCGCAGGATGAGCGGCCCGAGCGTCAGGGCCACCACCTGCAGGTCCACGGTGAGCGGGCCGAGCGTGGCCGCCACCGTGGTGATGAAGAACTGCCGGGCGGCGCTCGCGGGCAACACCAGGGCCGCGAGCTCCGTCAGCAGGGCGCCGAGCACGAATCCGGCCGCCACGATCACCGTGATGCGTCGGGCGGACCGCTCTCGTTTCCGCGTCAGCTCCGCCACCGCTCCCCTCCCTTCCGCCGCCCCTCAGCGCTCGCGGCCGACGACGTAGTCCACCGCCGCCGACAGGGCGTCCAGCGACGCGCCATCCGGAAGCTCCCGCAGCGCGTCGCGCGCGCGGGCCGCGAACTCCGCCGCCTCGGTCCGGGCCGCCGCGAGGCCGCCCGCCTCCTCCACCGCCTCGCCGACCGCCGCCACCAGCGCATCCGACGGCTCCGGATCGGCGAACAGCGTCTCCACCTTCCGCCGCGCGCCCCGGTCCATCTCGGTGAGGGCGGCGATCAGCGGCAGGGTGACCTTGTGCTCCCGCAGGTCCTGCCCGCCGGGCTTCCCGGTCACCGCGGCCGGCGAGGTATAGTCTAGCAGGTCGTCGGTGATCTGGAAGGCCATGCCCAGGTGGAAGCCGTAGCGGGCGAGCGGACCCCGGTACGCCGGCGTCCCCGCCATCGCCCCCAGCTCGCAGGCGGCCGAGAGGAGCGCCGCGGTCTTGTGCTCGCACAGCCGATAGTAATCCTGGCGGGAGAAGTCGAGCGCGTCGTGGGCCACGAGCTGCCGCATCTCCCCGATGGTCATCCGGTTGGCGGCCCGCGCGAGCAGCTGGATCGCCTCCACGTCCCCGAGCTCCGCGATCTCGATCACCGCGCGCGAGTAGAGATAGTCACCGAGTATGATGGCGATCTGGTGGGTCCAGCGCGCGTTGACGCTCGGACGGCCGCGGCGGCGAACGGAGTGGTCCACCGCGTCGTCGTGGACGAGGGTGGCCACGTGCAGGAGCTCGACGATGGCGCCCAGGCGCACCGCGGAGGGCCTCGGGGCGGCCCCCACCTCGCTCGACAGCAGGAGGAGGGTCGGGCGGAAGAGCTTGCCGCGTCCGGCGAACAGGTAGTCGGCGACCTCGTCGATCGCCTCGTAGCCTGCCGGCACCATGGCCCGGAGCGCCTCCTCCACCCGCAGGAGCCGGTCGCGTACCGGCTGCTTGACCGCCTCGAGGGTGGAGGATGTGGCCTCGAGCATCGTCCGTTCGTTCTGGAGGGACGCCTTCCCCCGAGCGGTCCGGATCGGCTCGGGACGGACCGGCCTGGGCGCCGGAGCGTCCGCCGGACCGAGGCGGTCGGGCCACCGGACGGCCGGTCGGCGCGGCAATGTAGACCGGGGCGCCACGGGCGTCAAAGCGCCGCGGACGTGCCGGCGGCGGGAGGGGACGGCGTCCCGACGCTCAGTCCGAGCAGGCCAGGATGCGTTCCTTGATGTCCCGATAGTCGATGTCGACGCTGAAGATCCGCTCGTAGCACTCCAGCGCCTCGGTGCGCTCCCCCAGCTGCTGGAGGGCGACGCCGAGCTGGTACAGCACGCCGAGCGACTCGCGGTCCCCGAAGCTCCGCTCCTCGACGGCCTTCTCCAGCAAGCGGGCGGCGATCCGCGGCTGTCCCTTCTCGATGAAGGACTCCCCGAGAAGCTCGAACGCCTCGGCCGGCGCGTGCGGCTCGCGCACGGCCGCCTGCAGCTCCCGGATCGCCTCGTCCAGCAGGCCCATCTCCTTCAGCTCGGCCCCCATCTCCGTGCGCGACCGGGTGTCGGGCGCCGTCTCGTTGTCCGCCAGGGAGGTCTTGAGCTCCGCCAGAAGCTCATCGAAGTCCACCGAGTCGGACCCGTCCGCCAGTCCCTCGTACGGAACCGGCCCGTCGGCGGTCGCCACGCCCGCTCCCGCCGCATCGTCCGGCGGGCCGGCGGGCGGCCCGAGGGACGGCCCGCCGGCCGGGGACGCGTCCCGCGGCCGGGGATCGTACGGATCGACGTTCGCTCCGCTCGGGTACCGCATCGCGTCCCCCTCGGCTGACGGGCGCGACTCGGTGTCGCGGCCCTGGACCGACCCATCCTCCCGCTCCTCCTCCGACTCCCTCCGCACCCTCTCCAGCCCCGCCCGGCCGGCCGCGCTCATCGGGTCGGCCGCCAGGAGCCGGCGGTACGCGTCGGCGGCCCCTTCGCGCTCCCCCGACCGCTCCAGCCGCTCCGCCAACGCCTGCCAGGCCTCCGGCTCCGCCGCGTCCCCGAGCCGCTCGGCGAGCTCAGCGCGGGCGCGCAGAAGCTCCGTGCGCTCCGGCTCCACGCGCAGGAGCTGTGCGACCACCATGGAGGCCTTCTGCCACTCGCCGCGTCCCTCCAGCTCCTGCCATGCGCGCCCGAGGAGGTCGGGGGAGACCGAGCGCACCCACGCCTGGAACTCCGCCGCCTCCTCCTCCGCGCCGGCGACGGAGGGAGCCGCGCCCGCGCCGGCCTCCTCCTGCACGACGGGCGGTGGCGCGTCCGGCCGGCCGCCGGCCAGCGGGGCCGCCTCCGCATCCTCCCCCGCGTTCCGTTCCGTCCGGGCCGGCGTCTCCTCCGCCGCGGGCGATGCCGGGGGCTCGGACGTCGGCACCGGGTCGGGCGGTCGCGACGCCTCGTCCCGGGAAGTCGGCTCCGCCTCCGCCGCTGGCGGCTCCGCCTCCGCCGCTGCGGGCGCCTGCCGCGAGGATTCCTCGGTCTCGCTCGCCGGCGGTGCCGCTTCGAACTCCGGCGCCTCCACCTCCTCCGCCGCCTCCGGCGCCTCCGCCTCGGCCGGAGCCGGCGCCCGCTCCCGGAGCTCCTCGGCCTCGCTTCCCGGCCCCTCAACCCGGGAGGCTGCGG
>CAZTGV010000026.1:15969-27929 GCA_964613475.1 uncultured Gemmatimonadota bacterium
CGCTCCCGGAGCTCCTCGGCCTCGCTTCCCGGCCCCTCAACCCGGGAGGCTGCGGCGGCGACCTCCGCCTCCTCCGCCTCGTCCTCTATCTCCGCCCTGGCCTGCTCCGCGAGCGCCGCACGGCAGTCCCGGAGGGCCTCCAGCGCGTCGGCCAGGTGCTCCGGGCTGCCGAGCGCGATCTCGTAGGCCGCGATCGCGTCCTCCCAGCGCCCCTCCGACCGGGCGGTCGCGCCGCGCGCCATCACCTCCGCGCCCGCTACGGTCGCGCTCCGCTCCGCCCCATCCCGTGCCGGGGCGGGAGCGGCGGCCGCCGGAAGCGCTCCGCCGCTCCGTTCGGGCCGGTCCGGAGCCGGTGCCTCCCGCGCGGCGGACCCGGGCCCGCCGACGGATTCCGATCCCTCGGGCCGCGGCCGCCCTCCGACGGCGGGCGGCTCCAGCGCCCGCCCGATCGGCCGCTCGCGGACGGTCGCCCCATCCGGGCGACCGGACGTCTCGGCAGGCTCCCGCCGCCAGCCGCGGCGTCGGCGCGGCCTCCGATGTCCGTTCGCGACGGGGGCGCCGGACGCCGGGGGCTCGGCGTCCGGACCCTCGTCCGGGATGGCGGGCGCCCTCGACGGAGAGGCGGCCGCGGGCTCCGGCGGATCCGGCTCGATCCGCCTTCCACGCGCGTCTCCCGGCTCGGAAGCGGAGACGGCCCCATCGGCCGGAGCGGCGTCCAGCTCGGGCCTCTCGGGGGGACGAAGGCCCTGCGCATCGGCCGGGCGACCGGCTTCGGAGCCGTCGCGGTCCAGCGCCGGCGGCGCCGTGCGCGCCCGGGCCGCCACTTCCCACTCCGGGGATTCCGGGCTCGACGGGGCGCTCCGCCGCGGCGGTGGATGCGGCGCCCGCGTCCGCTCACCGGCCTCCCGCTCCGACCCGGCGCGGCCGGGACGGCCCGCGGGCGCGATCGCCGGCGCGTCGAGCGGGTCGCCGGCGCCGGCTCGGCGGCGCGGCGCCCGACCCCGCCGGGTCCCTCCGGCGGGCGGACCGCCGGGGGCGCCGGGCTCCGATCCGTCCGCCCCCGGCCGGGCGGAGCGGACGAAGGCGGCCACATCGTCCGGCAGGTCGACGACCGGAGTCTCCTCCGGAGCCGGCGGTTCGGCCGCCTCGGCGCTCACGTCCGGTGGGGGAGACGCCTCCCGCTCCGGCTCTGGAGCGGGCGGGCCATCGGCGGCTTCCAGCTCTGCCTCCAGACCGGCGAGCGGATCGAGATCCGCCGCTTCGGTGGCCGCATCCGGGGTCGCCGAAGCCGCCGCGGGCTGGGTGCCCCCCGCCCCCTCCAGCTCGGCCAATCGCGCCTCGATCCGGCCCGCGTCGGCGCCGCGCGCCTCGAGGCGCCCCACCAGGGCGCGCAGCCGCTCCATCGCCTCCTCCCGCCGTCCGAGCTCGGTGAAGAGCTCCGCCAGCCGGAGACCCACCTCCTGATCGGCGGTGGCCTCGACGCACTCCTCGAGCGCTTCCAGGGCGCGGTCCGGGCGCTTCTGTCGCATCTCCTCGGCCGCGTAGCGCAGGTAGCTGCCGCGCGCCTCCGCGGCGAGCCCGGTCGAGGCCTGCAACTGCCCGAGCTGCCGAAGGGTCTCCACGCGGTCGGGTAGGATGCGCAGCACCTTGTTGCACAGGGCGATGGCGCTGGTGTGGAGATCCTGGTCGGCGTAGCGCTGGATGGCCTGCTCGTAGAACTGGACGGCGGTCCGCTTGTCCCCCAGGCGCAGGTGGATGTCGCCGATGCGGTTGAACAGGCTCAGGTCGGCCGCGCCGTCGCGCTCCTTCTCGCTCTCGAGCAGCGCCTTCTTGTACAGCTCGATCGCGCGGGTCCAGTTCTCCCGCTGCTCCTCGCGCCGGGCCTTGTTCTTGAGCTTGTTGATGTCGGCCATGGCTACGCCTGCCGTCCGGACCGGCTCGCCGCGGTCACTCGGTCACGCCCGCGGCGGGCCGCTCGCCCAGCATCACGGCCGTCGTGACGCCCCCCGAGGTCGAGGACGTGGTCAGAAAGCGGAGGGAAAAACGGGTGAGGCGCCGCTCCAGGCAGGAACCGAGCGCCAGGTACGCCTCGATCGCCACCTCCTCCTCGTCCAGGGCCAGCGCGTAGGTGAGCTTCCGCTGAAGCAGGTCCACCCGCTCCGGCTGGGCGCGGACGAGCTGCTCGAGAATCGGGAGCGCGCGTCGCATCCGCTCCTCTCCCTCCAGCCCGCCGAGCACGCGCTGGAGCTCGGCCGCCAGCTCCTCCACCTCCACCGCGCGGTCGCCCGAGTCCCCGAGCGCCCCCGGCGGGTCGCCCGCCGCCGCGCCGGCTCGACCGACCGGATCGCCCGGCGGCTCCGCCACGGCTTCGGGATCCATCCGGATCCCGTCGCCGGACACGGACCCGGAACGACGGCTCTCCCCGGCGGCCGGCGCCTCGCCGTGCAGCGGCTCCTCGCCCTCCGCCTCCTCGCCCTCCCGGCGCGCCGCCTCGGCGGCGGCGAGCGGATCGGCCTCCGGGTCCAACCCCAGGATGCGGTCCCGGATCGGCCCGGCGTCGCCCCCCCGCTTCCGGGTGGCGCGCCACGCCCGCTGGAGCTGCTCGACGGCCTCGCCGGCCCGATCGGCCTTGTGGAGCAGGTCCGCGGCGGCCAGGCGCGTGTCCTCGTCCGATGTCACCTCGAGGAGCTCCAGGAGGGCGTCCGCCCCGTCCCCCGGCGCGCCTTCCCGCTCCCGCGTGCCGGCGTAGGCGAGATAATGCACGCGGGCCTCGGCGGTCAGCCCGGAGAGCGCCAGGAGACGCCCGACGCGCCGGTGGACCGCGAGTGCATCGGGCGCGTAGCGCAAGATCTTCTTGCAGAGTGCGATGGCATTGCTGTAGAGCTGCTGTGACTCGTACTGGGCCGCCGCCCGGTCGAACGCCTCTACGGCGTTCTGCCGGTTGCCGTTTCGCAGGTAGAGATCGCCCAGGCGGTTGTAGAGCCCCAAATCGGCCGCCCCGTCCGTTTCTTCTTGCAGGGCAAGGGCTTCCTGATAGGACTTGATGGCACGCGCGAGGTCGCCAGCCTGTTCGTGCCGGCGCGCGCGGGCCAGCAGCTCTCGCATCTTCACCATCGCACGCCGCCGTGAGCTGGAACGTTCCGCTTCCCGAACCGCCTCCGAGGACCGGGGAAACGTCGCAAAAACGTGACCAATCGCGGCCCGGGCGAGCGCCCCGCGCAACGACCGGTCAGTTCTCGATCTGGGCCCGCTGGTCGTAGTCCACCTTCAGCTCCGGCGCGTCCCTCAGGAACACGCGGATCTGGAAGAGGACGTTGCCGTTCGGCGCTCGGGTGAGAACGAAGGAGGCCTGCCATCGGTGCAGGTCGCGGTCCAGGCTGAGCAGGTGCCGCCCGAACTCGCCGTCGGTCAGGTTGTACAGCGTCTGCCAGCGAAGCCGCCAGCCCGGGGTCGGCTGGAGCGAGAGCATCGTCTGGAGCGACTGGCTCTCGGATCCCTCGGTGCCCAGGAGCTCGTCGGCGCGGGACCGCTGCAGGGTGTAGCTGAGGTTCAGCGTCCAGGGCCCCGCCCGCGCGGCCTCCGGCTCGAAGTCGTCCTCGGCCTCGTCGAAGCCGGACAGCCGATACCGCGAATCGACCTCCTGCACGGGCTGCGGGGCCGCCTGCGCCCCGCTCCCGTCGCCCAGCCCGAACAACCCCCCGAGTCCCTGCGCCGAGCTGAAGTTGACGCCGGTGCTCACCTCGGCCAGGAAGGGGCGGAAGCGCCGCTCGGCGCCGGAGCCCTCGAACAGATCGTGGGTCACCCTGAGGCTAAAGCCCCGGAGCAGGTCGGAGTTCAGCGTGTTCCCGAGCCTGTCGGTGACCAGGAGCGGGCCACCGTCCGACCGGGTGAGGTCCAGCTCCAGGGGCGTCGTGTTGATCGAGAGCAGGGTCACCACCCGCTCCTCGGGGGCCGGCTGCGCGAAGGTCGTATCCCTTCCGAGGGGTGCCTCTCCCGTGGCAGGCACCGTGTCGCCCGGAGCGAGCGGCGGGACCGTCTCGTCCTCCCCTTCCGGATCCGGCGGCCCCGGCTCCGGAGGGAGCGCCTCCTCCACCTGCGGGGTGTCCTCGCGCTCCACGCCGAGCGTCTCGTCGGGCGTGATGCCGGCCCGCTCGACGTCGTCCATTCCCGTCGTGTCCGGGGCGGCGTCCGCGTCGCGGAGCCGTGGATCGGCCTCGCGCCGCACCTTGGCCTCGAAGGTCTGCGAGAGGCTGATCGAGAGGGTGTTCCGCTCGCGCGCGGCGGCCGCCGGAAAGCCCGGGATCTCGAGCCGGTCCTCGGGGACGGTGACCTCCGGCGAGTACGCGTAGCTGAAGCGGGGAGACACCTTGTGGCGCACGCGGCTGAACGCGCCGAAGCCCGGATAGAAGCCGAAGAGGTCGGTCGACAGGGAGGCGCCGAGCGACAGGCGGCCGGGAGCGGCGATGAACTCATCGTCCGTGTCCGGCGACCGGAAGGCGCTCCCGTCGAAGGAGAGCGAGGGCCGGAGGACGGTGCTCCCGACCAGGTCCACCTGGTAGGACAGCGACCCCCCGTAGCCCAGGATCGTGCGGCGCGTGCTCTCCAGCCCGAGGTCGAGCGTGTCGACCGGCGCCGTGTGCCGGTCGTCGAGCGAGGCGTTGGTCGACAGGGTGACGTCCCCGAAACGGAGGCTCTGGTTCGCGCTGCCCCGCGTGTCCGTCACGTCGTCCCGCACCTCCTCGGTGCGGGCGGTCCGGGTCAGGTTCAGCGAGCCGGTCCAGGTCACGTTCTCGAACATCCCGGCCTGGCCCGGCGGGGCCGGGAAGAGCGTCACCGGCGAGAACGAGACGTTGAGCCGCGGAAGCGTCAGGTCCGTGCGGCCGGCCTGCGCGCCCAGGAACTGCCGCCGACTCCCGCTCAGCGAGGCGTTCGCGAAGGGAAAGCGGTGGTTGAGCCCGAAGTCCGAGTCGATCGTCTGGGTCTGGCGGTTCGGGTCGAAGTCCCGATCCTGGTGCAGGCGGGTGTTCTGGACGAACGCCGCCCGCACCCGCAGGTCGGTGACCGGGGAGAGCTGCTGGTCGTGGTTCCCCCGGAACTCAAAGCTCCTTCCGGCCGGCCCGAAGCTGTAGCTGGTCATGAAGTTGCCGCGGATGAACCGCTTCAGGATGCGGTACCGGAAGGCGCCGTTGAGCCGCGTGTAGCTGCCGGAGAACCAGTCGATCGTGGCCTGGGCGTCCAGGAAGGGGCTGATCGCCAGGTAGTAGCCGAAGTCCGAGATCGTGCGCTCGAAGCCGCTCGAGGGCCGCACGATGTCGTTCACCCCGAAGCGCGGGGGCAAGAAGCCGCTCCGGCGACCGGGCCGGATGTCCTGGGCGAAGAAGGGCAGCCAGGCGACCGGGACGTCGTGAATGTAGAGCACGACCGGCCAGGCCACGATCACGTTCTGCGAGACCACCTTCATCTGCCCGGCGCGAAAGTAGTAGTGCGGCGCCTCCAGCTCGCAGGAGGTGAAGGAGCCGCGCTCCACGAACACCCGGTCGTCGCCGCGCGGAGTCGCGGTCCCGCGCACGTACCACTCGGCGCCGCGCTCCGCGAAGGCGGTTCGCGCGTCCAGGATCGTCCCCCGGAAGCGGGACACGTCGTAGTAGAGCGCCGTCTCGCTGGTGACCTCGCGCTGCCCCTCGGCGGCCAGCCGGATGCCGCCGCGCGCCTCGATGAACTGAAGCGCGATCCGGTAGTCGATCGTGTCCGCCTCCAGCGCCGAGGTGGCGTAGTTCGCCTGCGCCCGGCCCTCGAGCCGCACGGCCTCGCGGTCCACGTCCAGCTCCACCCGCTCGCCCCGGTACTCCACCGCCCGGAACCCGGGGGCCTCGAACAGGCGGCGGAACAGGGAATCACGCTCCGGGAAGTCCCCCGAAGCGAGCGCCTCGCGGCGGGCCTCCACGTCCGGGAGGCCCGCCGTGTCCGCCGCCGCCTCGGTGGTATCGGCGGCGAGGGTGTCCGCCCGGAGGGTGTTCGCCCGCACGGTGTCGGCGCGCGCCGGATCGGCCTCCGGCTCCTGCGCGGCGGCCGGGCCGCCGCTCGCCGCCGCCGCGCCGCCCACCAGCAGCGCGGCCACGAGAGCGCGACGGCTCACGCGGTGGACTCCCCGCCCCCCGCCAGCCGCAGGCGCTCCCGTCCGGGCCGGACGACGGCCCGGATCAGCCAGATGGAGAACTCGTACAGGAGGATCATCGGGCCCATCATCATGCCCATCGTCCACAGGTCGGCGGGCGTCAGGAGCGCCGCCACCACGGCGATGACCACGTACGCGTGCCGGCGGAAGCGGCGAAGCGAGTCCGGCGTCACGACCCCGAGGAAGGCGAGCAGGACCAGCAGCACGGGCATCTCGAAGATCGCGCCGAAGGCGAGGATCATGCCTGTCGCGAACCGCAGGTACTCATCGATCGTAATGATCGGCGCCAGGGTCTCGGCGTGGAACCCGAGCAGGAAGCGCAGCCCGAAGGGGAGCACCAGGAAGTAGGCCATGGCGACACCGGCCAGGAAGAGGGCGAACGCCACCCCGATTCCGGGCACCACGAAGCGCCGCTCGTGCTCGTACAGGGCCGGGCTGAAGAAGGCCCACGCCTGATACGCGAGGACCGGAAGAGCCAGGATCAAGCCCACGATGAAGGCGAGCTTGAAGGTGACCATGATCGGGGTGGTGGGGCTCGTGTAGAGCAGCCGCTGGTCGGGGAGCAGGTCGCGGATCGGCCGCTCGAGCAGGCCGATCACGTTCAGCTCGGTGACGACGAAGAAGCCGACGACGCAGGCGACGAGGAGCGCGCCCAGGCTCCAGATGATTCGCCACCGGAGCTCTTCCAGGTGCTCGAGGAAGGGCATCTCCGCCCCGCCGCGCGCCGCCATCGCTCAGGTCCGGGCGGGGGGAGAAGCGGGCGACGCGCGGGGCCTGGGAAGGTGTGCCCGTGGAGGCCCGCGACGCACTATGGTTCGTCCTCGGTTCCGGAGCCGAAGAGGTCCACCTGGCCGGCCGCCTCGTAGCGGGCGCGCCGGAGGAGCTCCCGTACTTCCTCCATGAACTCCGTGGTGTCCTGGAAGTTCCGGTACACGGAGGCGAACCGGACGTAGGCGACCTGGTCGAGGGAGCGGAGCCGCGCCATCACCATCTCGCCGATCCGCCGACTGCTGATCTCCCGCGCGTCGGCGGCCTCGAGCTCCTCCTCCACCTCGTCCACCAGGCGCTCCACCGCATCCACCGGGATCGGCCGCTTGGCGCAGGCGATCCGGATGCCCGCCTCGAGCTTGGATCGGTCGTACGGCTCGACCGCCCCCGTGCTCTTGCGGACCGCCAGGGGCTCCTTCTCCACGTGCTCGTACGTCGTGAAGCGGCGTCCGCAGGCGGCGCACTCGCGGCGGCGGCGGATCGCCCGCCCGCCCCGGCTGGAGCGGGAATCGACGACCCGGTGCTCGGGGTGGTCGCAGCGCGGACAGCGCACGGGTCAGGTCGCGGGGCCCGGGGGCGACGCGCCGGAGCGGCGCGCGGCCCCGGCCGTCACCGCCTCAGCCGGCGGAGCTGGTCCTGGGCGAGCTGCGCTTCCGGGGTCTGCGGATACCCGAGCTCCACCCGCTGGAAGTACTGCCGGGCCTGGGAGGCGTTGTCCCGCTCCAGCTCCAGCATACCCAGTTTGTAGAGCGCCGTCGGGGCCCGTCGCGAGTCCGGATACAGCTCCACCACCCGCCGGTACTCTTCGACCGCCTCCTCCGTCTCGTCCGCCTCGGCGAGGCTCTCGGCGAGGAAGTAGCGGGCGTCCGGGGCCAGCTCGTGGTTCGGATAGTTGTCGAGGAAGTCCTGGAAGCCGGCGCGCGCCGTCTCGAACGACCCGCGCCGGAATTGCTGCTGGGCCGCCTCGTAGAAGGTGCGCGCCTCGTCCCCGCGGGCGCCCGCCCCGGGAGCGCCGGCCTCCGGGGCCTCCGGGCCGGCGGCGCCGCCCGCGCCCACCCGGGCGGCCCGCATCTCCGAGAGCAGCGCGTTGTTCTGGCTGGTGAGCTCGAGGAGCTGCCCCAGCAGCTCCCCCAGCCGGTCGAACTGGCGCTGCAGCTCCCCCCGGCCGGCGAGCTGCCGGCGCTCCTGCTCGGTGAGGGTGTCGAACGCCGTCCCGATGCGCTGCAGGAGCTGCTGCTGCTCGGCCTTCAACTCCTGGATCTCCGACAGCATCCGCGACTCGAGGTTGTTCACGTCGGCCTTCGTGGCGCAGCCGGTCGCCACGAGCGCGACGATCCCTGCCAGGAGGAGCCGACGGATCACCGGCCCAGGCCGCCCATGTCGTCGATCACGAACTCGGCCCGACGGTTCATCGCCCACGCCTGCTCGTTGCTCTCGGGGACGAGCGGCCGCTCCTCCCCGTAGCTGACCGTGCGGAATCGGGCCTCCTCCAGCCCCAGGCTGACGAGATAGCGCTTCGCCGCCTCGGCGCGCCGCATGCCGAGCGCCTGGTTGTACTCGAGCGAGCCCCGCTCGTCGCAATGCCCCTCGATCGTCACCCGGACGTCCGGATAGTCCCGCATCGCCTGTCCCTTGCGCTGCAGGACGGCGGCGGCCTCGTCCGTAATGTTGGAGCGGTCGAACTCGAAGTGGACACGGGCGCGGATCGCCTCGATGGCGTCCACCCGCTCCATCTCCGCCTCGGCCCCCTCGGCGCACGCCGTGCCCGGGTAGTCCCGCTGCGCCTGGCGGAGCAGGTCGCGGGCCGTGTCGTAGTTCCCCGCTTCGATCGCGGCGCGGGCGCGCTCGCACAGGCGGCTCGCCTCCGCCTCCCGGGCCGCGCTGTCGTCCTCGGGCTGCTCGGTCGGCTGGGGCTGCGGTTCCGGCTCGGGCTCCGGGGGCGGCTGCTGTCCGCCGCAGGCCGCGAGCAAGCCGATCAGGAGGATCACACCGGGGGTGGGCACGCTGCGTCGCATCGTCGTCTCCTTTGGATCCTCGTCCTCGTTCCCCTGCCACGGCGCACGTGCGGATCCCCGGAGGGAGGCCGCGACCCACAAGCTAGCGAAGGCCCGGCGGGGCGCAAGCGGCCCGTCGAGCCGCGAACGCCCCGGACGGCGTCGGCGGCGCCCGCCGGAACGCCCGGCGCCCGGCCCCGGCGGACGAGCGGCGCGCGATCAGGGCTCGGGGATCGGCCCCGACCAGGAGGGGAGCTGATCCACCTGTCCCGACACGAGGACGCGCGTCCGGCCGGTCACCACGTCCAGCACCATCAGGCTCCGGCCGGTGCGCTGCTGGGAGGCGAACACGACGTGCCGTCCGTCCGGCGCCCAGCTCGGGTCCTCGTTCCGCCCGCGGGAGGTCAGGGCCCGACGATCGGTCCCGTCCGGGTTCACCGCAAAGATCTGCCACACCCCGTCCACCCACCCCGTGTACGCGATACGGTCCCCGCGGGGAGACCAGTCGGGCCCGCTCGCGGAGCCCCGCTCGCCGTGCACGTAGCGGCTGATCAGCCGCGGCTGCCCGCCCTGGACCGGCTGCACGTAGACCTGCTGTTGACCGAGCGGGTCCGCCTCGAAGGCGATGCGCGACCCGTCCGGCGAGTAGCTCGGGTTCAGCGCGTCGCCCGTCGCCGTGCGGACGATCTGCCCCCGGCCCGTCTCGAAGATCTGGGTGCGGCCGCCCACGGTCCGGGCGAAGGCGATCCGCCGGCCGTCGGGGGTGTAGGCGGGGGTGATGTTCAGGCCGCGCTCGGCCGAGATCGTGCGTCGACGTCCGGAGGCCAGGTCCATCTCCAGCACCCGCGGCTCCCCGTCCACGTAGACGACGTAGGCCAGGCGGCTCCCGTCGGGCGACAGTGCCGGCGAGTAGACGATCGCGCTCTCGCCGGTGAGCTGCCGGAGGTTGTGCCCGTCGCTGTCCACGATGAACACCTCGGAGCGCTCATCGCCGAGCTTCCTCCGGAACGCGATCCGGCTCGCCGCCATCCCGGGCTCGCCGGTCGCCCACTCCACGACCGCATCGGCGACCCGGTGGACGGCCATTCGGAACGCGTCGTCCTGCGAGGAGGGAAGCGCGAACGCCTGAACGTTCTGCAGGTTGCCGTACACCACGTCGTGCAGCCCGACCCGGAGGATCGGCGAGCCCGGGGAGCCACGCATCTCCGCGGCCACCAGCCACACCGCTCCGAGCTGGTTCCAGAGCGCGTAGTTGACCGAGCTCCCCGCCGCCAGGGTGTCCGACACCGGCAGCATCTCGAAGCGGTCGGAGTAGTCGAGGTCCATCCGCAGGATCTCGTCGACCCGCACCGCTACGCCGGAGAGGTCCGCTGCCGCGCGGACCGGCGGCATGGCGAGCGCCGGGACGTAGCCCGGCCGGTACGTGATCCCGATCCGGACCTCGTCCGGATCCTGGGCGGCGGCCGGAGCCGTCAGGCACCCGACGAGCACCGCCGCCGCGGCGAGCCTGGCGACCGCCGCGCGGCCCCCCGGCCCGGGCGGGGTCCCCCCCGTGCCCCTCATCGGCCTCCACGCCCCGATCATCCGCCTCCGCGCCTCCGTCATCCGCCTCCACGTCCCCGTCATCCGCCTCACGTCCTCCTCACCGTCTCACCGTCGGGTCGGGTCGAAGAAGAACGAGACGCGGAGCCGGTCCCGAGGATACCCCTCGGGGAGCGGCCCGAAGGCCCGGCTCCGCCCCGCCGCCTCGATCGCCCCGCGCGCCTC
This sequence comes from uncultured Gemmatimonadota bacterium, assembly GCA_964613475.1. GTDB lineage: Bacteria > Gemmatimonadota > Gemmatimonadetes > Palauibacterales > Palauibacteraceae > CAZTGV01. The sequence goes on from CAZTGV010000026.1 coordinate 26,674, forward strand.
CAGGTCGAAGGCGGGCTCTCCCGACCGTTGCTTCCACTGGATCTCCGCCACCGATCCGTCCTCGGCGATGACGAACACGATCTCCGCCCGCAGGTGTCGGCCCCCGGTCGGAGGACGCCAGTGCCGCTCCACCTGCCGGATGATGTTCTGCAGGTACTCCGGGAAAGGGAAGATGGCGCCGTCCAGCTGGACGTTGACCGCCTCCTCGCCCGCCTCCGCGGCGCGGGCCGGCTCCCGTCGCGGCTCGGGGCGCGGCCGTTCCTCCTCCACCCGGGGGCGCTCGGTCTCGGGACGCTGGCGCTCCGGCTCCGGCTCGGGCGGCGGTGGCCGGTGCTCCTCCTCCGCCGCTTCCGCCGGCTCTGGATCCTGCCGGACCGGCGCCTGCGGGTCGGCCGCCGCGACGAGCTCCACGCGGTAGGTCGTCGGCGGAACCGGCGCGGTGATCGCATAGGAGCTCACCAGCGCCGCCACCACCAGCGCCGCGTGCACCGCCAGCGAGCCGGCCACCGCGTCGGCCGGCAGCCGTCGCTCCCGACGCTCCCGGGACTCTCTCAGGTTCTTCACCGCTGCCCTCCGGAGCCGTCGCCCGCTCCCGGGAGGCGCTCAGCGCTCCCGACGGCTCGTCTCCGGCTCGGCGACCAGGCTCACCGCGTCGATCTCCGCCTCCTTCAGACGCCCGATCACCCGCAGGACGATGCCGTAGGGGACGTTCTCGTCCCCCTTCACGTACACCACCGGCGATCCGCGGCGCTCGACCACCTGCACGACGGACGCCTCGAACTCCTCCATCGTCACCGCCGCATCTTCCAGGAAGATCTGGCCCTCGCGGTCGATCGTGATGACCAGCCCTTCGGGGCTCTGGAAGGGAGCGGCCGGGGCCCTCGGGACGGCGACCTCCACCCCGCCCTGCAGGATGGGCGCCGTGATCATGAAGATGATGAGCAGCGTGAACGCCACGTCCACCAGGCTGGTGATGTTGATCTCGGCGCGGACCGAGACGCCGTCGCGCGAAAACGAACCGTTCCCGGCGCCCGAGCCTCCCGAGCCGAAGTGCCGCCTCACAGCCGCCCCTCGCGCGCCAGGGTCCCCACGAACTCGCTCGCGAAGCCCTCCAGCTCGCTCGTGAAGAGCCCGAGGCGGGCCGCGTAGTGGTTGTAGGCGATCACCGCGGGAATGGCCACGGCCAGGCCGACCACCGTGGTCGTCAGCGCCTCGGCGATCCCCGGCGCCACGGCCGCGATGTTCGCGGTCCCCTG
>CAZTGV010000027.1:0-27679 GCA_964613475.1 uncultured Gemmatimonadota bacterium
CTCTTCCGCTCGCCCCGGATGCTGGAGTCGGTGGAGCGGGCGCGGGGAGGCACGAACGAGAGCCAGGAGTTCACGCTCGGCGACCGGACCGTCCTGATGTCCGTCCAGCCGCACCGGGGGGGCGCCCTCATCGTCCTGCGGGACCTCACTCGGCTCCGCAAGCTGGAGGGCGTGCGCCGCGACTTCGTCTCCAACGTCTCCCACGAGCTGAAGACCCCGCTCACCAGCCTCCTCGGCTTCGCCGAGGCCATCGGGGCGGGAGACCTGAGCCCCGAGCGGAGCGCCGACTTCGGCCGCCGCATCGTGGCGAATGCCCAGAGGATGCGGCGGTTGGTGGACGACCTCTTGGATCTCGCGTTCGTGGAATCGGGGGGCTGGACCCCGCGGCCGCGCGCCGTCGCGGTCGAGCCCCTGGCGCGGGCGGCGTGGGGCGCGCTCGAGCCGCTCCCCGAAGAGCGGGGGCTCGCCTTGCGCGTGGAGGCCGAGGCGGGCGGCCCGCCCCACGCCGACCCGGAGGCGGTCCGACAGATCCTCCGCAACCTGTTCGACAACGCGCTCCGTTACGCGCCCCGCGGGAGCGAGGTGACGGTCGCGGCGCGCCAGGAGGGACCCATGCTCCGGGTGTCGGTGCGGGACGACGGGCCCGGCATCCCGTCGGCCCACCACGGCCGAATCTTCGAGCGTTTCTACCGGGTGGACCCCGCCCGCTCGCGGGAGGAGGGCGGCACCGGCCTGGGCCTCTCGATCGTCAAGCACCTGGTCGCCGGACACGGCGGGGAGGTCGGAGTGGCGAGCGAGGTGGGCCGGGGCGCCACGATCTGGTTCACCCTGCCGCTGGCGTCCGCCGAGGGCGGCGGGGAGGCCGAGGCGCGATCCTGACGGCGGCCGGTCAGGCGCCGGTGCGTCTCCGTCGCAGGAAGTGCCCGGCCAGACCGACAGCCAGGATGGCCAGGCCGGCGAGCCACACCGCCGGATCCACCCAGAACGCCAGCCCCAGGCAGCCGATCAGCCCCGCGGCCGGGATCCAGCGCGGAAAGAGTCGCGCCTCCGCCGGCAGCCGAAGCGCCGCCAGGTTGGTGATCCCGTAGTACAGGAGGATCGTGAAGGCGCTGAAGGACCACGTCGTGCGCACGTCGCCGATCAGGGCGATCGCGGCGATCGCCAGCCCGCAGGCCCATACCGACGCCACGGGGCTGCCGCGCGCCGCATCGACGCGTCGCAGAAACGCCGGGGCATCGCCGCGGCGGGCCATGGCGAGGAGGACGCGCGAGAGTCCGAGCACCAGGTTGAGCAGCACCCCCGCCATGGCCGTGACGGCCGCCACCGCCACCAGCCGCGGAAGCCACGCGAATCCGAGCGCGGAGGCGACCGCCTCCAGCGGCGCGGCCGTCCGCTCCGCGGCGCGGCCGAACGCCTCCGCCCCCAGCACGCCGACGCCCGCGAAGGCGATCCCGAGGTAGAGCAGGGTGACGATGAGCATGCCGAGCAGGACCGCGGGAGGGATCACCCGCCGGGGCTCGCGCACCTCCTCGGCCAGGGTGGCTATGCGTCCGTAGCCGGTGAAGGCGACGAACATGAGCGCCGCCCCGTGCAGCAGCGCGCCGACGCCGCCGGCTCCACCCTCCTCCGGCAGGAAGGGCGCGAAGTTTCCGAGCCCCTCCGGAACGACCATGGGCACGGAGGTCGCCACCAGGGCGATGAGGGCGGCCAGCGTGACGCTCACGATGACCGCGTTGCCGAGGTTCGAGCGCCGGATCCCGCCCGCCACGAAGGCCGTGATCACCAGCGCGACCGCCACCGCCACCGCGATCCGCCCCGGCGCCTCGGACGCGCCGAGCAGGTCGAGGAGATAGCCGCCGAAGCCGAGCGCGGCGGTGGCCGCCGAGGCGCTCTTCGCCAGGAGGAACGTCCAGCCCGCCGCGAAGCCGAACGCGGGCGAGAGCCACAGGTAGCCGTATTCGTAGGTGCCCCCGCTCACCGGATTGGCGGCGGCGAGCTGCGCGCTGGAGAGGCCGTTGGCCGTCGCCACGACGGCGGCGAGGAGGGTCGCCGCGATCAGGGATGGGCCCGCCACCCCGGCGGCGATCCCGATGCTCACGAACACGCCCGTCCCGACCATCGACCCGAGGCCGAGCAGGATGGCGCCGGCCAGGCCGACCTCCCGCCGGAGGCCGCCGTTCGCCGGGGGCGCTCCCGGCTCGGAGGTCACGGCCGATCGCCGCCGGGACGAGCGACCGGACGTCGGGAATGGATCATCGGCTCACGGGGTCTTGGACGAGCTCGGCGATCCCCCCACATGCGCGCGCGGCTCGGAGCGCGGCGCTCCCGAGAGCCCGGGTCGGGGAGGCGCGGGTCGAGGCGAAGACGACCCTGCGCCGCCGGCCCTCTCCGCGCAAGCGACCCGCCTCGAATCCGTCGCCGCCCGAGCCGGCGTCCGGAGTCGGCCATACGCGCTCGTTACGCGGCCGTTGCCCGGCGCTGATCCTTCCTCGTCAACTTCCCACGGACGAACCGAATGGTCGGACGACGGAAAAAGGAGGCCTGACGTGAACGAGTATGCCTGCGAGCGTCATCCGGCGGCCGAGGCTCCGCCGCCAGGGGGGGTGGAGGCCGCTCGCACGGTCAGGGAGGCAGCCTCGGCCCGACTGGAGCTCGTCGTCGGGCGGCGCCTGGATCTGGAAGAGCTATGGCGCCTTCGCCGATCACTGTGGTCCAAGGAGACGCCGGCGGACCTGGAGCTCGATCTCGGTTCCCTCCGGCAGGTGGATGCGGACGCACTCTTCCTGCTGTACGAGGACCTGCTCGTGCTCGCGCGCGGAGAAGCTCGCGTCCGCCTTCGTGGGGTGCCGCTGACGATACGGCGTCGCCTCCGACGGCACCCGATCGTCCGGTTTCTTCTCGACGACGAGGAGGTCTTTACCGATCCCGACCTGGAGGCGCTCGGCTTCCGTCCGAGCCGGCACTGAGCGCCGCGCGTCGAGGGCCCTTCGCGCTGTCGCGTCGGGGCTCCTCGCTGACCGCGCGCGCACCGATCCGCCGAGACAGATCCTCGATACGACTCCGTTACAATTTGGTTACGGACGGGTGAAGTTCCTCCTGCATCATGCATCGATATGGCCTTGACGAATGCGCGGAGACGCCCGCTCTTTGGCCCTGTCCTGATCACCCCGGGCCCGCTCCCGCCGGCGCCGGCACCCCGAGATCGCGACAGAGGAGGCGTGGATGCGGCCGAGCGGCGGTCGCCGGAGGTGCCGCGCGGCGTGGGGGTTCGTGCTGACGATCACGCTCGGCCTGGCCGTTCCGCGCGGGCTCCTCGGGCAGCAGCCGGCGGTGACCGCCGGAGCCGCGGAGCTACGGGTCGGAGGTCAGCTCCAGTTCCAGGCGCTCACCAGCAGCTGCACGGGCTTCCCCCCGGACGCGGGCTCGGCCTGCGTGGAGCAGGTGCCCGGCCTCGACTGGTACATCCGCCGGATGCGGCTGTCGCTGGACGTGCGGGTGAACGAATGGATCGAGGGCAGGGTCCAGCCGGAGTTCGGCCAGGCCGACGGGCTGGACGCCTTCGTGCTGCGGGACGCGTACGGGCGGCTCCGGCTGAACCCGGCGGCCCGGCTCACCGTCGGAAACTTCAAGCGGCCGTTCGACGGCTTCCAGCTGACCAGCTCCAGCCGCACCCTGACGATCGAGCGGGACCTGGACATCCCGGGCGTGCCCGGGCCGGTGGCGGGGTCGCTGGACGAGCTCACGACCGGACTCGGGCTCTCGGACCGGGACCTCGGAGTGATGGCGGATGGTGCGACCGCGGACGGGCGGGCCCGGTACTGGATCGGGGCGTTCAACGGCAACGGCCCCGAGGCGAACCGGGACGTGAACACCGAGAAGCAGTTTGTCGGCCGGGTGGAGGTGAGGCTCGGCGGCGACGCGCTTCCGCTCGCGGTAGCCGTGGCGGGCGCCCTCACGGATGTCCCCTTCACGCACCCCGCCGGGCGGCGGGAGGCGACGTACTTCGGCGCCGGGGAGCTGTGGGCCGAGCTCGGGAGCTTCGGGCCGGGGCCGCACGTGCAGGCGGGGCTCGTCTTCGGAGGCAACCCCCTCCAGACGCCGGCGGGCGGCGCGCCGGACTTCGCGTCGGACGACGAGATGGCCCACCTGTGGGCCTTCCAGGCGATCGGCGGCTACCGAGTCGCGGTGGCGGAGGCGTGGAACGAGTGGATCGAGGCGGTCCAACCCGTCTTCCGCCTTACCCGCTCGGATCCGAACACGGCGCTCGGAGGCGACGAGAGCTGGGGTCTCACGCCCGGGGTGCAGCTCTTCTTCCACGAACGGAACAAGCTGGCGGTGAACTGGGACGTGGCCCTGTTCGGCGCGGAGGGCGCCGGGGCCGAGCATTCTCTGAAGGCGCAGCTCCAAGTGCATTTCTGATCCAGGCCGAGGTGGGAGCATGACCGAGCGGCGAGAGCGGGCGAGGGAGCGGGCGTGGACGGGATCCGGACGGGCGGCGGCGGTGGTGGCCGCCCTCGCCTGGGTCGCCTGCGGAGGCGGCGAGCGGGCCGGTGGGGACGGGCTGACCGGCACTGTGGCCGTCGACGGATCGAGCACTGTCTACCCGATCACCGAGGCGGTCGCGGAGGAGTTCCAGCGCGCGCACCCAGACGTGCGCGTCACGGTGGGCATCTCCGGCACCGGTGGCGGCTTCAAGAAGTTCTGCGCCGGCGAGACGGACATCAGCGACGCCTCCCGCGCCATCACGGACGGCGAGCGGGAGGAATGCGAGCGGAACGGGATCCGGCCGATCGAGCTCCCGGTCGCCTGGGACGGGATCACGGTGGTCGTGAACCCGCAGAACGACTGGGCGGAATGCGTCACGGTGGACGAGCTTCGCCGGATCTGGCAGCCCGGCTCCACGATCCGCCGCTGGAATCAGGTGCGGTCCGGATGGCCCGACACGGAGATGGTCCTCTACGGTCCCGACACCGACTCCGGGACCTTCGACTACTTCACCGAGGCGGTGATGGGCGAGGAGCGGGCGAGCCGCTCCGAGTACACGGCGAGCGCCGACGACAACGTGCTGGTGGTCGGGGTGGCCGGCGACCGCGGCGCGCTCGGCTATTTCGGGTACGCGTACTACGAGGAGAACGCGGATCGGCTGAAGGCGCTCGAGGTGGACGGTGGCGAGGGGTGCGTCCGTCCGGACCGCGAGACGATCCGCGATGGGAGCTACCAGCCGCTCTCGCGCCTCCAGTACATCTACGTGCGCGAGGCCTCCCTGGATCGCCCCGAGGTGCGGGCCTTCGTGGACTTCTATCTGGGGAACGCCGAGGCCCTGGTGCCGGAGGTCGGCTACGTGCCGCTGGCGGCCGAGCGCTACCGGGAGGGACTGGAGCGCCTCCCCGAGCCCGCCGGGGCGGCGGAGGGCGCCGAGGCGGGCCCGGGGGCGGGCGGGACGTGACGAGCGCTTCGCGCGCGGGGTCGCCGGCGCCGACGTGAGCGCGGGGGATGCCCGGCGCGCGCCGACCGGCCGCGCCCCAGCCGGCGTGGTGCAGGAGGCGCCCGGCCGCCCGCCGGCGCGCCCGGGCGCGCCGGACTTCCGCCCGCAGCGCGCGCGGCGCTGGCGCGAGCGGGCGATCGGCGGGGCGCTCTTCCTGTGCGGCCTCATCTCGGTCCTCACCACGGTCGGGATCGTGGTGGTGCTGGTGACCGAGTCGGTCGGCTTCTTCCGCGAGGTGCCGATCCTCGAGTTCCTGACCGGCACGCGCTGGTCGCCCCTCTACTCGGACCAGCGATTCGGCATCCTGCCGCTGGTGAACGGGACGCTGCTCATCGCGGCGGGCTCCTCGCTCATCGCGCTCCCGATCGGCCTGGCGAGCGCCATCTGGCTGAGCGAGTACGCCTCCACCCGGGCGCGGCGGATCGTGAAGCCGGTGCTCGAGGTGCTGGCCGGGATCCCGACGGTGGTCTACGGCTACTTCGCCCTCACCTTCATCACGCCGCTGCTGCGCCACGTCTTCCCGCAGACCGGGATCTTCAACGCGGCCAGCGCCGCGATCGTGGTGGGGATCATGATCCTCCCCATGGTATCCTCGCTTTCCGAGGATGCCCTGAGCGCGGTCCCGCGCGCACTCCGGGAGGCCGCCCACGCCGTCGGGGCGACAAAGTTCGAGGTCGCCACCCGGGTCGTCGTGCCGGGTGCGCTGTCCGGGGTCATCGCCTCCTTCATCCTCGCCATCTCGCGGGCGGTGGGGGAGACGATGGCGGTGACGCTGGCCGCCGGCGCCACGCCGCGGATGACCCTGAACTTCCTCGAGAGCGTGCAGACGATGACCGCCTACATCGTCCAGGTGAGCCTCGGGGAGACGCCGCACGGCACGCTCGAGTACCGGACGATCTTCGCGGTCGGGCTGCTCCTCTTCCTGATCACCCTGGCCATGAACGTCCTGAGCCTGCGCATCACCCGCCGCTTCCGGGAGGTCTACGAGTGACGGCGCCCGAGGGCCCGGCGCGGGGCGGAGCGGCGGCCGAGGGAGTTTCGGAGAGCGCGGCGCGCGCGGGACCGGGGCGCGCGGGTCTCGGGGGGGACGGGTCCTTCCGGCCGCGCCGCGAGGTCCGCCACCGGATCGGGGTGGCCTTCCGCTGGCTCTGCTTCGCGGCCGTGTGCTTCGGGATCCTCAGCCTGGTCGTGCTGCTGGCGGAGGTGACCGTCGCCGGGATCCCGCTGCTCTCGTGGGAGTTCCTGACCAGCTACCCCTCCCGGATCCCGGCGCGGGCGGGGATCCGGTCGGCGCTGCTGGGAACGCTCTGGATGATGGCGCTGGTCGCCGCGTTCAGCTTCCCGCTCGGGGTAGGGGCGGCCATCTACCTGGAGGAGTACGCGCCGCGGCACTGGTTCACCCGGCTGCTCCAGACGAACATCTCGAACCTCGCCGGCGTGCCCTCGATCGTGTACGGGATCCTCGGGCTGGCCGTGTTCGTGCGCTTCTTCGCCCTGGAGCGCAGCGTGCTGGCCGGCGCCCTCACCTTGTCGCTGCTGATCCTCCCGGTGGTGATCATCGCGGCGCAGGAGGCGATCCGCGCGGTCCCGAGCTCGCTGCGCCACGCCGCCTACGGGCTGGGGGCGACCCGCTGGCAGGCGATCCGCCACCAGGTGCTCCCCGCCGCCATGCCGGGGATCCTGACCGGGACCATCCTGGCGCTCTCGCGGGCGATCGGGGAGACGGCGCCGCTCATCATGATCGGCGCCCTCACCTTCATCGCCTTCGATCCGCGGAGCCCGATGGACCCGTTCACCGCCCTCCCGATCCAGATCTTCAACTGGGCCGCCCGGCCCCAGGCCGGTTTCCACGACCTGGCCGCGGCCGCCATCATCGTCCTCCTCTTCGTGTTGCTCCTGATGAACGCCGCGGCGATCTTCCTCCGAAACCGCTATCAGCGGCGGCTCTAGGCGTGCCGAAGGAAGCATGGACGATCGTCGCGTGAGGCCATGACGGACCCGGCGCTGCGGACGCGGTCCCTGACCGTGCACTACGACGGCCTCGCCGCCATCAAGGACATCAGCCTGGACGTGCCGCGCAACCGGGTGGTCGCGTTCATCGGCCCCTCCGGCTGCGGGAAGAGCACGCTGCTGCGCTGCTTCAACCGGATGAACGACCTGATCCCGGACGCCCGGGTGAGCGGCGAGGTGCTGTTCCACGGGAAGAACCTCTACGATCCGGACGTGGATCCGGTCGAGGTACGCCGCCGGATCGGCATGGTGTTCCAGAAGGCGAACCCGTTCCCCAAGTCCGTCTACGACAACGTGGCGTTCGGGCTGCGGATCAACGGCTACCGGGGACCGCTCGAGGAACGGGTGGAGGGCTCGCTCCGGGCCGCCGCGCTGTGGGAGGAGGTGAAGGACCGGCTGCACGAGAGCGCCCTGGACTTGTCCGGCGGGCAGCAGCAGCGGCTCTGCATCGCCCGCGCGCTGGCGGTGGAGCCCGAGATCCTGCTGATGGACGAGCCCGCCAGCGCCCTGGACCCGATCGCCACCGGCCGGATCGAGGACCTGATCGCCGACCTCAAGCGCGAGTACACGATCGTGATCGTGACCCACAACATGCAGCAGGCCGCGCGGGTGAGCGACCTCACCGCCTTCCTCTACATGGGGGCGCTGATCGAGTACGGGGAGACGGAGCGCCTGTTCACGAACCCGGAAGAGGAGCGCACGGAGCAGTACATCACGGGACGGTTCGGGTGAGTCCCGGCGGGCGGACGCCCGATTCGCCGCCGGCGAGGCGCCCGGTGAGCCGACGCCGGGTCACGACCCGCCGACCCGCGGGGGAGTGAGCGATGCCCAAGGAACACTTCGACGAGAAGCTGGACGCCCTGATCGCCCGCATCCTCCACATGTCGAAGGAGATCGAGGAGCTGGTGGAGACGGCGGTGGCCCTGGCGGTCGGGCGCGCGGCCGATGGCGCGAGCCCGGAGGACGTGATCGGCGGGGACGAGCGGATCGATGCGGAGGAGGTGGAGATCGAGGAGAGCGCGATCGAGCTGCTCGCGCTGCACCAGCCGATGGCACGGGACCTCCGGGTGATCGTCACCATCCTCAAGATCAACAACGACCTGGAGCGGATCGGCGACCACGCGGTCAACATCGCCTACGCCGTCCGGCGGATCCGGGAGGCCCGTCGCCCCCCGCCGCTCCCGCCCGAGCTCGAGGAGATGAGCCGGCTCGCCCGCGGCATGCTGCGGGACGCCCTGGACGCCTTCGTCCACCACAACGCCGACGAGGCCCGGGACGTCCTCCAGCGCGACGACCACGTGGATCGGCTGCACGAGTCGCTCTTCCGGGTCATGCTCACCCACATGACCGAGTACACGATCTCGGCCTGCCTGCAGGTGATCCTGATCAGCCGCAACCTGGAGCGGATCGCGGATCTGGCCACGAACGTCGGCGAGGACGTGGTCTACATGGTCCGGGGCACGACCATCCGCCACGGCCACGGGCGCGAGGAGAGCCGGCCGGCCTGAGGCGCGCCGGCGCGCCCCGCGCGGGGTGGTCGGCGCGCTGTTCCCGCCCGCGACCGCGGGCTAGTGTGCGCTCCCCAGGTCGGAGGTTCGGACTCGACGCGTTCGGCGGCAGCTCATGAGCGAAGGATGGTCCCTGGCGAGCCTCGTCTACCTCCTCGTGCTCGGCCTCCTGCTTCCGTTCGGACTCCACCGTCTCCGGCTCGTGTGGCTCCGCCTCCGGCGGGCGCCGCCGGTCGAGGTGCGGACCTGGCCCGGACCGCGCCCGGTGGTGACCGTCCAGCTCCCGGTCTTCAACGAGGCCACCGTGGTCGAGCGGCTGGTCGACGCCGCCTGCCGCCTGGACTGGCCCCGCGACCGCCTGGAGATCCAGATCCTGGACGACTCCACGGACGAGACGACCGCCCTGGCGGCCGCGCGGGCCGCCCGGTGGCGGGCGCGCGGCGTGGACGTCCGCCACCTGCGACGGGCGGACCGGCGCGGGTTCAAGGCGGGCGCGCTGGCGGCGGGGGCCCGGCGCGCGCGGGGAGAGTTCTTCCTCGTCCTGGACGCCGACTTCGTCCCCCCGCCGGATCTCGTGCGCCGACTGCTGCCCCCCTTCGCGGACCCCTCGGTCGGCGCCGTGCAGGCCGCTTGGGGGCACCTGAACGCCGAGGATGGGTGGCTCACCCGCGCCCAGGCGCTCTTCCTGGACGCCCATTTCGCGGTCGAGCACGGCGCCCGCTACCGCGCCGGACTCTTCTTCAACTTCAACGGCACCGCCGGCATGTGGCGCCGCCGCTGCGTGGAGGAGGCGGGCGGCTGGCAGGCCGACACGCTGACCGAGGACCTGGACCTCAGCTATCGCGCCCAGCTCGCGGGCTGGCGGTTCGCCTTCCGGGAGGACGTGACCGTGCCGGCGGAGCTCCCGGGGGACCTGCGCGCGCTCGAGCTGCAGCAGGCGCGCTGGGCGCAGGGGGGGATCCAGACCGCGGCGAAGCTGCTGCCGCGGGTGTGGCGGAGCGACCTCCGCCCCGCCGTGAAGGGGGAGGCGACCGCTCACCTCCTCGGGCACGCCGTGCACCCGCTCACGCTGCTGCTCGGCGTGGCGCTCTGCGCGATGGGCTGGGCCGGCGGACTCGCCGCGGAGCTGCCCGGCTGGGTGCACGGCGGGGCGTTCGCGCTGGCGACAGTGCCCTTCCTCGTCTTCTACACGGCGGCGCTGCGGCTGCGTCCGGGAGGGACGCGGGGCGAGCCGAGCAGGCGGCCGGACGGCTCGGGAATGGCGCGGCGCGGACCGGGCGCGGCACGGCGCATCGCGGAGGCGCTGGCGCTCGGGATCGGTCTGGGCGTCCCGCTCACTTTCGCGGTCGCGCGCGGCCTGGCCGGGGCCCGCACGCCCTTCCGCCGCACCCCGAAGCGCGGGGCGGCCGGGCCCTGGCGTTACGTCGCGCCCGCGGCCCGCGGCCCGGAGGCGCTGCGGGCCGCGCTGGGCCTCGCGGTGGCTGGCGCCACGGCCAGCCTGGTGGCGGAGGGGCTACTCGCCCCCGCCCCCTTCACCGGGCTGTTCGCCTTCGGCTACCTGGCCACGACGGGCGGTGCGGTCGCGAGGGGGGGCGGGGCGCCCGCTCCCGGTCAGGGCCTCGGCGGCCAGGAGCGCCAGGACCGGGCCATGGATGAGGAGCGACAGCCAGGCCGGCTGCGGCCACGCCCCGGTAGTCCGGAAGGCGTCCAGGCCCGCATAGCCCAGGAACACGAGCCCCGAAAGGAGGATCCAGGCCGGGCTCCGCCGCAGGATGGCGAGCGGCAGGATCCAGAGCGCGTACCAGGGATGCAGGGTCGGCGACAGAAGAAGCGCGGCGCCGATCGTCCACAGGAGCGCCCGCTCCAGCCGCCAGCGGGCCGCCGCGGCGCCGAGGGCGACGGTGACGACGGCGACCGCCGCCGCCACCCGGGCGCCCGGGTCGCCGAGGACCGCTTCGAGCAGGCGGAAGGCGCCGGGGTGGAAGCGCCAGCGCGCCCCGTACGCCCGCAGGCCGTCGAGCATCGCGGCGCCGGTGTCCAGGTAGGGGACCGCCAGGAGGAGCGGCACGAGCAGCGCCGCCGCGAGGGCCGCGCGGCCGTGCCGGCGCCCGAGCGCCGGGAGGCCGGCGAGCGGGGCGAGCTTGATGGCGCCGGCCAGACCGAGCAGCGTCCCCGCCGCCACCCCTCGGGTCGCTCCCTTCGGGGCCACCGCGTCGAGCGCCCGCGCGGCCCATCCGTTTCCGTCCGCCCGCGTTCGGTCCCCGGAGGCGCGGGCGCGGAGCACGAGGACGGCGGCCATCATCGGCAGGATCCCGACCGGCTCCAGGTGGGCGCTCCACGCCACCTCGACCAGCACCAGCGGCGACCAGAGCCAGAGCAGCAGGGCCGGCGAGGGGGCGCCGCGGTCGGCGGAAGTGCTACCGGCCGGGCGGGAGCCGAGCCGAGCTCGGGTGAGGCGGTCAAGGACCGCGGCCACCCCGAGGTCGGCCACGACCCAGGCCGCCTTCGCCCACAGGACGGACGGGCCGAGGGCCGCCAGGCCGAGAAACAGGAGCTGGGCGCCCGGCGGGTAGATCGTTGGGATCTCCGGATGGTTGATCAAGGCGTGCCAGGTCGTGTGGAACGGCTCGAGCGCCGGATCGGCGGGGGCGTGGGCGTACGGGCTGAACCCGGCGAGCTGGACGCGGCCGTCCCACAGGTAACGCCACACGTCGTCCGAGAAGTGCGGCGGGAGGGGGAGGAGGCAGGCGCGCATCGCCAGGCCGCCCGTCCACAGCACGGCCCGGCCGGCCGGCCGACGGGCCTGCGCGGCGGCGGCCGCCAGGTAGAGGGCGAACAGGCCGCCCCACAGGAGCAGGGCCGGGAAGGGGGTGCCGCGGGCGCCCGGCGCCCAGCCGAGGGTCGCGAGGAGGAGGAGCTGGGCTGCCCCGGCGAACAGGATCGGCGGGCTCACCGGCCCGATCGGCCGTGACGGATGGGATGGGCGCCCCGGACGTCCGGGCGGCGTCCGATCCGATCGCGGTGCTCATCCCCGCCCGCGACGAGGAGGAGGCCCTGCCGCCGCTTCTCGCGGCGCTGGCCGCCCATCCGGCCGCTCCACGCGTGCTGGTCGTCGACAACGGCTCGCGCGACGGGACGGCGCGCGTGGCGCGGGCGGCCGGTGCGGAAGTAGTGTGGGAGCCGCGGGCGGGCTACGGACGGGCGTGTCGGACCGGCCTGGACGCCCTGGCCGCCGCGGGCTGCCCACCCGAGGCGGTCGTGTTCATGGACGCCGACGATCACCGGGCCCCCGAGCAGCTCGAGGCGGTCCTGGCCCCGGTCCGCCGCGGTCGCGCCGACGTGGTGATCGGCGAGCGCCGCTCGCCCGGGGTCCGCGGCGTCCGGGCGCACGCGGCGGTCGGCAATCGTCTCGTGTCGGCGCTCCTCCGAGGCCTCTACGGCTCGTCGACCCGGGACATGGGTCCGTTTCGCACCGTGCGGTGGGAGTGCCTGCGGATCCTGGCGCTCGACGAGCCGGACTATGGTTGGTACGTCCAGATGCAGGTGCGGGCGCTGCGCTGCGGCTTCCGGGTCGTCGGCGTGCCGGTCCGGTTCGAGCGGCGGACGCGCGGACGCTCCAAGATCTCCGGGTCGCTCGGGGCGTCGCTCGCCGCGGGCCGGGTCATGCTGCGGACGCTGCTGCGGGAGGCGGCACGCGAGCCGCCGGAGCGTCGGCCCTACCTCGGGTGAGCCCGAGCCGCGCGCGACCGCGCGGCCTTCAATCGCGGGAGGAGGCCAGAAGCTGCCGCAGCATCGCCTCCGGAAGCTCGGCGGCCCGCCGCAGCACCGCATCCGCGCTCTCCTCTACCAGGACGGCGGCCGTGTCGTGGCGCTCCTCCTCGCGCCGGAAGGAGAGCCGTCCGCGCACCAGGTCGGCGGCGGCGGGCTCGACGAGCAAGAAGACCTCCCACGTGCCGTCCCCGTCGGCGACGGAGCGGTCCAGCGCGGTCTCCCGCGTCTCGTCGTCCCATATCTGCAGCTGCGGCTTCCGCTCCTTCCCGTCCGGTCCGGAGGCGCGAGGCACCGCGCGCCTCAGCCCTCGCGGCAGGGAGAGGATCCAGCCAGCAGCTCCTCCCAGAGACCGAGAAGGTGCACGTCGAAGCGGGCCGGGTCCGCCTCGTACTCGCGCCGCCAGGTGGGGAAGTCGGGCAGGGGGACGCTCTCCCGCAGCTTCTGGGTGACGAGCCGGACCATCGCCTTGAAGCCCAGGGAGCCGGGGTGGAGGTCGGCCGCCCGCGCGGCCTCCTCCACCAGGTCGTAGATGCGCTCGTCCGAGAGGGAGAGGAAGATCTCGGTGAGCTGGGCGGAGCAGAAGTCGACGTACTTGGCGCGCATGACGGGATCCACCGGCGGGTCCTCCCCCGCCGGCACCCAGTCCGTCCGGTCGACCATGTCGCCGCTCACGCCGTCGCTCCGGCCGTCGCCGGCCCCGTGTCCGCTTCCCGCTGGCATCTAGCGCCGCCGGCGGGGGCGGTCAAGGGAGCGCGCGCCCGTCTCAGCCCAAACTCGCGGAAAGCCCACCCCCCTCGGCGCCGGGGCCGATCTCCATGGAGTTCTTCAGCTCGTCGAAGATGATGCGCCTGGCGAGCGCGTACTGAATGGCCCGTCCGAGGAACTCCGGATCGTTCTCTCTGACTTCCTCCACATCCTCGGCCAGCTCGGACGGCAGGTGCACGACGAGCGGAACGGGGCGGGTGTCCCACATGAAGGTGTTCCCCCTCGGAAAAAAGTTCGAAATCGGCAGCGAGATCCAAGTCTGGGGGACCGGGGGAGCGGCGGCCGCGATGCGCTTTCCGGTTGCCGGCGACAGTATAGACGGGCCGTTCGGAGCCTGCAAGGCGTGCCCTGCGGCCGCGCGCGGGGGGCAGCCGATCCAGCGATGTCGCAGCTCTTGGAATGAAAACGGCTTGGGACGATGTGTATGGATTGTTGATAAGTGGAAACTCGGTGTGGATTCTCGTGACGCGTCGGCCCCGATAGCCACCCGCCAACCCGCCTATCGGCCCGGCCGAACCGTCCCGTACGGAGCGACGGCGCCCGGTGTCCCGCACCACCGAGGCCGGGGTATTTTTTTGAAAAAACGGGATTGCTCCCGACGCGCCGAGCGCCTGCCGGATCCGCGGTGCGACCGGCTCCGCCGGCGTGCCTTCGTAAGCTCCTGCCCGCCCGCATGCCGGTCGCGTTGTCGCCGCGCCGGGCGGCCCGCAGATTCGCCCCGGGGAGCCGCCGGGCGCCACGGGCGCCGGTCCGGGCATCGACGGTGGCGGCTCCCGAGGCGCGCCGCGGCGCGAGGAGCGGGCTGGCGGGGAAGGAGGCGGTCGTGTCCGGAAGGCGGCGTGTGGCGGGGCTGGCGATCGGGCTGGCGCTCCTCGCCCTCGGCGTGGCGGTCGCCGGGCGCTTCCCGGAGACCGACGGCCACTTCGGAATCTGGTCGGTCGTCCCCCCCGCCGTGGCCCTCCTCCTCGCCTTCCTCCTGCGGGAGGTGATCTCGGCGCTGTTCATCGGGATCGTTCTCGGCGGGATCATCAGCGGGCGGCTGAACGTCGTCCAGGAGTTCCTGATCCCCTCCATCGGCTCGCCGGAGTACGGCCTCATCTTGCTCGTCTACCTGTGGGCGCTGGGTGGGCTGATCGGCCTGTGGGGTCGGACGGGCGGCGCGCGGCAGTTCGCCGACTGGGCGGGCGCCCGGGTGGTGCGGGGACCGCGGAGCGCGAAGTTCCTCGCCTGGATCATGGGGCTCGTCTTCCACCAGGGCGGGACGATCAGCACCGTGCTGACGGGCGCCACCGTGCGTCCGGTCGCCGACCGCCACCGCGTCGCGCACGAGGAGCTGGCGTACGTCGTCGACTCGACGGCCTCGCCGGCGGCCACCCTCATTCCGTTCAACGTGTGGCCGATCTACGTGGGTGGGCTCGTCGCGGGCACCGTGCCCGTGATCGCCACCGCCCAGGAGGGGATCGCCTTCTTCTTCCGGGCGCTGCCGTTCAACTTCTACGCGATGTTCGCCATCCTCTTCACCCTCCTGTTCTCCTGGGAGCGGCTTCCCTTGCTCCCCGGCCGCCGGATGGAGGCGGCCCGGCGACGCGCCCGGGAGGAGGGACGGCTGGACCGGGAGGGGGCCGAGCCGCTGGCGGCCGAGGAGCTGGACCGCTTCGACCCGCCCGAGGGCTACCGGCCGGGACTGGTCGACTTCTTCGGCCCGATCCTCACCCTGCTCGGCGTGGCGATCATCCCCTACGTGGTCACCTTCTTCGCGCTCGGCCGGCGCGACGACCCGCTGCTCCCGATCGCGGAGGCGTTCGTCGTCGCGGTGCTGGTCGGCATGGCGATCGCCCTGGCGAAGGGGATGCGGCTGGGCGACGTCATCGAAGGGTTCGTGTCGGGCTGCAAGGGTGTGACGATCGGGGCGATCGTGCTGGCGCTGGCGGTCACCCTGAAGGCAGTGGCCGACGCGGTGGGCACCGCGCCCTACGTCGTCGAGGTGTTCGGCGGCTGGCTGTCGCCGGTCGTGCTTCCGGCCGCCCTCCTCCTGCTGTGCATGGGCACGGCCTTCTCGACCGGGACCTCGTGGGGGACCTACGCGGTGATCTTCCCGGTCGCCCTGCCGCTCGCCTGGGCGCTGCAGCCCGATCCGACCTACCTGGCGCTCTGCTTCGGCGCGGTGCTCGGGGGAAGCGTGTTCGGCGACCAGTGCTCCCCGATCTCCGACACCACGATCCTCTCCTCCCTGGCGACCGGCTGCGACCTGATGGACCACGTCCTCACGCAGCTCCCGATGGCGCTCGCCGCGGCGGGGCTGGCCGGCGTCCTGTACACGGGGCTGGCGGCGCTGCTGGTCTGAGCCGGCGGGAGGGGGCGTCGACCGGGGCGTGAGAAGAGGCGAAGGGACGGACGAGGACGAAACGGACCGGCCCGGGGCTGCGGACCGGTCCGCTTGCTTACCGCTGGCAGTCCGCTCGGTCCGGGGCTACTGCTGGTCGCCCCCCTGCAGGCCGGTCCGCGGCCCGAGGACGTAGATGTTGTCCCGGTGCTCCGTGCAGTGCTCCTGGATCGGCCCGGGCTCGTCGGCCGAGATCCCGAGCTCCTCGAGTTGCCCACCGACCGCCTCACCCTCGGCCTCGTAGGCGCGGAAGAAGGCCTCCCTGTCGGGCGCGATCCGGTACATGTTGAAGTTCCACTCGTCGCCCCACTCGTGGACGAAGATGCCGGCGCTCAGCAGAGTGCCGTCGGCGACCATCTGGTCCCAGACCGGCACCATGACCTCTTCCGCCGATTCCACCAGGGAGCCCATCTCCCGCCAGTCACACTTCCACTGGGACACGACCAGCGTCGCGGTCTGGTCCTGCATCTGCGCGTCCGGCGCCTGCTCCTGGCCGGCCGGCTCCTGGGCCGCCGCGACGGCGGGAAGGACGAGTAGCGCGAGGAAGGGGGTGATACAGCGACGAAGCGACATGCGACCTCCTGTGGGTGACGGGGCGCCCGTGGGATCGGACGCCCGATGGCCGATGGATCGACTCGCCCGCACAATCTGTGGCCGGGGCCCCCATTCGACCAGGGAAGCTCCGTCCCCTACTTGACAGCGGCCTCAAGTGAATATTCACTTACATTCACTTACATCTTCGGGGCGGCCGGCGAAGGCCGGCCGAAACGGGTGCCGAGCAGCCAGGGGCGAAGTCATGGCGGTGCTGCCGGGAGCGTCGGGTGGCTGAGGACAGGCGGACTCCGCGCGGCGGAAGCCGCGCGTACCGAAGCCGGGAGGAGCGCCGCACGCAGATTGTCGACGCGACCCTGGCCATTTTGGCGGAGGAGGGGATGCACGCCTGGACGACGGCGACCCTGGCGGAGCGGGTCGGCTGCTCGGAGGCCACGGTCTTCAAGCACTTCCGGGACAAGGAGGAGATCCTTTCCGAGGCGCTCCGCCGCCAGGCGCGGGGGCTGCGCCGCTGGGTGTCGGAGTACCGGGGAAGCGGCGGCGGAGTGGCGAAGGCGAGCGGCCTGATCCTCCACATCCTGGAGAAGGTGGCGGAGGCGGGCGGCGCGCCGGTGGTGATCCTCCTCGGACAGGCCGCGCGGCTCCAGCCCGGGATGCGAGAGGAAGTGGAGAAGACGCTGCGGCTCCTTCGAGGTCGTCTGGAAGGCTATCTGGCCGAGGATGCCGGCCGGGCGACGGTCGCGTCGGCGGGGAAAGGCTCCGCCGAGAGGGGCGTCGGAGACGAGGGGGCCGAGAAGGAGGAAGCGGGCGCCGATCCGGCGTCCGCCGCGCGCCGAGCGGTGCTCGCCGAGCTCCTGATCGCGGTCGGCCACTCCTCGGCGCTGCGCTGGCTGGCCTTCGGCCGGCGGGGGTCTCCCGTCGCCATCGCCCGGCCCATGCTCGGTCTGCTGGCCGCCTACGCGGCCGGAGGGGAGGGAGGCTGATGCCGAACGGAGCGCGGATCGGGAACGGAGTCGACGGACGGATCCGGGTGGTGCTCGGCGCGGTGCTCGGCGCGGTGCTCGGTGCGCTCGCGATGGGGGCGCTCGCGACCGGCCCGGCGTACGGGCAGGTCGCCGGGCGTGCGGAAGAGCGGACCCCCGGGGCGCAGGAGCGGGCGTCGGAGGCCCGGCGGACGGCCCCCCTCACGCTGCTCGAAGCGGTCGACCGCGCCCTGGATCACGATCCGGCGCTGGGAACGGCCCGGGCCGTCGCCGAGGCGGCGCGGGCCGGCCAGCGCGAGGCCGCGGCCGCTCGATGGCCCGAGCTCGGGGTGTACGGGTCCCTCACCCGCCATGAGGAGCCGGTGGTGGTGGGGCCGATCCACGGCTTCGATCCGGAGGGGGCTCCCGCCTTCGACCGAACCCCGGTCCAGGCCGGCGCGCACCTGGCCTGGACGGCGTTCGACGGCGGGGGGCGGGCCGCGACGGTGCGCCGCGCCGGCCTGAACGCCTCCGCGGCCGAGGCCGACCTGGACGCCCGCGCGCAGGCGGTGGTGGCCGAGGTCGCCGCCGCCTACCTGCGCTCGGAGAGCCGCGCCCGCGTGCTGGCGGCGCACGACCGGCGGATCGCGGCCCTGGAGGCCGAGCGCGACCGCGCCGCCCGTCTCCGGGAGGTGGGCCGGGCGGCGGAGGTCGAGGTGCTGCGCGTGGAGGCCGCCCTGGCGGCCGCCGAGGCCGACCGCGCCGCCGTCCGCTCCGCGCTCGGAATGGCGCGCCGCGAGCTGGCGCGGCTCATGGGGGCGCCTCCGGAGGAGCCGGAGCGACGCGGCCTCCTCCGGGTGGGCCTGGCGGCACCCGACGACCTTCCCCGCCGCGGGGAGCTGCTGGCGCGCGCGCTCGAAGCGAGCCCCGAGATCGAGGCGGCGCGCCGGCGCCGGGCGGGCGCCGAGGCGGGCGTCTCCCTGGCCCGCAGCGCCCGCTGGCCGTCCCTCCAGGCCTTCGGAAGCTGGATCGACTACACCGGCCTGGAGAGCGAGCACCAGCTCGAGTGGGCGGCGGGGCTGCAGGTCGACCTGCCCCTGTTCACGGGTGGGCGGATCGAGCGCGGGGTGGAGCGCGCCCGGGCGGAGCTGCGGGCGGCCGACGAGCGGTCGCGCCACGCGGCGCTGCAGGTCGAGCGCTCCGTGGATCGGACCGTCTCGGCCCTGGAGGAGACCGAGGCGCGCCTCCGCAGCCTCGAGACGGCGGCGGCGCGCGCCAGGGAGGTGGCGCGGATCGAGGCCCTGCGGATGGAGACCGGGACGGGTACCCAGACGGACTACCTGGACGCCGAGGCGGCGTCGCTGGCGGCGGACGCCGACCTGGCGGAGGCGCGCCACGCCCGGGTCCTCGCGCGGGTGGAGCTCGCCCGCGCGCTGGGCATCCTCGATCGGGCATGGTTGAAGGCCAACCTGGAGGTCGGACGATGAAGCCGCTCGGGCGGGGCCGGCGGCTCGTCCTGGCGGCGCTCGTGGCGGCGGCGGCGCTGACGGCGGCGCTGCTGCTTCGCGGGGGGGACGAGGAAGGCTCGGACCTGTTCGCTTCCGGCACCGTGGAGGCGACGGAGGGGCACCTCGGTTTCCAGGCGGCGGGCCGGCTCGCGGAGATCCGGGTCCGCGAAGGGGACCCGGTGGCGGCGGGCGATACCCTGGCCCTGCTGGAGCGCGAGGAGGTCCTGGCCCGGCGCGATGCCGCGGAGGCGCAGGTCGCCGAGGCCGAGGCGAGGCTCCGCGAGCTCGAGCGAGGCTTCCGGGCCGAGGAGGTCGAACAGGCGCGCGCCGCCCTGGCGGTCACCGAGCAGCGGCGGGAGGACGCCGCCCGCGACCTGGAGCGCACCCGGACGCTGTACGACGGCGGCGCGGTGAGCCGCGAGGCGCTGGACAAGGCGGCCACGGCGCTCGAGGTGGCGCGGGGCGAGGCGCGTCGCGCCGCGGAGAGCCTGCGGCTGCTCGAGGCGGGACCCCGGCCGGAGGCGGTGGACGCGCAGCGGGCGCGCCTCGCCGGCGCGCGCGCCGCCCTTCGGGGCCTGGATGCGGCGCTCGAGCAGATGGTCGTGGTCGCCCCGTTCGGCGGACTGATCACCGTCCGGCACCGCGAGCCCGGCGAGGTGGTCGCTCCCGGCGTCCCCGTCCTCACCGTGATGGATCCCGACGACCGCTGGGTGCGAATCTACGTGCGGGAGGACCGGATCGGGGCCGTCCGGATCGGGCAGCCCGCTTCGGTGACCACCGACACGTACGCCGACCGCGCGTACGAGGGGCGCGTCCGCTTCATCGCGTCGGAGGCCGAGTTCACGCCCAAGGCCGTCCAGACGGCGGAGGAACGGGTGAAGCTCGTCTACGCCGTGAAGGTCCGGATCGCCGGCGACCCCGCGAGGGACCTAAAGCCGGGCATGCCGGCCGATGTGCGCCTCGCGCTCGACGGGACCGGCCGGTGACGGCGGCGTCCCCGCGCTCCCCCGCCGGCCCGGACGAGCCGGCGGTGCGGCTGGAGGGCCTCGGCCGTCGGTTCGGCGAGATCGTCGCGGTCGAGGGGCTGCGCTTCTCCGTGCGGCGGGGCGAGCTGTTCGGCCTCGTCGGGCCGGATGGGGCGGGGAAGACGACGACCCTCCGGATGCTCGCCGGGGTCCTTCCTCCGACGACGGGCCGGGCGGCCGTGTTCGGGGTCGACGTGGCCAGCGACCCGGAGGGCGCGAAGCCGGACCTCGCCTACATGCCGCAGCGCTTCGGCCTCTACGCCGACCTGACGGTTCGCGAGAACCTGGATTTCTACGCGGACCTGTACGAGGTGCCGCCGGCCGAGCGTCCCGCTCGACTGGAGCGCCTCTATCGCTTCTCGGGCCTGGCGCCCTTCGAGGGGCGGCTGGCGGGAAACCTGTCGGGCGGCATGAAGCAGAAGCTCGGGCTCTCCTGCGCGTTGGTCCACCGGCCCCGGCTCCTGCTGTTGGACGAGCCGACGTTCGGGGTGGATCCGATCTCGCGGCGCGACCTGTGGCTGATCGTGCACGAGATGGTGGCGCGGGGGGTCACGGTGATCGCGAGCACCGCCTACATGGACGAGGCCGAGCGGTTCGACCGCCTGGCCCTCCTGCACGGCGGACGCGCCCTGGCCGTGGAGACCCCGGACGCGCTCCGCGCCCCGCTCGAAGGGCGCCTGCTGGCGGTGCGGCCGGCGCGGGCCCTTCGCGACCGCCTCGCCGCCCTCCCCTTCGTCTCCCGGGCCGTCGTGTTCGGCGACCGGATCCACCTGACCGTCGGGTCGGCCGAGGCGGCGCGGACGCGGGTGGAGGCGGAGCTCCGGCGGGCGGGGCTGGACGACGTGGCGGTCACCGCCCGGGAGCCGTCCATGGAGGACGTCTTCATGGAGCGTCTCGCGGACGCGGAGAGGGACCGGGAGGGGACGGGTGCGGCCGGCTGAGGCGGAGGGCGGGCCGGCCGAGAGGGAGGGCCGGGCGGCGGCGACCGCCCCGGCGGAGCGCCGGGCGGCGGTGGTGGCCGAGGGGCTCACCAAACGGTTCGGCGACTTCACGGCCGTGGACCGGGTGTCCTTCCGCGTGCGGACCGGGGAGATCTTCGGCTTCCTCGGTCCGAACGGGGCCGGCAAGACCACCACGATCAAGATGCTGACCGGCCTGCTCGCGCCCAGCGAGGGGCGGGGATGGGTGGCCGGCTTCGACATCCGGAGCGAGCGGCGTCGGATCCGTCGCCACATCGGCTACATGTCCCAGCGCTTCTCACTGTACGAGGACCTCACGGTCGAGGAGAACATCGCCTTCTTCTCGCGGCTCTACGGCGTGCCGCGGGAGCGCCGGGACGAGCGGCGGCGGCGGGCGCTGGAGATGGCGCGGCTCGAGGCGCGCCGCGACCGGCTCACCGGCGACCTGCCGCTGGGGTGGAAGCAGCGGCTGGCGCTCGCCTGCGCGGTGCTCCACGAGCCGCCCATCCTGTTCCTGGACGAGCCGACGTCCGGGGTGGATCCGGTCTCACGCCGCGCCTTCTGGGACCTCATCGACGGGCTGGCCGAGGCGGGGACGACCGTCTTCGTCACCACCCACTACATGGAGGAGGCGGAGAACTGCGGGCGCCTGGCGCTCATGAACCGGGGGTCGCTGATCGCGCTCGACACGCCGGCGCGGCTGCGGGCCGCGATGGCCGAGCCGATCCTCGAGCTCCGGGTGGACGAGAGCGCCCGCGCCGTGGAGGCCCTGCGGGAGGCGCCCGGGGTGCTGGACGCGGCCCTGTTCGGCCGCGCCGTGCACGTGGCCGTCGGAGTCGGCCACCAGGGCCGCACCGCGGTGGAGCGGGCGCTGGCCGCCGCCGGCGTCCGGCTTCTCGGGCTCCGGACCGTGGAGCCCTCCCTGGAGGACGTGTTCGTGGCGCGCGTGCGGGCGGCCGGTGGCGCCCCCGCCGACTGAGCGCACGGCTTCGATGCGCCCCGGGCGACTCCGGGCGATCGCGCGGAAGGAGCTCATCCAGCTCCGGCGGGATCCGCGCAGCCTGATCCTCGCCTTCCTCCTTCCCGTCCTCCTGGTCCTGCTCTTCGGCTACGCGATCAGTTGGGACGTGGACGACATCCCGATGGCCGTGCTGGACGGGGACGGCTCGGCCCGGAGCCGCGAGCTGGTCGACGCGTTCCGGGCGTCGGGGTACTTCACGCTGGAGCGGCGGCTCACACGCCACGGGGAGATCGATCCGCTGCTCGACCGGGGGGCGGTCCGGCTGGTGCTGGTCGTCCCGCCGGACTTCGCGCGCGCGCTGGAGGCTGGGGGGCCCGCGGAGCTCCAGGCCCTGGTCGACGGCGCCGACGCGAACACGGCCACGATCGCGCTCGGCTACGCGCGCGCCATCGTGGCGGACTTCTCGGCCCGGGCGCGCCTCCGCGCGCGGGAAGCGGCGCCGCCGGCCCTCTCCGCCGCCTCGCTCCCCGCCCCGGCCGCCGGGCTGGACGTCCGCACGCGCGTCTGGTTCAACGAGGAGCTCACCAGCCGCAACATGATCGTCCCCGGCCTGGTGGCGGTGATCATGATGATCATCGCCGCCATGCTCACCTCCCTCACCATCGCCCGGGAGTGGGAGCGCGGGACCATGGAGCAGCTCGCCTCCACGCCGGTGACGCGGGCGGAGGTCGTGCTCGGCAAGCTGCTCCCCTACGTGGCGATCGGGCTGGTCGACGTGGTCCTGGTGAGCGTGGTCGGGGTGGCCTGGTTCGGGGTGCCCTTCCGCGGGAGCGCCGCCCTGCTGATGGTCCTTTCCCTGGCGTTCATCGTCGGCGCGGCCGGGCTCGGGATCTTCATCTCCGCGGCGGCCCGCTCGCAGCTCCTGGCCACCCAGTTGGCCATGATCCTCACCTTCCTCCCGGCGTTCCTCCTGTCCGGGTTCATGTACGCGATCGAGGTGATGCCGCCCGCCCTGCAGGCGATCACCTACCTGATCCCGGCCCGCTACTTCCTCGTCGTGACGCGGGGGATCTTCCTCAAGGGCGTCGGGGTCGAGGCCCTGGCCCTCCAGGGGCTGCTGATGATCGCCTTCGCGGTCGTCGGGGTGTGGGCGGCGATCGGAGTGTTCCACAAGCGGCTCCGGACGTGAGCGGCTATCGGCGGAGCGCGGGCGGGGACTCGGGCGGTCCCTCCCGAGAGGGAGGGCGCCGCGGGAGCGCGCGGCTGGAGAGCCTCGTCCGGATCGGCGGCCTGGTGGTGAAGGAGTTCCGGCAGCTCTTCCGGGATCCGCGCCTGGGACGCCTCATCTTCATCTCGCCCCTCATCCAGCTCGTCGTGTTCGGCTACGCGGTCTCCACCGACCTGTGGAGGACCTCCACGCTGGTGGTGGACCACGACCGGACGCGTGCCTCCCGCGAGATCGTGGAGGCGCTCTCCGCGTCCGGATACTTCGGGGTGACGGGGCGGTCGGACCGCTCCGCCGACCTGGTGCGCGCCCTGGAGCGTGGCGACGCGCTCGTGGGCCTCGAGATCCCGCCCGGCTTCTCCACCGGGCTCCGGGACGGCACGGGCGCGAGCGTCCAGCTCCTGCTCGACGGGACGGACTCGAACACCGCCTCGGTGGCGCGGGGCTACGCGGAGCGGATCCTCCAGGAGTACGCGCGGGAGGCGGCCGGACGCCCGCCCCCGCTGGCCGTGGACCTGCGCGAGCGGGCCTGGTACAACGCGGACCTCCGGAGCCGGAACTACAACGTGCCCGCCGTGGTCGGGGCGCTGATCCTTCTCGTCTGCCTGCTCCTCACCTCCCTGGCGGTGGTGCGGGAGCGGGAGATCGGCACCCTGGAGCAGCTCCGCGCGAGCCCGCTGGGCTCCCGGGAGCTGATCCTGGGGAAGACGATCCCCTTCGGGATCATTGGACTGATGGACCTCGTCCTCGTCACGACGGCGGCGCTCTGGTGGTTCGGCGTCCCGCTGCGGGGGAGCGTGCTCTGGCTCCTGGCCGCCAGCGTCCTCTACCTGGCCTCGGGCCTCGGTCTCGGGCTCCTCATCTCCACCGTGTCGAAGACGCAGCAGGAGGCGTTCATGGGGAGCTTCCTCGTCTTCATGCCGGCGATCCTGCTGTCGGGCTTCATGTTCCCGGTGAGCTCGATGCCCGCGAGCTTCCAGTGGCTCACCCTGCTCAACCCGGTCCGCCACTACATCGAGATCGTCCGCGACGTCTTCCTGAAGGGGACGGGCGTGCCGAGCCTGTGGCCGCAGTTCCTGTCGCTTCTCCTCCTCGGGGCGGGGCTCCTCTGGGTGGCCGCCTGGCGATTCCGCCGACAGGAGTGAGGGCCCAGCGCCGCGGCGGGTGGGGGGCGCGCAGCGCGCCCGTCCGGTCGAGGGCGGCGAATCAGCGGCGCGGAAGCGCCCGCGCGGCGTCCCCGAGCGCCGTCATCGCGTCCTCGAGCTGCTGGTCCGACAGGTAGGGCGCCGGCCCGAGGCGGAGGACGTCCTCCCGGTGGTCGGCCATGACCCCGCGCTCGCGCAGGAGCCGGCACAGCGGGCCGGCCCGCGGGGACTCGAGGGCCAGGAAGCCGCCGATCGCCTCCAGCGGCACCGACCGGTTGCGGCGGACGACGCCCGGATCCAGGTCCAGCGCGTCGAACCGACGCGCCAGCAGGCCCACCTGTCGCCGGCTCACCTGGCGGAGCAGCTCGGGGGTGAGGCGCAGGTCCCGGAGGAAGTCGAACACCTCGGCAGCGCGGTAGTGGCTGGTCGGGTCGTAGGTGCTGCCGGCGAAGCGGGCCGGCCCCTCGGCGTAGGACACCCGCGGTCCGCCCGCGGCCGACCCGTCGCCCACGCCGCCGCCCTCCACCACCGCCCCGAACTCGGCGAACCAGCCGGTGATCACCGGCCGCATCCGGCAGCCGTCGGGGAGCCGTAGGAAGCAGTTCCCCTCCCCGAGCTGGCAGTACTTGTAGCCGCCGCCGGTCACGAAGGCGTCCTCCAGCCCCTCGGCCTCCAGCTCGAACGGCACCACGTTCAGGGCGTGGTAGGCGTCCACCAGAAGCTCGGCCCCGACCCGCCGACAGGCTTCCATCGTCCGTCCGAGGCCGGGCACGATGCGGGCGTCCCGGAACAGCACGCAGGAGGCGAGGACCGCGGCCGTCCGGTCGTCGGTCGCCTCCGCCAGCCGCTCGGCCAGGCCGTCGACCGGGTCCACCGGGACCTTCACCACCTCCAGCCCCTCCTCGGCCAGCCGGTCGAGCTGCCGCCGGATGGAGTGGAACTCGCCGTCGGTGGTGACGAGGTGAGGCCGCTCGCGAAGGGGGAGGGCCGAGAGGAAGCGCACGACGAGCTCGTGCGTGTTCGGGGCGAGGGCGACCGTGCCGTCCGGATCGCCCAGGAGGCGGGCGAAGCCTCGCCGGACGCGCTCGGCCCGCGCGAACGCCTCCTCCCACTTCTCGTCCACCCACTCGGCGGCGTCCCACCAGGCGCGGCGCTGGCCGTCGAACGCCCGGTCGGGCCAGGCCTGGTGGGAGTGCCCGGTGAGGAGGAGGCGGTCGGCGACCCGGAAGCGGCTGTAGTGGCCGGCCAGCGGGTTCGGGGTGCCCGACAGGTCTTCGGCCGTCCGGAACGGTCCGCCGCCCCGGGTCACGCCCCGCCGCGCCCGCTCACGGCCTGCGCCGGGCCGTTTCGCGCGCCCGCCTTCGGGCCGATCACAGCCGCGTCCGAATCTCCCACAGGTCCGGGAAGGCCGGGCGGCCGACCGTCTCCCGCAGGTACTCGGCCCCGGTGGAGCCGCCGGTCCCCCGCTTCGTCCCGATCGTGCGCTCCACCATCTTCACGTGCCGGTAGCGCCACTCCTGCATCCCCTCGTCCAGGTCGACCAGCCGCTCGCAGAGCTGCGCGGTGGCCCGGTCCTCCCGGTAGACCTGGACGAGCAGGTCCTGCAGGTCGGGGGCGGGCTCGATCGGCTCCCGCGGGTCCCGCTCGAGCCGGGCGGCCGGCACCGGATAGCCGGCCCTCCCCAGATAGGCCAGGAAGGCGTCCCAGAGCGTCGGCTCCGCCAGGCGGCGCTCCAGCCGCTCCCGCGCCTCGCTCCCCTCCGGGAAGCGGGCCGCGACCTCCGGACGCTTCTTGCCGAGGACGAACTCGAGCTCCCGGAACTGGTGCGACTCGAAGCCGCTCGCCGCCTCGAGCCGGTCCCGGAAGGCGAGGAACTCGAGCGGCGTCATCGTCTCCAGGATGTCGAGCTGGGCCACCAGGACCTTGAGGATGGTGAGGATCCGCTTCAGGGTGTGCTGGACCCGCGTGCCCTCCCCCCGCTCGAGGAGCCGCGTCGCGAAGTCCAGCTCGTGCAGCAGCTCCTTGAACCAGAGCTCGTAGACCTGGTGGATGATGATGAAGAGCATCTCGTCGTGCTCGGGGCCCTCGGAGCGCGGCCGCTGGAGGGCGAGGAGCTCGTCGAGCTTCAGGTAGCTCGCGTAGGTCAGATAGCTCATTTGAAGCGGGGCGTGTAGTCGTCCAGGGTCGAGTACGGGTCCGGCCACGCCAGGTCGTGCTCCATCTCGTAGGCCGCGTGCCGCGTCCAGTACGGGTTCCACAGGTGCGCGCGGGCCATCAGGCACAGGTCGGCCCGCCCGGCCGCCAGGATCGTGTTCACGTCCATGTAGGACGAGATATTGCCCACCGCCATGGTCGGGATGCCGGCTTCGTGCCGGATCCGGTCCGCGAACGGTGTCTGGAACTGGCGCCCGTACTTGGGCTTCGCGTACGGGACGGTCTGCCCCGCCGAGACGTCCACGATGTCGCAGCCGCGCGCCTTCAGCATGCGCGCCATCTCCACCGCGTCGTCCGGCGTCGTCCCGCCCGGCGCCCAGTCGGTGGCCGAGATGCGCACCGACATCGGCTTCTCCTCCGGCCAGGCGGCCCGCACCGCGTCGAACACTTCGAGCGGGAAGCGCATCCGGTTCTCGAGCGTCCCGCCGTACTCGTCGGTGCGCCGGTTGGTGAGGGGCGAGATGAAGCTCGCCAGCAGGTAGCCGTGCGCGAAGTGGAGCTCCAGGATGTCGAAGCCGGCCTCCTCCCCCATCCGCGCCGACCGGACGAACTCCTCGCGCACCCGATCCATGTCCTCCCGGTCCACAGCCTTCGGCACCGGGCTGTGCGGGAAGTAGGGGATCGCCGAGGCGGCGAGGATCGGCCAGCACTCCTCCTCCGGGAGCGGCTCGTCCATCCCCTCCCAGGCGAGCCGCGTGGAGCCCTTGCGGCCGGCGTGCCCGAGCTGGAGCCCCACCTTCGCCCGGCTGTGGCCGTGGATGAACGCCACGATCCGGCCCCACCCCTCCACGTGCTCGGGCGCGTACATGCCCGCGCAGCCGGGCGAGATCCGGCCCTCGGCGCTCACGTCGGTCATCTCCGTGAACACGAGCCCGGCCCCCCCGACCGCCCGGGCGCCGAGGTGCACCAGGTGCCAGTCGTTCGGCACGCCATCGGTCGCGCAGTACTGACACATCGGCGAGACGACCACGCGGTTCTCGAGCAGCAGCTCCCGCAGCCGGAAGGGGGTGAAGGCGGGCGGCGGCGCGGGGTCGGTCGGCACGTCCTCCCCGCTCTGCGCGGCCGCCTCCCCTGCGAACCAGCGGTCCACCGCCTCCACGAAGGTCGCGTCCCTGACCTTCAGGTTGGAGTGGGTCACCCGGAGGCTGCGAGTCAGGATGTTGAAGGCGAACTGGACCGGCTCCATGTCCATGTAGAGCTCGGTCC
>CAZTGV010000028.1:0-27614 GCA_964613475.1 uncultured Gemmatimonadota bacterium
CGTACGCCTCGGGCTGGTAGTAGTCGTAGTAGGAGATGAAGTACTCGACCGCGTTGCGCGGGAAGAACTGGCGGAGCTCGCCGTAGAGCTGGGCGGCCAGCGTCTTGTTGTGGCTCATCACCAGCGTGGGGAGGCCCGTATCGGCGACCACGCCCGCCATCGTCACCGTCTTCCCGCTCCCGGTGACGCCCAGGAGCGTCTGCCAGGGGTCGCCGCGCCGGACGCCCTCGGAGAGCTCCCGGATCGCGTCCGGCTGGTCCCCCGTCGGCTCGAAGGGAAGCCGGAGGTCGAAGGCCGCCATCCGCGTCAGTGGTCGAGCGTCAGGTCGCTCTCGCCGAACGACTCCTTGCGCTCCACCGACAGCACGCCCTTCACGCGCCGGATCGCCTTCATCACCTTCTTGAGGTGGGAGAGGTTCTCCACCTCGACCACGAACTGCCCCCGCATGCCCCCCTCGATCGCCCGGATGTCGGCGGACTGGATGTTCGTCCCGGTGTCGGAGACCGAGCGGGCGATGTCGGCGAACAGCGCGTGCCGGTCGGTGCCCTCCATCACGATGCGGACGAGGAAGCGGCGCGCCGCGTCCGAGCCCCACTCGATCTCCACCCGCCGCTCCGGGTCGTCGGAGAGGTGGAGCACGTTCGGGCAGTCCTGGCGGTGGATGGAGATCCCCCGGCCGCGGGTGATGTATCCCATTACATCATCGCCAGGAACCGGTTGACAGCACTGTGAGTAGCGCACCATCAGGTTGTCCATTCCTTGAATGCGGACCCCCTTGGAGCCGCCGCTCCACACCCGCTCCACCAGCTTGTGCAGCGTCCTCGGGCTCCGCGCCGGCGGCTCGGGGCTCGCCTCCGGGAACACGGTCCGGACCACTTTCGTGATCCCCACGTCCCCGCGTGCCACCGCCGCGTACAGCGCCTCGGGCCCGTCCATCCCGAGCTCCCCGGCGGCGCTGGCCAGCCGCTCCTCGTCCGGCTTCTCGCGTAGCTTCTTCCACTCCCGTCCCAGGATGTCGCGACCCAATCGGACGGCGGACTCGTGCTCCTCGCGCCGGATCCACTGGCGGACCTTGTGCCGCGCCTTGCTCGTCTGGACGAACCCCAGCCAGTCGCGGCTCGGGGTCTGGGAATCCGAGGTGAGGATCTCGACCGTGTCCCCGTTCCGGAGCGGGCGGCTGAGCGGGGTTATTCGGCCGTTCACCTTGGCCCCCGAGCAGTGGTGCCCGATCTCGGTGTGGACGGCGAAGGCGAAATCGATCGGGGTCGCCCCCTTGGGCAGCTGCTTCACGTCGCCCGCCGGGGTGAAGACGAAGATCTCGTCCTGGAACAGGTCGATCCGGAGGAACTCCATGAACTCCTCCGGCTCGCGCGTCTCTTGCTGCCACTCCAGCACCTGCCGAAACCAGGAGAGCTTGTCGTCCACCTCGTCCCCTTCATGGGGGCGCCGGCCCTCCTTGTAGCGCCAGTGCGCGGCGATCCCGTACTCGGCCGTCCGGTGCATGTCGTGGGTGCGGATCTGGATCTCGTACAGGCGGCCGCCGGGGCCGAAGATCGTCGTGTGCAGGCTCTGGTAGAGGTTGGACTTCGGGGTCGCGATGTAGTCGTGGAAGCGCTCGGTGAGCGGCGTCCACTGGTTGTGGATCACGCCCAGGACGTGGTAGCAGTCGCGGACCGTCTCCACCAGAACCCGCATCGCCAGGACGTCGTAGATCTCCTCGTACGGCTTGTCCCGGTGGACCATCTTGCGGTGGATCGACCACAGGTGCTTCGGCCGGCCGGTCACCTCGCAGCGGATGCCGGCCGCCTCCAGCTCGGCCCGGAGCGGCTCCTCCATCTGCCGGACCAGGTCCTCCCGCTCCTTCCGGGTGGCCTGCACCTTGTCGGCCAGCCGCCGGTACTCCTCGGCCTCCAGGAACTTGAAGGCGAGATCCTCGAGTTCCCATTTGACCCGCGCCATCCCCAGCCGATGGGCGAGGGGCGCGTAGATCTCCCGTGTCTCCAGCGCGGTGCGCTGGCGCTTTCCGGCCGGCACGTGCTCCAGCGTGCGCATGTTGTGGAGGCGGTCGGCCAGCTTCACGATGATCACCCGGGCGTCCTTGGCCATCGAGAGCAGCAGCTTCCGGTAGTTCTCGACCTGCCGCTCCGCCATGGAGCCGAACTCGACCCGCGAGATCTTGGTCAGCCCGTCCACGATGGTGGCGATCTCGTCCCCGAACTCCTGCCGGATCTCGTCGACCGAGGTCCCGGTGTCCTCGACGACGTCGTGCAGCAGCGAGGCGGCAATGCTGACCGTGTCCAGGTGGATCCGGCTCAGGATCTTCGCCACCTCCACGCAGTGCGTGATGTAGTCCTCGCCCGAGCGGCGCTTCTGCCCGGCGTGCTTCTCCCGGGCGTACTGGAAGGCGAGGGCGAGGAGCTCGAGATCCAGCCGCGTCTCGAAGCCGCGAATCGCCGCCAGGAAGTCGTCCGGCAGCAGGGCGCGGGCGCCGGCGGCGGCCGCGGCGGCGGCATCCCCGGCGGGACCGGGGGCCGTGTCGCCCGTCGTCGTAGGAGCCGGCCTGGCCATGTCGCGCCTGCGGCGGAGCGGATGTCGAAGGCGGGCTCGCCGGAAACCGGACGGGCGGGCCCGCGCGAGGGACCGTCCCCCGCTGCGCCGTTCTACCGCGCTGACCGCCGCGGGTTCGCGATGCCCCGGTAGCCGTTCGTCCCGTTTCCGCAGATCCCGCGCTCCATCAGGCTGACGTACCGGTCGTCCCCGAGGACCACGTGGTCCCGTACCGGGATGCCGAGCAGGCGCCCGCTCTCCACCAGCTGGCAGGTCACCCGCAGGTCCTCGGGTGAAGGCTCGGGATCCCCGCTGGGGTGGTTGTGGGCGAGGAGGAGGCTCGCGGCGGCGTGGGTGATCGCCGGCGCGAACACCTCCCGGGGGTGGACGAGCGAGGAGTTGAGCAACCCCACCGTGAGGCAGCGCTCGAGCAGGATGCGGTTCTGCGTGTCGAGGTAGACGACCCAGAACTCCTCCTGCCGCCGGTCGCGCAGCAGCGCCCCGAGCCGCGCGTGCACGTCGGCGGGACCGCGGATGCGGCGCTGCGTGCGGGCGGGCTCCCCCGCCGCGCGCCGGCCGAGCGCCAGGGCGGCCGCCACCGCCGCCGCCCGGGCCGGTCCGATGCCGGGGACGGCACGCAACGCGCCCGGCTCGGCGCCACCGAGCGCGCGCAGGGACCCGCGGAAGCGGTCCAGCAGGTCGTCGGCGAGCTCCAGGGCGGAGCGGCCCGAGCCGCCCGAGCCGAGGACGATCGCCAGGAGCTCCCGGGTCGCCAACAGGTCAGGCCGCAGGCGGGCGAGCCGCTCCCGGGGACGCTCCGTCGCGGGCCAGTCGCGGATGGTGGGGCTCATGCCCCAGGCTGCGGCGGGGCGTCAAGCCGCGCTCAACCCGAGGCGGCGGGGTGGCGCGGCGCTTCAGCGTCGCGGCCGGAGCCCGGAGCGCGGGCGGACGGGCGGCCGGGTGGCCCGCCTCCCGGGACGCGCCGCCGAGTGCCCGCCGCAGGCGGCGAGGAACTCCTCATCCAACCGCTCGTCCGGCACGGCCCGCCGGAGATGCGGATCCGGCCGGCAGACGTAGATCTCGGGCGTCGGACGGGCCTCCACCCGGAGGCCCGCCGAGCGCAGCAGGGCCTCGGCGCAGGCGCGGTTCGGGACCCACCAGTTCGTCGGATCGCCGGCGAACCTTCCCTCCACGAAGGCCATCTTGGGCCAGCCGGGCTCACGGAACCGGGCGCGGTCCATCATGGGTCCGTCGTCCGAGGGCTCCAATACCTCGTCGCCGCGCACGCTCAACGACTGGAAGACGAGGAGCCGCCGCGCCTTCCGGGCGACGATGTCGAGGGCGAGCGCCGGATAGCGCAGGTGGTAGAACACCCCCATGAAGACGACCAGGTCGAAGCACTCGCGCTGCCGGGCGAGGGAATAGACGTGCATGCGCCGGAAGGAGACCCGATCCCGCAGGCCGTACAGGTCGCACGCCCAGCGCGCCTGCGCCAGGTAGCGCGCCTCCACGTCGATTCCCAGCACCGAGGCGCCCCGCCGGGCCAGCGCGAAGCTGTAGAAGCCCGCGTTGCACCCCACGTCCAGCACCCTCCAACCGGTCAGGTCCCGCGCCAGGCACGGCCCGAGCCGTTCCCACTTGTTCGCGGGGAAGTCTCCCAGCTCGTGGTCCGGGGCGGTCTGCGTACCGTCCGGCAGGTGCAGGTTGTGGAACCAGGGGCCGAGCTCCCGGATCTCGCGGGCCCTCGACCGCCCGGCGTTCGCGGCTGGTTCCGACGTCATGCGCATCCTTCGCTCCAAGGATCCGGCGGAACGCCGCGCGGGCGCCCGCCGGAGCGGCAGAAGTGCAGATCGCGTGCCGCCCGCGAACCCCTCGCGAACCGCCCCCGCGGGGCCCGCGGATGGACCGCCCCGCCAGCGCGAAGCGGGGCATCGGCGCGGTCGTCGGAAGCGGGGACGGCGCCCTTCAGGCCCTCGCGGCCCCTCGCGCCCCGGCGCTCGACAGTTCCCGGGCGAGCCCGACCAGCGCGCGGGCGCGGTGGGCGGCGGTGTGCTCCCGCAGCGCGCGGGCGCGGGCCCGGGCGCCGAGCGCGCGCCGCCCGGTCTCGGAGCGCGTCTCCAGAGCCCGCACGACCTCCTCCGGCCCTTCCGCCACCAGGATCTCCCGCTCCGGCGCGAAGTAGCGCTCGAGGCCCACCCACCGGTCGCTGATCACCGGGACCCCGCAAGCCGCGGCCTCGAAGAGCCGCACGGATGGCGAGTGCCCGCGGCGCACCATCTCGGCGCGCGTGACGTTCAGGGTGTAGCGCTGGGCGTTGTAGAAGCGGCGGTGCTCCGAGGGCGGGAGGTGATCGATCCGCTCCACGTTCTCCGGCCAGCGGACGTCTTCCGGGTAGCCTGGACCGGCGACCACGAAGCGGCGGTCCGGGAGCGCGCGGGCCGGCTCGAGCAGAAACCGCTCGAGGGCCGGCTGCCGGTCCGCGCTGTACGTGCCCATGTACCCCAGGTCCCAGCGGAGGGGCGCCGCTTCCGGCCGGTACAGCTCGGGATCCACCCCGCACGGGAGGTGCACGGCCCGCCGGGCGCCGTGCTCCCGCTCCAGCAGCTCCAGCGTGGGGCCGCCCGAGAAGGAGAGGTAGGCGTCGAAGCGCGGGATGACGGCGGGGGCGATGTACTCGTGGTCGCCCTCGGCGAGCTTGCCCAGGGTGACGGGGGTATCGATGTCATAGAAGGCGGTCGCCCCCTCCGCCGCCTCGGTGACCCGCCACGCGACCTCGACCCCGTCCGGCACGTAGGATCCGACGACCGCCAGGTCGGCCGTCCGGATCGCCTCGCCGAACCGGTCCTCCAGCTCGTCCGGCGCGTCGTAGAGGACGGTCCGGCCCCATGGCGGCTCGGGCAGGTCCCGGTTCGCCGCGTACCAGGGGACGTCGCGCTCGAGGAAGAGCACCTCGTGCCCCAGACGGTCCAGCTCCCGGACCAGGGACCGATAGGTGGTGGCGTGGCCGTTCCCCCAGGACGAGGTGATCGAGAGGCCGCAGAGGACGATGCGCAGCGGCGGGGCGTCGAGGCTCGTCTCGCCCCCCCGCTCGCCGGCCGTCCCGGCGGCGCCGCCGGTCATCGGCGCGCCTCCGCCCGCGCCTCCGGACGCTCGGCGGGAGGCTCGACGGGACGCTCCGGGGAATCGGCGAACAGGGCGAGAAGCCGCGCCTCGACCCGCTCGGCGCGTCGGTCGTACGTGTGCTCCCGCTGCACGCGCTCCCGGGCCGCCCGGCCGATGGCCGCCGCCCGCTCGGGCGTCAGCTCCTCCAGGTGGCGCACCACGTCCCCGCCGGTCTCCGCCACCAGCACCTCCCGTCCGGGCGTCAGGAACCGCTCCAGCCCGACGAAGGCGTCCGTGACGAGACACGCCGCCGCGCCGGCCGCCTCGAAGACCCGGGTGGCGGGCGAGAAGCCGAAGCGGGCCATGCTCCCGCGGTTCACGTTCAGCACGGAGCGCGGCGTGGCGTTGAAGGCGTTGTGCCGCTGGGTCGGCACGTGCCCAACCCAGCGCACGTTGTCCGGAAGCGCGCGCTCGCCCCAGCCGCTCCCGCCCAGGAGGAAGCGGCGCTCGGGCAGCGCGCGGGCCGGGCCGAAGAAGAATTCCTCGACCCGCCGCTCCCGGTCGGGCAGTCGGTTGCCGAGGAAGGCCAGATCCGCGGCGAACGCCGCGTCCTCCGCCGCCGGATGGTGCGTGCGCGGATCGAGCGCGTTGTAGATCGGCACACAGTCGCGGGCCCCGAACCGCCGGTACGCCTCGACGACCGGAGGGCCCCCACCGTAGGTCAGCACCAGATCGTACTCGGGGACGAGGGCGCGGAACGGATCGTCGGGATCGGCGTCCATCCGCTCGAGCGTCGCGGGGGCGTCCACGTCCCAATAGACGACCCGGCGCCCGGGCGCGCGCAGCCGCGGCACCTCCCGCTCGAGCAGCGCATCGAACGCGCCGACGCCGCTCGCCTTCACCACGACGTCCGCCGCGCGCGCGGCGACGAGCTGCCGTCGCACCGTCGCCGCGGCGGCCTCGTAGACGACGACCCGGGCCCACGGCGGGTCCGCCATGTCGCGGTGCGCCTGCCGGTCGAAGGCGTCCGGCTCGTAGAAGGTGACCCGATGGCCGCGCGCGTGCAGGGCCCGGATGAGCCCGCGGTAGTAGGTGGCCGCGCCGTTCCAGTAGGCGGAGACCAGGCTCGAGCCGAACCAGGCGATCCGCAGGCCTCGCGCCGCGCGGGGCCGCCCATCCTCCCGCCGTGCCGGTGTGGAGGCGGCCGGTCGTCCGTCCCGGCGGTCGGCCGCGCGCCCGGGCTCGTCGACCGCCCGTCCGTCGGCCGTCATCGGGCGGCCGCCCGCGACCGGGCGCTCCGTGCGCGCGAGGTCGCCGCGGCCTCGGCCAGGCGGTCCGCGCGGCGGCCGGCGCGCAGCTCCCGATAGATTTCCAGGTACCCGCGGGCCATGCGGCCGCAGCCGTACGCGAGCGCGCGCCGGCGGGCGCGCCGCCCCATCTCGCGGCGGAGCGCCGGGTCCGCGATGAGCCGGCGCACCGCGTCCGCCGTCTCTTCCTCGTCCTCCGGCGCCACGAACAGCGCGGCGTCTCCCCACACCTCGCGCAGTGTGCCCAGATCGCCCAGCACCAGCGCGCAGCCGGCGAGCCCCGCCTCGAGGGGCGCCAGGCCGAAGGGCTCGTAGCGGGCCGGAAGCGCGAAGATCGAGGCGCCGCCGTACCACGCCCCCAGCTCCCGCGGACCCAGCTCCCCGAGCGGCACGAAGCCCCGGCCATCCGGCTCGTCCCCGTCTGGGACCGGGGGACGGACGCCCGGGGACGGGACGAGGGGCGCGCCGTCCTCCCGGACCGGCGGGAAGGCGCCGTCGGCGGAGACCGCCCGGGCCCCCGAGAAGCCGGACGCGCCGTCCGCCGCCGGGCCGCCGTTCCGCTTCCCGGGGTGGCACTCGGCCCCGCCCACGAAGACCGGCCACCGGAGCGCGGGGGCGACCCCCTCCAGGCGGGCGATGTTCTTCGCCTCGTCCCACAGCCGTCCGACCGAGAGGACGTACGGGCGCTTCGGGCGCGGCCGATAGGCCGAGGGGTCCCGACCGTTCGCGATCACCCGCGCCCCTCGCAGCGGACCGTACTCCACCTCCATGGCGTGCAGGTGCGCGAGGGTCGGGGTGACCACCGCGTCCGCCGCCCGCAGGGCGCGCCGCACCCGCGCGGCGTAGCCACCGAACCGCTCGGGCGCCGGCGCCCCATGGACGGCGCGCCACCAGGTGAGGACGCAGGAGTGCCCGACCATCAGCACGGGCGCGCGCCACGGGAGCGTCCCGTGGAAATAGCCGTTCAGGTGGACCACGTCGGGCCGGACGCGACGGGCGAGCGCCAGGAGCCACGCGGCGGCCCGCTCCACGTCCTCGTCCGCGTCCTCCATCCACTCGAGCCGGTAGCGGCTCTGGTGCAGCTCCAGTCCGGGGATGCCCTCCGCCAGCCGCCGCTTGCGCGGGGAGACGTGACCGCCCATCACCGCCAGGGTCACCCGCACCCCGTGCGGGGCCAGCGCGCGGGACAGCTCGCACGCGTAGGTCCACACGCCGCCGAGCGCGTCGGCCGTCATCAGCAGCCTCACGGCGCCCTCCCGGCCGCCTCGACCGAGCCCCGGCCGTAGATCCGGTCGAGGACCTCGGCGAGCGCCACGAGCCGCTCCGCCTCCGGGTCGAATCCCTCGCCGCCGGCCAGGCGCCGCGCCCAGGCCACGGCGGCGCGGCCCGGCCATTCGTCCGGCGGGCCGCAGAGCCGCTCGGCGCTCGTGCCCGCGCGCCGCTCCGCCACGAAGTCGTAGAAGGAGCCGTCCACGTTGCGAAGCGCCGCGCCGCCCTCCGTCCCGAACAGCTCCGCCTCGATCACGGCGTCGCGCCCGGCGTGGGCGTTCCAGGAGCATTCGAGGTGGAAGGTGGCCCCGCCCTCCACCTCCAACCGGACGAGGGCGAAGTCCTCCACCCGCCCCGGCTCGGCCGAAGCCGAAGGCAGCGGGCGGCCGTCGGCGTACAGGCGGGCGGAGACGTCGCGCGGGCGGGCGTCACCGGCGGCCGACAGCGCCAGGTCCACCAGGTGGATCCCCAGATCGATCACGCAGCCCCCGCCGGATCGGGCCGCGTCGTAGTACCAGGCCTTGTCGGGCCCGTAGGCGTTGTGGAAGGCCAGGCGGCCGCCGAGCAGCCGTCCCAGCGCCCCCTCGCGGGCCAGCGTCACGATCCGGCGGGCGGCCTCCGCGTGGCGGTACGCGAGATCCACCGCCAGCGGCCGGTCCGCCCGCCGGGCGGCCTCCACCGCCCGCCGCGTCTCCGCCCCCGTCTTGCCGAGCGGCTTCTGGCAGAAGACGGCCGCGCCGGTCTCGAGGCAGGCGGTCGCCTGCGCCGCGTGCAGGCCGCTCGGGCTCGCGATCACGACCCCGTCCACCTCCGCCGCGAGCAGGGACGCCAGGTCGGGGACCACCCGGAGGCCGGGCGCCACCTCGCGGGCCGCCCGCACGCGCTCGGGATCGGGGTCGAAGACCGCGACGGGGCTCGCCACCTGGCTCTCGACCAGCGCCCGGAGCCGGTCGAGGCCGATCCAGCCGACTCCGACGAAGCCGAGGCGCGGGGGTTCCGTCCCCCGCCGGGCGGGGCGGGCGGGCGGCGCGCCCGGCAGCGTCCTCGTGGCGCTCACGGCCGTACCACCGCCTTCAGGAATCCCGGCGGCCGGTCCTCCATGAGCTCGAAGGCACGGTCCACCGCGCGCAGCGGCACGTCGTGCGTCAGGAGCGGGAACGGGTCCAGCGTCCCTTCCAGCACGAGGTCGATCGCCCGGCGGACCCCCGCCGCGTAGGTGGCGCGGTCCCGCTCGTGCGCGTTGACCACGTCGATGCCACGCCAATTCCACAGGCGGACGTCCACCCGACGGGGGCCGTCCTGATGGTAGCCGGCGATGACCAGCCTGCCGCGCACGCCGGTGAGCGCCGACGCGAGGTCGAGCGTCCGCTGCAGGCCCACCGCCTCGATGACCCGGTCGCACAGGCGGCCGTCGGTCCGCTCCCGCACCCGCTCCAGCGCCTCCGCGTCGTCCTCGGCCAGGCGCACGGTCGTCTCCGCCCCACGGGCGCGCGCCACCTCGAGCGCCGTCGTCCGGCGGGATAGCGCGATCACCCGGGCGCCGGCGCGCGCCGCCAGCTCGACGAGCAGCGC
Organism: uncultured Gemmatimonadota bacterium; assembly: GCA_964613475.1. Taxonomy (GTDB): domain Bacteria; phylum Gemmatimonadota; class Gemmatimonadetes; order Palauibacterales; family Palauibacteraceae; genus CAZTGV01. The sequence goes on from CAZTGV010000028.1 coordinate 9,798, forward strand.
GCCCAGGAAGCCGATGCCGATCACCGCGACCCGGTCGCCCTCCCGGATGCGGGCGCGGCGCGCGACGTTCACGGCGCAGGCGAGCGGCTCGCCCGGGAAGGGTCGGCCGTCCAGGGCATCCGGCAGCGGGACGGCCGCGTCCGCCGGAACGACCTGGTAGGAGGCGAACGCCCCCGAGCCGAGGGAGGCGACCCGATCCCCCTCGCGCAGGGCCGACACCTCGGGACCCACCGCTTCCACGTGCCCCCAGCCCTCGTGACCGGGGAGTCCGGGCGGCCGCGGGTAGTCGAACCACGGACGCCCCTGCCAGAGCGGAAGGTCCGAGCCGCACACCCCGCACCCCTCCAGGCGGAGCCCGACCTCTCCGCGCCCCGGCGCCGGACGCGCCACGTCGCGCGACCGGAACCGTCTGGGCTCCTCCAGCACGGCGGCCCGCATGCGGGTCGGCGCGTCGGGGGTGCGGGGGGTGTCCACCCGCGCGGTCTCGGCCCCGGTCATACGACCAGCCCCCGCGCCGCCAGCTCCTCGTTCGCCTCGCCGACCCGGTCGGTCGCCTCCTGCCCTTGGAGCCAGCCCGCCAGCTCGGCCACGCCCTCGTCGAAGCCGACCCGCGGCTCGTAGCCGAGCCGCCGCCGCGCCCGCCCGATGTCCGCGAAGCAGTGCCGCACGTCGCCGACCCGGTACCGGCCGGTGATCACCGGCTCCTTCGCGGGGCCGAGCAGCGCCACCAGGCGCTCGGCGACGCTCTCGATCGTCCGCGCGACCCCGCTGCCGATGTTCAGCACGTGGCCCGGAGCGCGCGGCGATTCGAGCGCCAGCCGGAAGGCGCGGGCGACGTCGCTCACGTGGACGAAGTCCCGCCGCTGCCGGCCGTCCTCGTAGACGAGCGGCGCGTTCCCGTTGAGCAACCGGGAGGCGAAGATGGCCAGCACGCCCGTGTAGGGGTTGGAGAGCGCCTGGTGCGGGCCGAAGACGTTGAACAGGCGGAGCGCCACGGTCGGGATCCCGTACGCCTCGCCGAGCAGGAGGCAGAGGCGCTCCTGGTCGAACTTGGAGAGCGCGTACACCGACGCGAGCTCCGGACGCTTCGACTCGGTCGTGGGGACGGGCACCAGCGGACGATCGTCCGGCCCGAGCGGGTCCCAGCGTCCCGCCCGGAGCTGCGCGCGGCTTCGCGGCTCCGCCTCCGCCTGGGCGCCGTCGGCGGTCCGGTAGGCCCCCTCCCCGTACACGCTCATGCTGGAGGCGACGACCAGCCGGTCCACCTCGCGGTTCAGCAGGGCCTCGAGCAGCCGCGCGGTGCCGAGGTTGTTGGCGCGCGTGTAGTCGGCGATCTCGTACATGCTCTGGCCGACACCCACCCGGGCGGCCAGGTGCACGACGTACCGGACGCCATCCAGCGCGCGGGCGAGCGCCGCCGCGTCCTCGACGCGTCCGCGGGCCCGCTCCACATCGGCGGGAAGGTAGGCGGGCCAGCCGCCGCCGGGGCCGTGGACCTGGGGATGGAGGCAGTCGAGGACGCGGACGCGGTAGCCGTGATCCAGGAGCTCGGCCGACAGGCGGGCGCCGATGAAGCCGGCCCCTCCGGTGATGAGCACGAGCCCGCCCCGGGCGGGAGTCTCCGGTCGGGGCGCGGCCCGGCGCGCGCCGGGCCCTTCGTGGAGCCGGCCATCGGTCGGCCCGCCGTTTCCGGCAGGCCGCGCGCTGGCCGGTCGTCGTGCCCGACGCGTCATGACCACGCTCCTGCGTCGTCGTTCCCGTCTCCTCCTTTCCCGACCTCCCCCCCGCCCCCGTCTGCCGAACGCCCGCGATCGGCGGGGGTGGGTCATGGAATCAGCAAGGAGTGTACCGGGTGAAGCTCCGCCCCCAGCCCCCCGAAAGTCCCTGTTTTTCGGGAAAAACCCGGGGTGGAGGGGGAGTCCGTACGGACCTTGCGGGCGTGACCCGCGCGGCCTTCGGCGTGCGCGAAACGTGCCCGGCCGCCGGAGGTCGCTCCCACCGGATCGCCCCGAGCCGAAATCACAGAAAGGGGACTTTCCGAGCCGATGGACGGTGCCGGTCGCGACGCGCCCGCCGACGCCGAAGGGATCCCCCCCGACGCCCAACGCATCCTCTGCTGCCTCCGGTACGGCATCGGAGACGTGGTGATGGAGCTGCCGGTCCTGGAGGCGCTGCACCGCGCCCGGCCCGGGGCCCGGATCACCCTGCTCGGGGCGAGACCCGCCGTGCAGCTCCTGGATGGCGATCGCCGCTGGCAGGCCATCGTCACCCATCAGGACCTGGGGGTGCGGCACCGGTGGGATCGGGGGGAGGCCGGGGCCGCCGAGGCGGTCGGGGCGTGGTTGGAGGAGGAGGCGCCCGACCTCGTCCTGGACGCGGGGCACGCGCCCCCGGCGATCGCCTGGCAGGTCTGGGCACGCGAGCTTCGCGGCCTCCAGTCGGACGAGGAGGTCGAGAGCGAGACGCTGCGCGCCGGCGGAGGCGGAGTGGACGCCGTGGTCGCCGGCGTCGAGCGCGGCTGGGGTCTGCACGTTCCGCGGCCTCCACGGCCGCGGCTCCGACTCGATGCGGAGCGGAGCTGGGCCGGCCGCCTGCTCGAGCGCCTGGTGGACGGGCGCGCACCGGTGGCCTTCATGCCCTCGGCCTCCCAGCGGCTGAAGCGCTGGCCCGAGGAGCGGTTCGCCGCCGTGGCGGACGCGGTGATCGGCGAGACCGGCGGCCCGATCCTGCTGTTCGACGCGCCGGGAGACCCGAGCGCCGAGCGGATGGCCGGGCACATCGAGCAGCCGGCGGCGGTGCGGCGCGTCGCCCCGCTGCACCTCCGGCGGACGGCCGCGCTCCTGGAGCGGTGCCGACTCTTCGTCTCCAACGACACCGGGCTGATGCACGTGGCCGCGGCGGTGGGCACGCCGGTGGCCGCCGTCTTCGGACCCACCTTTCCGGGGGTCTACCTGCCACCGGGGGGCGAACATCGGGCCGCGGCGGCGGAGATCGACTGCCCGCACCGCCATCGTCACAGCCTGGCGCCCCCCGACTGCTGGATGCACGGGCACTGCCTGATCGCGGAGCGCTCCTGCATCCACGGCGTCGCGGTGGAGGCGGTGATCGATCGGGTGCTGACGATGCTCCGCCCCGCCCGTCTCGAACAGGCGGGCTGAGGGAGGAACGCGTGGCCGCTCAGGGACGCAGGTTCAGCGCATCCAGCCGCGCGCCGCGGGCGCCGACGCGCAGCACGCTGATCCCGCCCCGACGCACCCCCAGCCGCAGAACCAGGTCAAGCGGCATGCCGAGGAACCAGGCGAGCGAGGCCCGCACGATCGCGGCGTGGCTCACCACCGCCAGCGAACTCGCCGGCCACGAGTCGCGCAGCCGGAGCAGCTCCTCCACAACGCGCGCCTGCACGGCGGCCATCGATTCCCCCTCCGGAGCCGCGGCGCCGCTCCGGAACGCGTTCCAGCGCCGCCACGCCGGGTCGTCCTCGAGGGCGGCGAAGCGGGCTCCCTCCCACCGTCCGAACGCCACCTCGGCGAGCGCCTCGCGCGGCTCCGCCGGCCGGCCCAGGCATCGAGCGAGCGGCTCGGCCGTTTCGCGGGCGCGTCGAACGGGGCTGGTCAGGACGGCACCGACGCCCCGCTCCCCCAACCGTCGACGCATCCACGCGGCCATCCGCGCGCTCTGCCGCCGTCCGCGGTCGGAGAGACCGATCGGCGCCCGACCGGCCAACCGGTCCCGCGGACCCTCCGCCTCGGCGTGGCGGATCAGATAGAACACGGTCTCGTCCACGGCTTCTCCTCGGCTCCCGAGCCACGCGGCCTCGATTCTACGCGGCGATCGCTTCCTCGTAGATGCTCTCCAGCCGCCGGGCCCGGTGCTCGCACGTGTGCCGCTCCCGGATCCGCTCCAACCCGCTGCGGGCGATCCGCGCCCGAGCCTCGGGGTCGCAGCAGAGGCGCCGGATGTGTGCCCGCAGCGCCTCCGGGCTCTCGGCGACCAGGTAGTCCTCGCCCCGGCGGAACAGCCCCTCGGTGTCCTCCCAGGGGCTGGTGATCATCGGGATGCCGCAGGCGAGCGCCTCGAAGGGGCGGATGGTCGGGATGCCCGGAAGCTCCGTCACGTAGGGACGACGCGGAATGTGGAGGGTCAGCTTCGCCCGGGCGAACGCCTCCGGCACCCGGTAGTTCGGGATCCAGCCGCGGAAGTCGATCCCGGCCCGGCGGATCTCCCGCCGCGCGGCCTCCGGGTAGCGAACCCCGTACACGGCGAACCGGAGGTCGGGCAGCGCGCGCGCCGAGTCGAGGAGGTAGGCGCGCAGCTCCTCGGAGCGCTCCTCGTCCCCCCAGTTGCCGATCCATACCACGTCGTCGGTCGGCTCCGCCGATCGCGGGTAGAAGGTCGTGAGGTCCGCCGCCTCCTGAAACGTCCACACCCGGGAGCGCCCGAAGTCCTCGCGCCAGCGGCAGGCCAGCGACTCCCCGAAGGCGAGGATCCCGTCGTAGTCCGCCAGGTTCAGCTGCTCGATCTGCCAGGGCGCCGTGACGGTACGGTGGTGGGTATCATGGAACAGGAGCACGAAGTCTCCCCGCTTCCGGCGCACGCGGCCGACCGCCCCGACCAGGGCGGGCTCGTTGAACTCGTGGACCAGGACCAGGTCGGCTCCTTCGGTCGCCCGCTCCACGTCCATCAGGACGCGGCCCCAGCCGCCGTACACCCGCACCTCCAGATCCGGAAAGCGGCGCGCGAACGCCAGGAGCGGCCCGTGGCCGTGGTCCTCGAGCAGGTTCTCGGTCGACCAGTTCTTCCACCGCTCCCAAGCGACGACCTCGTGCCCGCGCTCCCGCAACGCCCGCATGAGCCCGCGGACGAAGTGGGCGTTTCCGTGGTTCCAGTCGCTGGCGACCGAGTGCGCGAAGATGACGATCCTCACCGGACCGGCTCCGGATCGCGGGTGGCCGGCGCGTATCCGAGCTCGCCCATCAGCGGCCCCGCCACCGCCTCCACGGCGGCGATCTCGGCGGGGGAGAGCTCCTCGCGCCAGCCCTCCACCTTCCCCTCGGCGTAGAATCCGTCCGGCGCCTCGGAGAGCGGACGGGGGCTCCGCACGTCGGAGGCTCCGCCCCGGAGCCGCTCGATCCGGCAGCGGGCGGCCGCCTCCTCGCACGCCTCCGGAGCCGCCGTCACGCCGAGGAAGCGAAGCGCCCCGGCCAGCTCCCTCGCGGCGTCCTCGTGCAGCCGCTCGTAGCGCACCCTACGGCACGCCGCCGAGGGGATCGCCAGGCCGGCCTGGACGTGCTCGACCCACCAGGCAGCCGCCTCCTCGGGCCGCTCGGGCGCCCAGCCCCCCCACCAGCGGCGGCTGGCCCGGCGCAGCGACGCGGCGACCGCGCGGGGGTCCCGAACGACGTGGAGGAAGCGGGCCCCGGGGAGGAGCCGCCGGATGAGCCCGGCGTGCAGGCAGTGGCTCGGGGTCTTCTCGACCAGCACCCGGGCGGGCACCCCGACCGGGCGGCGCCCTCCTTCCTCCGGGGCGGCCTCGGGCAGGGCGCGGGCGAGGACGCCCTCCGCGAAGCCGCGGCACAGGTCGTCGAACGCCCGCTCGTCGAGCAGCGGGCTCAGGCCCCATCCGCGCTCGCCCGCTCGCTCCTCGTCGTCCCACGCCTCGAGCTCCCGCTTCCAGCGCGCGTACAGGGGGGCGAGGTAGGCGCGGAACAGGTGCGTCTCCTGGACCGTCGCCACCTCCGAGTGCTGCGCGAGGAGGAGCTGGAGCCAGGTGGTGCCGCTGCGCGGGCAGCCGACGATGAAGGCGTAGGCGACGTCCCCGCCGGGACGCTCGCTCATCGCGCCTCCTCGTTCCCCTCGAGCGCGGGCTCCGGCCGAGCGGTGCCCTCGACCGTTTGCTCCAGGCGGCGCCGGTAGACGGGCCGCCACCGGCGGAGCCGGAGCCCGACTTCGTCCGCCCACACCCCGGACACCAGCCGCTGCGCGAGGCGCACCCCGAGCCGGCGGTCCTGGAGCCTGCCGGCCTCCTCCTCATCGTCCTCGAGGAGGCGCCGCGACGCCTCCATCTCGAGCGCGAAGGCGAGCAGGTCGAGCTCGGCGTGCAGGTGCCCGCGCAGCGTCTCCACCGCGTCCGACCCGTCCCGTTCCCGCGCCTCGCTCATGGGGACCCCACCTCCGCCACTCGCTCCGGGAGGGCGGCCGCGGGCGAGGCCCCGTACCGCTCGGCCACCCGCCGGGCGAACCCGACGAACTCCTCCACCCGGCGCGGCGGTGCGGTGTGGTGGTCGCGGAGGCCGCACCCGGAGGGGGTGAAGCAGAGCGTGGCGCAGACCTCGAACGGGGCCAGGGCGTCCATGATCCGGTCCAACCACGACCAGCCGCCCTCGAGCCGCGACTCCGCCCAGCTCAGGCCGGTGCGGATGCGGCGGACGCCGAGGCGCTCGAGCCAGCGGACGGTCCGCTCCAGGGTCTCCTCGTCGCGGAAGTTGAACCACTGGCAGATGCCGAACTCGGGCGTGAAGTGGCGGAGCGCGCGCTTCGGCGTGCCGTCATGCCGCAGGAGGCCGAAGTGGAAGTGCCGCCAGTAGGCGCACCCCTCCGCCTCCTGGTGGCGGGTCGTGGCCTTGAAGCGGGGCGGGAGGTCGAGGAGCGTGTACCAGTAGACCCTCTGCCCGGCGAGCAGGGAACGGAGGCGGCCCAGACCCCACGCCGCGACGCGCTCACCGGGGAAGGAGGAAGCCCCCGTCTCGGTCACCCACACGGGACGCTCGAACTCCCGGCGGATGGCCGCGATCCGGTCGGGAAACTCGCGCGCCGGCCACAGGTTCCAGTCGTAGGGGAAGCCGTGCACGCCGAGCGCGGCCACTCCCTCGAGCGCGCCCTGCTCGCGCACGCGGCGCAGGAACTCGGGATCGATCGGAGACAGCCCGCCCAGCACGACCGGCAGCTCCGGGTCCACCCGCCGGACCGCCGCCACCGTTTCCCGCACCAGCCTCGCGTAGATCCGCCAGCCGGGGTCCAGGTGGAAGTCCCAGTGCGAGAGGTTGTTCGGCTCGTTCCAGATCTTGAGGGACGACAGCAACCCACCCGTCCTGTCCAAGATCGATCGACCGCAGGCGCGCTCCGTCGAGGGCACGATCAAGAACCGCGCCGGGGAACGCGTCCGGCACGCCATCTGCGCCCCATCGGCCCGATGACCGAGGCGCGAGCGAGGCAGCGGCACCGAAGGATGACCGGGATGGCGCCCAACCGGACGTTGGATCTGAAGGAGCTGCGCCGGCCCGAATACCGGCGGGTCCTGCATCGCCTCGAGCGGATCCTGCGACGGCGCCCCGGGACCTACCTCCATCCCAGCAAGCGGTGGGAGTACCCGTGGGCGCTGGAGCGGGCCGACCTCCCGCCCGGAGCGCGCGTCCTGGACGCGGGATGCGGCGCCTCGGTGTTCCCCCATTACCTGGCGGAGCGCGGATTCCGCACCACCGCCCTCGACCGGGAGCCGGACCCCGGATCGGAGGTCCGGGCCGGCGCCGGCCGGCCCGCCTACGTCGCCGGCGACCTCCGGTCGCTCCCCCTCGCGTCCGGACGCTTCGACGCCGTGTTCTGCATCTCGGTCCTCGAGCACCTCCCCGAGCGCGAGGGCGCGCGCGCCCTCGCGGAGCTGCGGCGCGTCCTGAGGCCCGGCGGCCGGCTCCTGCTCACCACGGACTTCCACGAGGACGCGTCCGCCGACCTGTGGCACGAAGGCCCGGACGGCCGCTTCCCGGTCACCTGGAACGTGTTCGACGAGGAGCGGCTCCGTCGGACCGTCCTGGAGGCACCCGGCTTCCGGGTGGCCGGCGAGGTGGACCTACGGGCGGACTGGGACGCCGTCCGGCCCCGCATGCGCCGCTTCCACGGCTATCCGTACACCTCGGTGGGCGTCGCGCTGGTCCGGGTGGACGGGTGAGCGCCCCGGGCGGGCCCGCCGCCGCCGTGGACCGCCGGTATCCGGTCGGCGCGGAGGTCCTCCCCGATGGCGGCGTCCACTTCCGCATCTGGGCCCCCGGGCGGCGGACGGTCGAGGTGCGGTGGGAGACGGAGGGGCGCGACGGCGTGACCCCGCTGTCCGCCGAGGAAGCCGGCTACTGGTCGGGCCCGATCCCGGAGGCCGGCGCCGGCACCCGCTACCGTTTCCGGTTGGACGGCGAGGAGGCGTTTCCCGATCCCGCCTCGCGCTTCCAGCCCGAGGGACCGCACGGTCCGTCGGAGGTGATCGATCCCGCCTTCCGCTGGACCGACGAGGGATGGCCAGGGCTCTCGATGCCGGGCCAGGCGCTGTACGAGGTGCACATCGGCACCTGGACCCCGGAGGGGAGCTGGAGGGCCGCGGCCGAGCGCCTCCCCTCGCTCGCCGAGCTCGGGGTCACCGCCGTCGCCGTGCTGCCGGTCGCGGAGTTCCACGGCCGCTTCGGGTGGGGCTACGACGGCGTCGCCCTGTTCGCGCCCACCCGGCTGTACGGGCGCCCGGACGACTTCCGCGCCTTCGTCGACCGGGCCCACGCCGAGGGGCTCGGGGTGCTGCTCGACGTGGTCTGGAACCATGCGGGCGCGGTCGGCAACTACCTGGAGGCGTTCTCCGAGCGGTACTTCAGTCGGACGTACCAGACCGCCTGGGGAGAGGCGTTCAACTTCGACGAGGCCGAGTCGGAGCCGGTGCGCGAGCTCTTCCGGACGAACGTGACGTACTGGATCGAGGAGTTCCACCTCGACGGATTCCGGGTGGACGCGGCCAACCACATCCACGACGCGTCCACCGAGCACATCCTGACCGAGCTCATCAAGTGCGGGCGGCGGGCGGCCGGGGAGCGCGAGATCCTGTGGATCGCCGAGAACGAGTCGCAGGACGCCGGCCTCGTGCGGGCTCCCTCGGAAGGGGGACGGGGCTTCGACGCCACCTGGTCCGAGGACTTCCACCACGCGGCGATGGTGGCGGTGAGCGGCCGGCGCGAGGGCTACTATCTGGACTTCCGCGGCACCGCCCAGGAGCTCGTGTCCGTCCTCCGGCACGGCTTCCTCTACCAGGGACAGCGCTCGCGCTGGCAGAACAAGCGCCGCGGCACGCCGGCGCTGGACCTTCCCCCCGGCGCCTTCGTGGCCTATCTGCAGAACCACGACCAGGTGGCGAACACCCCGCGGGGGGAGCGGATCCACCGGCTCGTCGGCCCGGCTCCGCTCCGGGCGATCACCGGCCTGTTCCTGCTCGCCCCGATGACGCCGCTCCTCTTCCAGGGCCAGGAGTCGGGCGCCTCCGCCCCGTTCCTGTACTTCGCGGACCCCCCCGCGGAGCTGGCCGAGGCGACGCGGTCCGGGCGCACCGAGCACCTGGCGCAGTTCCGTAGCCTGGCGGCCTCGGACATCGGCCGCTGGATGGCCGAGCCCACCGACCCGAGCACCTTCGAGCGCTGTCGCCTCGACCCGAACGCCGAGGGGGACGCGGCGCTGCGAGCGCTCCACCGCGACCTCCTGCACCTCCGCCGGGACGACCCGACCCTCCGGGCCGGGCTGCGGAGGGCCCCGGAGGGCGCCGTCCTCGCCCGCCGGGCGCTGGCGCTGCGCTACCCTGGCGCGGAGGGGAACGACCGGCTGCTCATCGCGAACCTGGGGACGGAGCGCATCCTGGACGTGGCGCCGGAGCCGATCCTCGCCCCCCCGCCGCACGCGGAGTGGCGGATCCTCTGGTCGAGCGAGGATCCGGCGTACGGAGGCTGGGGCACCCCCCCGCTGGAGACGGGCGAGGGCTGGCGGCTGCCCGCCTGGACGACGGTGCTGCTGGCGGCGGACGCGACCGGGTGAGCCGGGCCGCGCCGATCCGGCGCCTGCGGCGGGAAGAGCTCGTGCGGCGCTCCGCCTGGCACGCCGAGGAGACGCCCCGCTGGGAGCCCCTCCTGGGTCGGGAGTGGCTGGTCACCAACGGGCTGGGCGGCTACGCGTCGGGGACCGTCGCGGGGGCCGGCACTCGCCGCTACCACGGCTACCTGATCGCCTCCCTGCCCGCGCCGCTGGGACGCGTGCTCACCCTCGCCCGCCTGGGCGAGACGCTGGTCCGGGAGGATGGGAAGCGGGCGCGCCTGGAGGGCGAGGAGCGGGCGGGCGGCGTCCGCTTCGACGGGATCGATCGGCTGGTGGAGTTCCGGCTCGAGTGGGGGCTCCCCGTGTGGACCTACCGGGTCGGGCGCACGCTGTTCGAGAAGCGGGTGTTCATGCCGTACGAGCGGAACGCGGTCCACGTCCGCTATCGCTACCTCGAGGGGAAGCGTCCGCTGCGCCTCGAGCTCCGCCCCTACCTGCACGGCCGACCGCACGAGGCGCCGGTGGACACCCCGCTGCCCCGGCCGTTCACGCTGACGGGCCGCGAGGACGAGTACGCGATCGGGTTCGGGGCGCCGGAGCTCCCGCCGCTGCGGCTGTGGGTCGAAGGCGGGGCGCCGGCCCTGCTGTTGCGGCCCGCGGTGGTGTCGGAGCTGGTGCACCGGGTGGAGGCGCACCGCGGGTACGCGCCGCGCGGCGCGCTCTGGACCCCCGGCACCCTGCGGGTCCGCATGGCCCCGGGGGCGGACGTGTGCCTGGTGGCGACGGTCGATCCTGGCGAGCGGGCCGGCGCCCTGGATTCGGCCCGCCTGCTCGAGGCCGAGCTCGAGCGGCGGCGCGATCTCGTGCGGCGTCTCCCGGCCCGGGCCGCCTCCGCGGCCCCCGTGACGCCGGAGCGCGCCGAGCTCGCCCTGGCGGCCGACCAGTTCCTCGTCACCCCGGCGTGGCGCTACCGGGCTCCCGGGGGCGAGCGCCTCTCCCCTTCCGAGCCCCGGAGCGTGGTGGCCGGCTACCACTGGTTCACCGACTGGGGCCGCGACACCATGATCTCCCTGGAGGGGCTCACCCTCCTGACCGGCCGCCACGAGGAGGCGCGACGGATCCTCCGCAGCTTTTGCCAGCACGTGCGCGAGGGCCTGATCCCGAACCTCTTCCCCGAGCACGACGGCATTGGCCTCTACCACACGGCGGACGCGACCCTGTGGATGTTCCACGCGCTCTCGCGCTACCTGGCCCACACCGGCGACCGCGAGACGGTGCACGTCCTGCTGCCCACCTTGCGGGACATCGTCGCGCGGCACCTGGCCGGCACGCGCTTCGGCATCGGCGTCGACCCCTCCGACGGCCTGCTGCGGCAGGGAGAGCCCGGCTACCAGCTCACCTGGATGGACGCCAAGGTGGACGATTGGGTGGTCACCCCGCGGCGCGGCAAGGCGGTGGAGATCAACGCGCTCTGGTACAACGCGCTCCGCTGCCTGGAGGGCTGGCTCGAGGCGGAGGGGGACGGGGAGGCGGCGCGCGCCATCGCCGAGCACGCGGAGCGGGCGCGTCGCGCCTTCAATCGCCGCTTCTGGTTCCCCGAAGGGGGCTACCTGTTCGACGTGGTGGACGGCGAGGCCGTCGAGGGGGACGGATCCGGGCGGGACGCGGCCTGCCGTCCGAACCAGATCCTGGCGATCTCCCTGCCGCATCCGGTCCTGGACGAGGCGCGGTGGGAGGCGGTCTTCGAGGCGGTGCGGGAACGCCTCCTGACGCCGTACGGGCTGCGGACCCTCGCGCCCGGGCACCGGGACTACCGCCCCGAGTACTTCGGCGACCTCCGGGCGCGGGACGCGGCCTATCACCAGGGGACGGTGTGGCCCTGGCTGCTCGGCCCGTTCATCGACGCGTGGCTCCGCGTCCATCCCGAGCAGGCGCGGAGCGCCCGCGCGGCGCTCGCCTCGCTGCTCTCGCACCTGGACGAAGCCGGGATCGGGACGGTGTCGGAGATCTTCGACGGCGAGCCGCCGCACGCCCCCCGCGGCTGCATCGCGCAGGCCTGGAGCGTGGCCGAGCTCCTGCGCTCCCTCGAGCGCACGGCGGCCGCCGCCGGACGGCCGGGCGGCGACCGCGCCCCGGCCGGCTCCGCCGCCGAGTAGAGCGCCCGCGGCGTCGAGCTACCGCCCGCATAGCGCCCGCCGACCCTACCGTCCCGCCCGACCGTGCTGGTCGCGCTCGGGGCGACCGCCGCCAAGTCGCTTCTCGGAAGCGGCTTTCGCGTCTCCCGGCAGCGCGGCGAGTTCGTGAAGTCCCCGCTCGCCCGCTTCGTGACCGCGACGCTGCACCCCTCCGCGGTGCTCCGCCGACCCTCCGACGAGGAGCGCCGTGAAGAGATGCGCCGGCTGGTGGACGACATGCGGCGGGTGGAGCGGGCGCTGAACGGGGGCGGCGCGAAGGGCTCGGGCGCGTAGGCCTGGCGACTCGGACCGCTCGCTCGGAGGGCCGGATCAGGGCCCGGGCGGCGCCGGATCCATCCCCACCCGCTCGGCCAGGCGCTCGGCGTCCCGCGGCGCGTGCCCCTCGGCGTCGTTGTCGAAGAAGGCGTACACGTCGCGGCCCTTCCGCCTCGGCGGCTTGCGGTCCGTCACGCGCTCCGCATCCGGCGGCTCGTCCCCGTTCCGCCAGCGCCGGATCCGCCCCGCCCAGCGGCCCAGCGCCTTCGCCCCGTACTCGCTGGCGTAGGTGTGGGGCGCGCCGTGCAGCCGCAGGTAGACGAAGCCGGCGGTCAGCTCCTCGGCGTAGGGCCAGTCCGCGCTGTGCGAGAAGGCCAGCGCCACCCCGTGCCGCCGGAGCAGACGGACGAGCCGCGGGCCCAGCCAGTCCGGCCGGCGCACCTCCAGGGCGTGCCGCAGCCGGCGCCGGCGGTCGGTCTCCGCGTGCGCCCGACCGGCCACGCGCTCGTCATGGCGGCTCGCCAGGCGCGCCGCCTCCTCGGTATCCCGGGGGAGCAGCTCCAGGAACGCGGCGAGGCGGGCCTCATCGAAGCGGAAGGAGGCCGGGAACTGCCACAGGATCGGGCCCAGCTTCTCGCCCAGTCGAAGCACCCCCTGCGCGAAGAAGTTGGCCAGGGGCTTCTCCACCTCCTTCAGCTTCTTGGCGTGGGTGATGAAGCGGCTCCCCTTCACGGCGAACAGGAAGTCGGACGCCGTCGCTTCTCGCCAGCGGCGGAACGTCTCGGGCTTCTGGAGGGAGTAGAAGGTGCCGTTCACCTCGACCGCGTTGAAGCGGCGGGAGAGATAGGCGAGCTCCCGGCGGCGCGGGAGATCGTCCGGATAGAAGTCGCCGCGCCACGCCTTGTATGACCAGCCGGAGACGCCGATGTAGGTCGAGGGCACGGCGTCAGAGGACGAGAAGCAGCCCGAGGCCGCAGCCGACCACGAGGGCGGCGGCCACCCCGAGGAGCAGCGGGGTCGGGAGCCCGCGCACGCCCGCCTCCTCCAGCTCCGGGACGGTGGAGTGGTAGCTCCACCACCCGATGCCGAAGATGACCGCGCTCACCATCACGAGCAGCACGCCGAGCGCGGTGCCCCAGAGCGCCACGCCTCCGTCCCCCCGCTCCTGGCGGAGGAAGCGGAGGACCGCCAGCCCGGCCACCAGGGTGGCGAGACCGGTCCGCATCCAGGCGCTGAAGGTCCGCTCCTTCGCCAGGACGGTGCGGAGGTTCGCCCATTCCGTCCGATCCTCGGCCAGGTCGGTGCGCTCTTCGGCCTCTTCCGCGCGTGTCTCCGCCCGCTCGGCGCGCGTCTCGCCCCGCGTCATGGGCCCTCCGCTGCGGCGTCCCGGTCGGTGGACGGCTCGTGCGCGGCCGGCATCCCGATGCGCCACGGGGGAGGCGCCGAACGCGTCGACCCCTCCCCCGCTCAGCGCCCAGGCGGCCGCGGGCGGCCGTCGGCCCCTCGGCTCAGCCCGCGGCCGCCTGGGCGTGCCGGTTCACCGTGCTCTCGGCGATCTCGGTCAGCTCCTCGTCGGCGTCCGCCTCCTCCTGCAGGGTCTGGTCCAGCAGGTCGGCGGCGTCCTCCTCGCCGAGGCGCTCGGCGTACGTCCGCGCCGTGCCGTAGCCGGCGATCTCGTAGTGCTCCACGCGCTGGGCGGCCGCGATGATCCCCGCATCCAGCACGTCGCGATTCCCCTTCTTCTCGAGCATCTCCGAGCCCTCCTCGATCAGCCCCTTCATGCCCTTGCACTCGTGGCCGGTGGGCTTCTCGCCGAGCTGCTCGAAGATCCGCTCCAGGCGCTGTCGCTGCTCCTTGGTGACCTGAAGGTGCTCCTGGAGGGCATTCTTCAGCTCGTCGTGCGACGCCCGATCGATCATCTTCGGCAGCGCCTTCTCGATCTGCGACTCGGCGCTGTACAGGTCCTTCAACTGCTCGATGTACAGGTCCTTCAGGCTCTGCATCGCCATCGCGGGATCCTCCTTCCGTGCATGGATGTGCCTGGCTGTGCGTGGACGTGCCGCCTCCCTTCGGGTGCGAACGAGCGGGGATCCGACCGGGAGGCCCGGCCTCCTTCCGAACGGGTGCATCGCTCGTGCCACGGGCGCGCCTCCACGCGCTTTCGCCCAATCCCGTCCGCCAGCCCCCCGGCTGGCCCGTCGCTTGCGCCCCGCTCTCGGCCGGAAACGCCGCGCGATACCGGCGCGCCGCCCCTGGATGTCCCGAGAGACTCGACGCCGAACGTGCCGACCACGACGATCCCACGCAGACGCTTCCTGGCCCGGGGCGCGGCCGGCCTGGCCGGCCTGGCCGGTCTGCCGGCCCTCGCCGCGGCCGCCTGCGCGGCCGACGGCGCCGATGCCGCCCGGACCGTTCGGAACGGCCTGCGGGACCTCTTCCGGCTCGACCCGGACCACGTCCACCTCGCGGGCCTCCTGCTCGCCTCACACCCCGAGCCGGTGCGCGAAGCGATCGCCGCGCACCGCCGAGCCCTGGACCGGAACCCGGCGGCCGTCCTGCACGACCGCTACAACGAGATCCAGGAGGACGTCCGCGCCGAGGCGGCCGACTACCTGCGGGTCGACGCCGAGGGCATCGCGCTGACCGACAGCACCACCATGGGGCTCTCGTTCCTGTACGGGGACGTGCGGATCCGCTCGGACCAGGAATTCCTGACCACGGAGCACGACCACTACGCCACGCACGCGTCGGTCGAGGTGGGAGCGCGCCGGACCGGCGCCTCCGTGCGGCGCGTGGCGCTCTACGAGCGGAGCGCTCGCGCCACCGCCGACGAGGTGGTGGGGCGGCTGCTCGAGGCGATCCGGATGGAGACGCGCGTCGTCGCGGTCACCTGGGTGCAGTCGGACACCGGGCTGAAGCTCCCGCTCCACCGCGTCGCCGACGGGCTCGCCGAGCGCAACCGCGACCGGGACCCCGAGGACCGGGCGCTGCTCTGCGTGGACGGCGTGCACGGCCTCGGGGTCGAGGACGAGGGGCCCGAGGCGCTAGGCTGCGACTTCTTCGCGGCCGGCACCCACAAGTGGCTCCTCGGGCCGCGCGGGACCGGGATCCTGTGGGGTCGACCGGAGGTCCGCGAGGCCGTCTCCCCCACCATCCCCACCTTCACCCCGGGCCGGAGCTGGGGCGAGCGGATGACGCCGGGCGGCTTCAAGGCGTTCGAGCACCTGTGGGCGCTGGGCGAGGCGTTCGCGTTCCACCGCGGCCTGGGTCGCGGCGAGGTGCGCGACCACATCCACGCGCTCGCCGAACGCTGTAAGCGGGGGCTGGAGGCGATGGGTCACGTCCGGCTCCACACGCCGATGGACGCCGCGCTCTCGGCCGGCATCGTCTGCTTCGAGGTGGACGGCCGGACGCCGGCGCAGGTGGTGGAGGGGCTCGGGGAGCGCGGGGTGGTGGCGAGCGTGACCCCCTACGACCGTCCTTACGCCCGCCTGGCGCCCGCCCTGTGGAACGACGAGGAGGAGATCGACCGGGCGCTCGCCGCGGTCGAGGCGCTGGCCTGAGGGACCCTTCCCTTACGCCAGCCGCCCGTGGCACTTCTTGTACTTCTTGCCGCTCCCGCAGGGACAGGGGTCGTTCCGACCGGGCTCGTCGGGCACGTCCAGCGGCTCGTCGGGCCGGATCACCCGCGGCTCGGCCGCTTCCGGGCCCACCGCCGGCGCGCCGACCCCTTCGCGGGCCGCCGTCGCCACACCCGTGCCGGAGAAGCCGGAAGCGGCCGCCGCCTCGCTCCCCGCCGCCTCCGCGCGGCCCTCGCGGGCCGCGCCGCCGGTCCGCCGCGCGGCGACCCCGGTGCCCGGGCTGCCGCTCGGACCGCTGAGCCGGCTCACCCGCGGCGCCCGCAGCCGAACCTGCGGCTCGACCTGCGCCCGGAAGAGCCGGTTGGCGATCGTCTTGCGGACGTCGCGCAGGAGGTCCACGAACATCTCGTAGGCCTCCTTCTTGTACTCGATGAGCGGATCTCGTTGCCCGTAGGCCCGGTAGCGGATCGAGTCGCGCAGGTGGTCGAGGTCGTACAGGTGGTCCTTCCACTTCTCGTCGATCACCGACAGCACCACGTAGCGGAGCACCTGCTCCCACACCCGCTCGGCGCCCTCGATCGCGGCGTCGAAGCTCTCAAGCTTGTCGTGGAAAAAGGCGTGGCCGTGCTCGACCACCGCGTCCGCCGCCTCCCACGGCTCCCGCCACTCGACCGCCTCGGCCCCGTTCCCCTCGGTCGGCAGGAAGTCCACCGGCAGGAAGTAGTCGATGAGCAGCCCCTCGCGGAGCCCGGCGAGGTCCCACTGCTCGGGGTGGCTGCCCTCGGGCAGGCGCATCTCCACCTCCTCGCGGAGCGCCCGCTCGATCATCTCCCACGCCTCGCCCTTCAGGTCCTCCCCGCCCTCGAGGGCGAACAGCCGGAGGTCGTAGATGACCTCCCGCTGCTGGTTCATCACGTCGTCGTACTCGAGGAGCTTCTTCCGGGCCTCGAAATTCTGCATCTCGACCCGGCGCTGCGCCCGCTCGATCTGCTTGGTGACCATCGGATGGGTGATGACCTCGCCCTCCTCCATCCCCATCCGGTCCATGATCTTGGCGATCCGGTCCGACCCGAAGAGCCGCATCAGGTCGTCCTCGAGGGAGAGGAAGAAGAGGCTGGAGCCCGGGTCCCCCTGCCGCCCCGAACGCCCGCGGAGCTGCCGGTCGATCCGCCGCGACTCGTGCCGCTCCGTCCCCAGGATCTGGAGCCCGCAGGGCGGGTCCACCTGGCACCCAAGGGCCTCGACCTGCGCGGGCGTGAGGTCGGGCTCCTCCTGGACCTGGCCGAAGGCCGGCTCCTCGGACTGGATGCCGCACACGCCGCACTTCACACAGCCGAGGCCGAGCTTGATGTCGGTCCCGCGCCCGGCCATGTTCGTGGCGATCGTGATCGCGCCGGGCTGCCCGGCGTTGGCCACGATCTGGGCCTCCCGCTCGTGCTGTTTCGCGTTCAGCACCTCGTGCGGCAAGCCGCGCCGCTTCAGCATGCGGCTGATCTTCTCGGACACCTCCACGCTCGTCGTGCCGACCAGGATCGGGAGCCCGCGGCCGTGCATCCGCTCGATCTCGTCGAACAGGGCCGAGAACTTCTCCCGCTTCGTGCGGAAGATCACGTCGTCGTTGTCCACCCGACGAACGGGCCGGTTCGTCGGGATGACGATGACCTCGAGGCCGTAGATCTCGTGAAACTCGGCCTCCTCGGTCTCCGCCGTGCCGGTCATGCCGGCCAGCTTGTCGTACATGCGGAAGTAGTTCTGGATGGTGATCGTGGCCAGCGTCTGCGTCTCTCCCCGAACGCTGACCCCCTCCTTCGCCTCCACGGCCTGGTGCAGGCCGTCGCTCCAGCGGCGGCCCGGCATCTTCCGGCCGGTGAACTCGTCGACGATGATCACCTCGCCGTTCTCGACGACGTACTCCACGTCCTTCTCGTACAGGGAGTGCGCCTTCACGAGCTGGTGGATGA